>DWYC01000036.1 GCA_019118925.1 Candidatus Flavonifractor intestinipullorum | reverse complement strand
ACCATCACCTCCTCCACCAACATGTCCAAGGAGGACATCGACAAGGCCGTCAAGGAGGCCGAGCAGTACGCCGCCGAGGATCAGAAGCGCAAGGAAGAGGTGGACGTGCGCAACCAGGGCGACCAGGTGGTCTATCAGACCGAAAAGGCCCTCCAGGACATGGGCGACAAGATCAGCGCCGGCGACAAGGCCAGCGTGGAGGCCGCCCTCAACAAGCTGAAGGAGGCCCTGAAGGGCAGCGACGTGCAGGCCATCAAGAACGCCACCGAAGAGGCCAGCAAGGCGTTCTATCCCATCGCGGAGAAGATGTACCAGCAGGCCAACCCCCAGGGCGGCCAGGCCGGTCCCGACATGGGCGGCGCGGGCTTTAACGGCTCCGCCGGTTCCGCCGGCTCCGACCCCAACGTGGTGGACGCCGACTACACCGTCATGGACGACGACAAGAAGTAAATTCCAACCGGATGCGGCGGGACGGCCCAGCCGTCCCCTCCTGCGGCGACGTAGGGCGGGGCCTCTGGGCCCCGCCGCTTTCCGCGTAACGAGGTGAACCCAATGCCGGAACAAAAACGAGATTATTATGAAGTCCTTGGCGTAGGCAGGAACGCCTCGGACGAGGAATTAAAGAAGGCCTACCGCAAGCTGGCCAAAAAATATCACCCCGACATGAACCCGGGCGACAAAGAGGCCGAGGCCAAATTCAAGGAAGTCAACGAGGCCTATGAGGTCCTCAGCGACAAGGATAAGCGCGCCCGCTACGACCAGTTCGGCCACGCGGGGGTGGACCCCAACTTCGGCGCGGGACAGGGCGGCGGCTTTGGCGGCGGCTTCGGCGGGTTTGATATGGGCGATATCGACCTGGGCGACATTTTCGGCTCCTTCTTCGGGGGCGGCTTCGGCGGCGGGAGCTCCTCCCGGCGCAGCGGCCCGATGAAGGGCGAAACCCTGCGGGCCTCGGTGACCATCCGCTTTGAGGAGGCCGCCTTCGGCTGTGAGAAGGAGCTCTCCCTCACCCGCAGCGAGGAGTGCGACGTCTGCCACGGCAGCGGCTGCGCCCCGGGCACCACGGCAGAGATCTGCCCCGACTGCCACGGTTCGGGTACCATCCGCATCCAGCGGGGGGGCGGGGCCTTCTCCTTCGCCACCACCACCCAGTGCCCCAAGTGCGGCGGCACGGGCAAGATCATCCACAGCCCCTGCCACAGCTGCGGCGGCTCCGGGTCGGTGCGCCGCCAGCGGAAGATCACCGTCAAGATCCCCGCGGGCATCGACAACGGCCAGGCCATCTCCCTGCGGGGGCAGGGCGGCGCGGGCAAGAACGGCGGTCCCGCCGGCGACCTGATCATCAGCGTCACCGTGCGGCCTCACCCCCAGTTCCGCCGGGACGGAACTTCCATCTATCTGGATCAGTCCGTCACCTTCCTCCAGGCCACTCTGGGCGCCGAGCTGGAGATCCCCACCATTGATGGAAAGGTCAAGTGGACTCTGCCCGAGGGCACCCAGAGCGGCACCACCTTCCGCCTGCGGGGGAAGGGCATGCCCTCCGTAAACAACAGCCGCGTACGGGGCGATCAGTACGTCACCGTCACGGTGCAGGTTCCCCGCGGCCTCAACGGCGAACAGAAGGAGGCGCTGCGCGCCTTCGGCCGGGCCATGGGGGAATTGCCCCCCCAGAGCGGCGAGGAGACCCTGGGGGAAAAACTGGAAGGATTCTTTGACAAACGGAAGAAAAAGAAATAGAATAGGGGATGGACTTCGTCCATCCCCTATTTTGCTGTCCTGACGGAGGATGCCCTATGAACGTGTTGTCCTATCTCACCCCCGCCATCGTTTTTCCCCTGGTGCTGCTGGTGTGTATCTTCTGCTTTTTCGGCTGGTACTGGCTGATGCTCCGCCGCCGGACGGATACCGACGCCCTGCTCCAGCTCGCCGGAGAGACGCCGGACCTCCCTCCCGCCCCCATGACCTTTGCCGGGCGGTGTACGCCGCTGGACCGGCGGGACCGGGTGCTGATGCTTCTGCTCACCCTTGTCTACGCCGCCACCGCCTTCTTTCGCCTGGGTTCCACCACCAATCCCCAGTCCTTTCAGGCCTTTTCCGACGGCGAGACGGTGGAAGTCTCCTTTTCTCAGCCCATCTACGCCGCCTCCCTGTTTTACTACACCGGTCTGGGCACCGGCAACTATAACATCGAGATCTCCCAGGACGGGGAGTACTGGTCCACCCTGTGGACCCACCGGGATGCGGACGGGGAGATTCTGGACTACTACTGGGCCGCCGCCGAGGGCTACGCCCCCAGCTACGCCCTTCCCCAGAGCTACGACCTGCTCTTCAAATGGGAGACCGTCGAGCTCACCAACCCCCGCTCCTTCCAGTACCTGCGCATCACCGGGGACACCACCAGCGACCCCTTTGAGCTGGGGGAGCTGGCCTTTCTGGACCAGAACGGGGAGCAGGTGGACCTGACGGGCCTGGTCACCGGCGGAACGGGGAGCGCCCTTTTTGACGAGCAGGATGTGGTGCCCGCCGCCTCCAGCTGGTACAACTCCACCTATTTTGACGAGATTTACCACGCCCGCACCGCCTATGAGCACCTGCGGGGGGTCTATCCCTACGAGGTCTCCCATCCGCCCCTGGGCAAACTCATCCTGAGCGTGGGCATTGCCCTCTTCGGCATGACCCCCTTCGGCTGGCGTTTTATGGGGGCCCTGTTCGGCGTGCCCATGCTCCCCATCCTCTACCTCTTTTTGAAGAATTTCTTCGGAAAGACTCCGGTGGCCTTCTGCGGCACGTGCCTCTTTGCCTTCGACTTTATGCACCTGACCCAGACCCGCATCGCCACCATCGACACCTATGCGGTGTTCTTCATCCTGCTCATGTACTACTTCATGTACCGCTACCTGACCCTGCCCGCCGGGACTCCGTTTCGGAAGGGCGCGCGGTGGCTCTTCCTCTCGGGGCTCTTCTGGGGCATCGGCGCGGCCAGCAAGTGGACGGTTCTCTACGGCGGCGCCGGGCTTGCGGCGCTCTACTTCATCGGGCTCTACTTCAAACTCCGGGACTGGCCCCGGGCAGAGGCGGCGGCGGAGCGCCCGGTCCGGCTGCGGCCGTGGCTGATTCAGACGCTGGCTTTTTCCGTGCTGTGCTTCGTGCTTCTTCCGGCGGTCATCTACACCGCGTCCTACCTGCCCTACGCCGCGGCGAAGGGGGTGGACCTCTCGCTGGGAAACACCCTCTCCGGCTTTGGGGAGAACCTGCCCGTCCTCTTGCACAATCTGTGGGGCCATTTCACCGGCGGGGCGGACTTTGAGCCCGAAACCATCTCCCAGGACAGCCTGAGCGGCATCATGCTTCAAAACCAGTGGTATATGCTCACCTATCACGAGGGAGTCCACGCCACCCATCCCTATGAGTCCCGCTGGTACCAGTGGATTGTGGACGCCCGGCCCATTCTCTACTATATGGAGGACGGCGCGGGCTACCACACCCGCTTTGCCGCCTTCTCCAACCCGGTGGTGTGCTGGGGCGGACTGCTGGCCATGATGACCTGCGCCGCCCAGGCGTTCCGGCGGTTCCTGAGCCGGATGGTCTTTTTCGCCGTCACCGGGCTGGGGCTGTGCGTGAGCCTGATGGAGGTGGCCGGCATTACCGACCCCGCGCAGACGCCCCTGGCAAAACTGGGGAGCGGACTGCTCCTCCTGGCCCTTCTGCTGGCGTATATGGGGGTGGGTTATTGGGTCAGCACCGCCTCCCCCCGCCGCTCCTCCAAGGCGCTCTTTGTGCTGGTGGCCTATTTTTCCCAGCTGGCCCCCTGGTTCTTCATCAGCCGGACCACCTTCGCATACCACTACTTCCCCTCCATCCTGTTCCTCTGCTTTGCCCTGGCCTATGTCCTCAACGACATTCTGGAGCTGGGTCCCCCCCGCTCCCGCCGCCTGGTCTGCGCCGTGCCCGGCGTGGGCGCGGGGCTCTACGCCGCGTTCTATCCCGTCCTCATCGGCCTGAGCATTCCGGTGGGGTACGCCGCCTGCCTGCGGTGGTTCTTCTCCTGGCCGTTCTGAGAAAGGAGGTTCCCCCATGTATCTCATCGACTACCACACCCACTCCCGCCTCTCTCCCGACGCGGACCACCCCCTGACCGAGCTGGCCGGGGCCGCCGTCCGGGCGGGCCTCTCGGAGCTGTGCGTCACCGACCACTACGACCGCCTCACCCTGGACGGCCGCTGGGAGGAGCCCTACGACTGGGCCCCCGCCCTGGAGCAGTACCGTCAGGCCGCCGGGCAGTTCGCCGGAAGGCTGACCCTCCGCCTGGGCATTGAGTACGGCGGGGCCCCCTTCGACCCGGAGTACGCCCGGGCGATGCTGGCCCGGCCGGAGGTGGACTTCGTCATCGGCTCCCTCCACAACCGCAGCCCCCAGGCCGGGGGAGCGGACTTCTACTGCGGTCCCTACGACACCCCGGAGCAGTGCTACGCCGCCCTGGACGACTACTTCGCCTCCATGGAGCGCCTGGTGGAGCTCCCCGACTGCTACGACGTGGTGGGCCACATCATCTACCCCCTGCGCTATATGCCCGAGACCATCACCCTGGACCGGTACTGGGGGCGCATCGACGCCATCCTCCGCCGGGTGGTGGAGACCGGCCGGGGCATCGAGCTCAACACCTACTGCGGAAAGACCATCGCGCCCTGGCGGGGCGTGCTGGAGCGCTACCGCGCCCACGGCGGGGAGCGCATCACCGTGGGCTCCGACGCCCACGCCCCCGAGCGGGTGGGCCTGGGTGTGAAGGAGGCCTATGCGCTCTTGGCCGGGTGCGGCTTCCGGTATCTTAGCGTCTATGAAAAACATACCCCCCGCCAAATCAAACTGTGATTCAGAAGGAGGTCTTTTTTCTATGAAAATTTCTCTGGGCAGCGATCACGGCGGCTTCGCCATGAAGGAGCACATCAAAGCCTGGCTGGAGTCCCACGGCTATGAGGTGGAGGACTGCGGCTGCCACTCCACCGAGAGCGTGGACTACCCCGTCTACGGCCGCGCGGCCGCCGAGGCGGTGGCCTCCGGCCGGTGCCAGCGGGGCATCGTGGTCTGTACCACCGGCATCGGCATCTCCATCTCGGCCAACAAGGTCCGGGGCATCCGCTGCGCCCTGTGCTCCGAGCCCCTCTCCGCCGAGATGACCCGCCGCCACAACGACGCCAACATGCTGGCCCTGGGGGGCGCGCTCATCGGGCGGAACATGGCCGAGCGGATTGTGGAGGTCTTTCTCACCACCCCCTTCGAGGGGGGGCGTCATCAGCGCCGGGTGGATCTGATCCACGCCATTGAGAAAGAATCTTCCGCAAATTAACCGATGATATTGCATCTCTCCCGTTTCTCCGGTATAATGGGTGCGGAAAACAAAAATGCGGCAGCACGCCGGGGGGTAGGAGCCCCGGCGCGCCTGCGCAGGTGACACATCCACCTACACCGCGGCATTTGCCGCGCCGCACGTACATTATACGGGAATTTTGCGCCCTTTACAAGGGGGCGCGGATTCGCGTTTTCTGTCGTCGCGCCGGTGTGCGTTTCCGGAAGGCTCTTCCGAGCGCCGTGTAGGGGAAACCCCTGCACGGCGTTTTTGTTTTCCGCCACGGGCCCGGGGGCCGGACGCGGTCCCCGGGGCGCCCGGGTGGAATTCAGAACATGAGGAGGAACCAGAATGAAACTGCATCGAGTGCGCGACTTTTTGGCCGGGGCGCTGACCATGGCGCTGGTGGCGGGGCTGGCCGTCCCGGCGGGGGCGGCCCTCGCCAGTAAGACCATCCAGGTCCTCACCGGGTCCGAGATCTACGTGGACGGGGTGAAGATGGAGCCCACCGACGCCAACGGCAACCCGGTGGACACCTTCGTCTACAACGGCACCACCTACGTGCCCCTGCGGGCGGTGAGCGAGTACCTGGGCAAGAACGTCAGCTGGGACGGGGCCAGCCAGCGGGTCTACATCGGCGAGGCCCCCGGCGTCAAACAGTACCTCAACACCGTCTGCCCGCCCTATCAGTCAAGCTACTTTGAGAGCCATGCCACCGTGGAGATGTCCGGCCGGAAATATGCCAACGCTGCTCAATATGGCTGGGGTAACAAAGATGGCTGGGCCCTGTACAACCTGAACGGCCAGTATGAGACCCTCAGCTTTGATATGGGCCATCTGGATGGGGAGGTGATGGATAAAGGAACCCTGAATATCTATCTGGACGGCAATTTGGCCTTCTCGGCGGACATGGAGGCGGAGGACCTGCCGGAGCACTACACGGTGGACCTCCACAACGCCCTCCAGATGAAGATCGAGATGACCAACGGTTATTATCGCTTGGCCAACCTTGAGATCGATTAACAAATGAACGCCCCCCGGGCCGGACGCGTCCCGGGGGACATTTGGATGGATTATAAATTTTACGGCAAACGGGCCCCTGTCCCAAAGGACAGGGGCCCGCTTCGTTTAATCCTGATAGATGGGATAGCGTGCGGTGAGCTCCTCCACCGCGGCGCGGATCCCGGCGGCCTTGGCGTCAAAATCGGTGGCAGCCTGCCAGATCATGCGGCCGATGAGGACCATATCCTCCTCCTTCATGCCGCGGGTGGTGGCCGCCGGGGTGCCCACCCGGATGCCGCTGGTGACAAAGGGCTTCTCCGGGTCGTTGGGGATGGCGTTTTTGTTGACGGTGATGCACACCTCGTCCAGACGGCGCTCCAGCTCCTTGCCGGTGACGCCCGCCTTGCGCAGGTCCACCAGCATCAGGTGGTTGTCCGTGCCCCCGGAGACCAGGTCGAAGCCCGCCTCCATCAGGGAGCCCGCCAGGGCCTTGGCGTTCTGGAGCACCTGCGCCTGGTAGGTCTTGAACTCCGGGCGCATGGCCTCCCCCAGGGCCACCGCCTTGGCGGCGATGATGTGCTCCAGCGGGCCGCCCTGGCTGCCGGGGAAAATCGCCGAGTCGATCTTCTTGGCCAGGGCCTCCTTGCACAGGATCATGCCGCCCCGGGGACCCCGGAGGGTCTTGTGGGTGGTGGTGGTCACCACGTCGGCATAGGGCACCGGGCTGGGGTGGAGCCCCGCCGCCACCAGACCGGCAATGTGGGCCATGTCCACCACCAGATAGGCCCCCACCTCGTGGGCGATATCGGCAAAGGTGGCAAAGTCGATCACCCGGGGATAGGCGGAGGCGCCGGCGATGATCATCCTGGGCCTGTGGGCCCGGGCCAGGTCCCGGACCTGGTCATAGTCGATGAAACCCTTGGAGTCGAGACCGTAGGAGACGATATGATAGTTTTTGCCGGAGAAATTCACCGGGCTTCCGTGGGTCAGGTGCCCGCCGTTGGCCAGGTCCATGCCCAGCACCGTGTCGCCCACGTTGCACAGGGCCTGATAGACGGCGTAGTTGGCGTTGGCGCCGCTGTGGGGCTGCACATTGGCGTGGTCCGCACCGAAGAGGCGGCACGCCCGCTGCCGGGCCAGGTCCTCCACCACGTCCACATACTGGCACCCGCCGTAATAGCGCTTGCCCGGATAGCCCTCGGCGTACTTATTGGTCAGCACCGTACCCATGGCGGCCAGCACCGCCGGGCTGACAATATTCTCCGAGGCAATGAGCTCAATGTTCCGGCACTGGCGCTCATACTCGGCCCGGATGCCCCGGCCCACTTCCGGGTCCTGGGCCAAAACGAAATCCATGATCTCCTTTACCATTGCTCGTCTCCTCCTGTCGTGTCCCAGGGCGTTTCCGCCCCCTTCCTGGCTGTACTTTTTTGATTATAGCGGAGCGCGTAGGAAAATACAACGGGGTTCCAAAAAGATTTTGTCGTCTTTTCACAGGCCCTGTGGTAAAATAGAGCCGATGATAATCCCGACTGCATGAGGTGATCCAGATTATGAAAGAGCCCTCCCAGGTGCGCTCCATCATCGAGGAGCTCAAGCGCCTTTATCCCGACGGGCTTTGCTCCCTTCAGTACCCCAAGCCCTATGAGCTGCTCTTTTCGGTGCGCCTGGCCGCCCAGTGTACCGACGAGCGGGTCAACAAAGTCACCCCCGCTCTCTTCGCCCGCTTCCCCACCCTGGAATCTCTGGCGGCGGCCGACGTGACCGAGGTGGAAGAGTACATCCGCTCCACCGGCTTCTTCCGGGCCAAGGCCCGGGACATCGTGGCCTCCGCCCGGATGCTGCTGGAGGACTACGGCGGCCGGGTGCCCGACACCATGGAGGAACTGCTGAAGCTCCCCGGCGTGGGGCGCAAGACGGCCAATCTCATACTGGGGGACGTCTATCACACCCCCGGCGTGGTGGTGGCCGACACCCACTGCATCCGCATCACCGGCCGTCTGGGCCTCACCGACGGCACCAAGGACCCGGCCAAGGTGGAGCAGCAGCTCCGCGCCGTGCTGCCGCCGGAGGAGTCCAACGACTTCTGCCACCGGATGGTCCTCCACGGCCGGGCGGTGTGCATGGCCCGCAAGCCCGACTGTCAGAGCTGCACGCTGCGGCCCTGGTGCGACTTTTTCCAGAAATCCTGACTCACTGCACCCGGGGCAGGTCCTCCAGCAGTTCCAGGTCCCGGTAGGCCGCGGCGCTCCACGCCTCGAACTCGGCGGGGTCCCGGGCCTTTTTGAGGTGTTTGCCGTACTTCTCCCCGTCCCGGAAGAGATGGATGTGGTAAAACCAGAGCTCCTTCATCCGCAGCATGGCGTTGCGGCGGCTGCCGAAGGCGGCGGCGTAGGTCTCATAGAGTTCCCCGTGGAAGCGCTCCAGCTCCTCTTTGGAGGCCGGCGGGCCGCCCCGGGCCTTCCGGAAGAGGGCCGGGTCCCCCACCAGAGCCCGCCCCGCCATGAGGGAGGCCAGATCCGGCCAGGTCCGCTCCGCCCGGCGGCAGTCCTCCGCCGTCACCAGGTCCCCGTTGTACCCCACCGGGTTCCGGCTCTCCCCCAGGGCCCGGACAAAAGCCCCCGGCCGCACTGGACGGCGGTAGTAGTCCTCCCGCACCCGGGGGTGAATGATGAGCCGGGCGATGGGATAGCGGTTGTAGAGGGCCAGCAGGGCGGGAAACTCCTCCTCGCTGCGCATACCCAGCCGGGTTTTGACGGAGATGGCGATGGGCAGGCCGGCGGAGAAGATCGCGTCCAAAAATGCCTCCAGCTCCTCCGGGCGGGCCAGAAAGCCCGCCCCCTTTCCTTTGGCGGTGACGGTGCCCGAGGGGCAGCCCAGGTTCAGGTTCACCTCCCGGTAGCCCAGGGCGGCCAGCTCGCCTGCCGCCCAGAGGAAGTCCTCCGCCCGGCGGGTGAGCAGCTGGGGCACCACCCGAACGCCCTCATTGTGGGCGGGGTCGATCTCCTCCTTTTCCCGCCGGGTAAAGGCGTGGCCCTGACCGGGGGATAAAAAGGGCATATAATACCGGTCCACCCCGGAAAAGGCCCGGCTGTGGGCCCGGCGGTAGCGCCAGTCCGTAATCCCCTCCATGGGGGCAAATTCGTAGTCCATGTAACATCCATCCTGTCTCTGGCAGATGGTCCCCATTGTACCACAACGGGCTCTGCGGGAAAAGAGCGGGGCGGATTTTAATTGCAAATTGTATTATACCGTATAATAATAACGAAAAGGAGTGGTTTTTATGGGCAAATCGCCCCAGCTGGCCCAGTTTCAGCAGTGGGTGGACGAGAGCCGCCGCATCGTCTTTTTCGGCGGCGCGGGGGTGAGCACCGAGTCGGGCATCCCGGATTTCCGCAGCGTGGACGGCCTCTACCACCAGCAGTACGCCTATCCCCCGGAGACCATCCTGAGCCACACCTTTTTTGAGCAGGACCCGGAGGAATTTTTCCGCTTCTACCGCAGCAAGATGCTCTATCCCGACGCCCAGCCCAACGCCGCCCACCGGAAGCTGGCGGAGCTGGAGCGGGCCGGGCGGCTCTCCGCCGTGGTGACTCAGAACATCGACGGCCTCCACCAGGCCGCCGGCAGCACCCGGGTCTATGAGCTCCACGGCTCGGTCCACCGGAACCACTGCACGAAGTGCCGCCGGTTCTACGGTCTGGACTTTCTGCTTCAGACCACCGGCGTGCCCCGGTGTCCCGTCTGCGGCGGCGTGGTCAAGCCCGACGTGGTCCTCTATGAGGAACCTCTGGACCAGGAGGTCATGCTGGGCGCCCTTCAGGCCATCCAGCAGGCCGATCTGCTCCTCATCGGCGGGACTTCTCTGGCCGTCTACCCCGCCGCGGGGCTCATCCAGTATTACCGGGGAAATCGTCTGGTCCTTATCAACAAGAGCACCACCCCCTATGACAGCCGGGCCGATCTGATCCTCCACGAGCCCATCGCCGCCTTTCTGGACCAGCTAGAGGTACGGTCTTAACCGCCATTTTTATTGTTTTTCAATAAAATTTAATTGACATTCAATATAACCCGTGGTATGATACCCTCAACAAAGGAGGGAACTGCCATGGAGCGCACGCGTATCCACACCCTGGCCCGGGTGCTGAACGTTCTGGTGACCATCACATTTGTATGCAATCTACTCGCCCTGCCCCTGACGCCTTTTCTGACCGAGCGCCGGTTCCAGATTGATCTGGATCAGCTCGTCTCGGTCTTTCAGTATGATTTTGACGATGGGCTGGGGAATCTTTTCGGCTCTCCCCTGTATACGATGTCCACCCACCCCTACATCGCCATGATGGCCCTGTTCCTCTTTTTCTGCGGCGTATGTACCGCCATCATCCTCTGGCAGGGGCGGCGGGTGCTGGATACCATTCTGCGGGGGACTCCCTTCTGCGGGGAGAACGCAGGCAATCTGCGCCGGGCGGCGGTGTGCTGCTTCTGCATTGCGGCGGCCGCCCTGGTCCGGGTGGCGTGGGGCGTGTGGTATTTCCAGTCCATCCGGCCGGTGCTGACCTACTGCGGCCTGTTCGTCCCCATCTTCTTCATGGGCGGGCTGCTTTTTCTGGTGATGTCGGCCCTCTTCCGGCAGGCCGCCAGTCTGAAGGAAGAAAACGATCTGACCATCTGAGGAGGAAGCGCCATGCCGATCGTCGTCAATCTGGATGTGATGATGGCCAAACGGAAGATGAGCCTGAGCGAGCTGGCCCAGAAGGTGGACTTGACTCTGGCCAATCTGTCCATTTTAAAGAACAATCACGCCAAGGCGGTGCGCTTCACCACGCTGGAGGCCATCTGCCGGGCCCTGGACTGCCAGCCGGGGGACATCCTGGAGTACGTCCCCTCTCCGCCGCCTCCGGCGGAGGAAACCGCCGATTCGCCGTAACTCCCCGAAGGAAAGACGGCGCCGGAGCCGGGTTCCCACCCGCTCCGGCGCTGTTTTTTTGCTTGTCTGGAAAAAAATCAGGGCAGGTATTCCGCCGGGTCCACGCTCTCGCCCTCCAGGCGCATGGCGAAGTGGAGATGCGGCCCCAGGCCGCTTTCCGCGATGGCGGTGTCCCCCACCGTGCCGATTACGTCCCCCGCCCGGACGGTATCTCCGGCCTCTACCGCGGGCACGGCGGCCAGATTGGCGTAGACGCTGACCATCCCGTTTCCGTGGTCCACCGAGACGCTGGTCCCCATCAGATCATCCTGGACCACCGAGAGGACCGTACCGTCTCCGGCGGACATGACCTGTGTCCCGGCCGGCGCGGACAGGTCCAGCCCGTCATGGGTGCGCCAGTCCCCCATAGTGGGGTCATAGGCCAGCGCCTCCATGCTGTAGGGGTGGAGGACCTCGCCCTGAAGGGGCCAGACGTAGAATTCCGCCGTGGGGGCCTGGGCCTCCTCCGGGGCGGAGGTAGGGGCCGGCGTGGGCGCGGCGCTGGGCCGCACCACGGCTGCCGCCGGCTGGGTGGGCCGCACCGGCTCAATCGAGGGCGGCGCGCTGTGTTCCGGCTGGGTCGGGGTGACGGTGATCTCCATGGGACCGGCGACCGTCTGACTCTCGCCGGGGTCGTTGAGGGTGTGGAGCAGGTAATAGCCCGAAATTCCAATGGCGGCGACGCACAGGAACAGGACTATGTAGAAGCCCTTTCCCGCCAGGAAGTCGCCGATTCGGTTCTTCCGCGATTCATTCATCGTTTGAACACCTCCGAGGCTATTGTGGACATACCGGCCCCGGCTTATACCTGTTTATCCCAGTTTTTCCATTGCTTTTTTCTTGACATTCCCTCCCATTCCGTATATATTGTATCTATCTTATATATACAGTTATTTCGCGTCCATATTTTTAATGAAATCTTAATCCATTCTTTGGGTTGTCTTTTGCTTTTGTGCGCTATGATGAACCAGACCGGCGGACAATTGTAACAAAATTTTAAATCTTCTCCCGGCGGAATTGACATATGACAGGTTGTCATATAACATAGGGTCCATGCTGCCGGGAAGGAGGTTTGTCGATGCCCAGCAACACATTTTTCAACCTGCCGGAGGAGAAGCGGGAGACATTTCTCCGCTCGGCCCGGCGGGAGTTCGCCCAAAAGCCCTATTCGGAGGCCTCCATCAATCAGATCATCCGGGAGGCCGGTATCCCCCGGGGCAGTTTTTACATGTACTTCTCCGACAAGGAGGATCTCTTCCGCTATCTGATGGAGCGCCATGCGGAGGGGCTGCTGGAGCGGCTGATCCATCTGCTTGAGGCGGAACGGGGCGATCTCTTCGCCGCTCTGACCCGCATGGTGGAGCAGGCCGGGGAGGACGCCCGCCTCCAGGAACAGCGGGAGCTCATTCAGGTGGTCCGCAATAATCTGGGCGTCCATCAAATCTCTCTGCTCCGCACTCTCTGGCCCCAGCGCCTGGCGGAGCGGCTGATCGGCTATATTGATCTCTCCCGCCTCAATCTGAGGCGGGAGGAGGAGCTCGGTGAGCTCCTCCACATTCTCTTCGGCATCACTGCCCCGGCGCTGTGCGCCGCGGCTGTGGGCGGCGACTCGGGGGCGGTATGCGCCCGCTACCGGGTCCAGCTGGATATTCTCAAACGGGGCATGGCCGCCCCCAATCCCCCCGCGGCGCGGGGAGACGAAAGTAAGGAGTAGCACTATGGAAACAATGCAAGTCAAACCGGGCACGGAAGAAAAACCGGCGCAGCAACCTCAGGAAAAGCCCGCCTTCCAACCCCCCAAGAAAAAGCGCAAATGGCCCAAGCGCCTGCTGGCCGTCGTGGTTGTGGCGGCGCTGGTCGTGTTCCTGTTCCGGGGCTGCATGGGCGGCGGCACCACCGCCAGCGGCAGCGTCTATGTGACCGGCCAGGCGGCCTATCAGGACATGAGCGTCCGGGTTTCCGGCTCCGGCACCATCGAGCCCACGGCCTCCTACCAGCTCACCACGCTGGTCAGCGGTGAGATTCTGGAGGCCCCCTTTGAGGAGGGCCAGGAAGTACATCAGGGCGACGTGCTCTTCCGCATCGACTCGACCGACGTGGAGAACAGCGTGGAGCAGGCCCAGATCTCGGTCCGCAACGCCCAGCTCTCTCTGGAGAGCGCCCGGCTGAGCTATCAGGATCTGCTGGACAGCCAGAGCGACGCCCAGGAGAATGCACTGGTCAAGGCCACCGACACCGGAATCGTCACCCACCTGTATGTGGAGGAGGGGGACGACGTCACGCTGGGCGCCCCCATCGCGGATATCCTGGACCGGGAGCACATGAAGCTCACCGTCTCCTTCCATGCCGCCGACGCCGCCTCCTTTTTTGTGGGGCAGAGCGCCTCTGTCCGGGTAGACGGCACCAGCGAGGTCCTCACCGGGACCATCGACTCCATCTCCGCCACCGACAGCGTGGGGGCGGGCGGCGCGCTGGTGCGGGAAGTCACCCTTCTGGTGAACAACCCCGGCGCGCTCACCGACGCCTCCACCGGCACCGCTTCGGTGGGGGGCGCGGACTGCGCCGCCGGCGGAAGCTTCGCCTACGCCTCCAGTTCCCAGGTCACCGCCCAGACCGGCGGCGAGCTGGTCAGCCTCACCGTCAAGGAGGGCGACCGGGTCACCGAGGACCAGATTATCGGCTCCTTTGAGGATACCGACATGGCCACCCAGATTGAGAACGCCCGCATCGCGGTGCAGAACGCCGAAAACGCCGTGGCCACCGCCCAGCTCTCCCTGCAGAGCGCCCAGCAGCGCCTGGAGGACTACACCATCACCTCCCCCATCGACGGCACGGTCATTGAGAAGAACCTGGACGTGGGGGACAACATCGACGGCACCAACATGACGGCCAGCGCCTCGGGCGGCGTGACCTACCCGGCGGTGATCTACGACCTGTCCGCCCTCACCTTTGACATGAGCATCAACGAGCTGGACATCAATCAGATCGCCGTGGGGCAGAAGGTGGAGATCACCTCCACCGCCGTGGCCGGGCGGACCTTCACCGGCCACGTGACCACCGTAAACATCAACGGCGTCACCACCAACGGCAACACCAACTACCCGGTCACCGTGGAGGTGGACGACCCCGACGGGCTGCTCCCGGGCATGAACGTCTCGGCCGACATCATTGTCCAGGAGGAGGGCCAGGCCCTGTGCGTCCCCATCGAGGCCGTGGAGCGCGGCACGTCGGGCGGCGTGGTTCTGGTCCCCGGAGAGGGCGCCATGGCCGAGGACGGCATCACCGTGGCCGACCCCACCAAGCTGGAGCGGCGGGAGGTCACGCTTGGCCGGAGCAACGAGCAGTATGTGGAGATCCTCAGCGGCCTGGAGGAGGGCGAGACCATCGTCATGGAGATGGACGCCGCCTCCTCGCTGATGGACATGATGGTCTCGGCGGGGTGATGATATGGCACATCTCATAGAACTGCGCCAGGTCTACAAGATCTACCACATGGGCGACGAGACCGTCCACGCCCTGGACGGCATTGACCTGACCATCGATCAGGGGGAGTTCGTGGCCATCGTGGGCCAGTCGGGCTCGGGCAAGTCCACCGCCATGAACATCATCGGCTGTCTGGACGTGCCCACCTCCGGGACCTACCATCTGGGCGGCGTAGACGTGTCCACCATGCAGGACGACCAGCAGGCCGAGATCCGCAACAAGATGCTGGGCTTCATCTTCCAGCAGTACAATCTGATCCCCAAGCTCAATGTGCTGGAAAATGTGGAGCTTCCCCTTCTCTACGCGGGGATGTCCTCCGGGGAGCGGCGGGAGCGGGCCATGCGCTCTCTGGAGCGGGTGGGCCTGGCCTCCAAATGCAAAAACCTGCCCAGCCAGCTCTCAGGCGGCCAGCAGCAGCGGGTGTCCATCGCCCGGGCTCTGGCCGGGGACCCCTCGGTCATTCTGGCCGACGAGCCCACCGGCGCCCTGGACTCCCGCACCGGGCGGGAGGTGCTGGCGTTTTTGAAAAAGCTCAACCAGGAGGGGGACACGGTGGTCCTCATCACCCACGACAACTCCATCGCCGTCCAGGCCAAGCGGATTGTCCGCCTCCAGGACGGACACATCATCTATGACGGGGACGCCAGCGACCCCCGGGCGGTGGTCCAGCCCATGGAGAGCGGCAGCCTGAGCGGCGGCGGCACCTTCTCCGATGAGGAGGTGGGGGCATGAATCTGAGCCAATCCTTCCGCCTGGCCCTGAAGTCCCTGGCCACCAGCAAGATGCGCGCCCTGCTGACCATGCTGGGCATCATCATCGGCGTGGCCGCCGTCATCGTCATCACCAGCCTGGGCAACGGCATGCAGAAGATGATGAACGACCAGTTTGAGCGCCTGGGCTCCAACCTGATCCAGGTGCAGATCTACGGCATGGGCGCGGGCAGCTCCCGCAGCGTGGAGCCCGAGGATATGTACGCTCTGGCCTCCGATTATCCCCAGTATCTCTCCGGCATCACGCCCATGGTCAACTGCATGGCGGCCGTGCGGGCCGGGGGCGAGGATCAGAGTTCCACCAGCCTTTACGGCGTGAGCGAGGACTATATGAACATGAGCGGCGACAGCATCGCCCAGGGGCGCTACCTCCGCTTCGTGGACGTGGACCGGGCCCGGAATGTGTGCGTCATCGGCGCCTATCTCAGCCAGAGCGCCTTCGGCGGCGGCGGCGTGGGCGAGACGGTGTATCTCTCGGGCGTACCCTATACCGTGGTGGGCGTGCTGGAGGCCGCCTCCAGCGACGTGAGCGAGGGGAGCAGCGACGACGCGGTCTATATCCCCTACACCTGCGCCCTGCGGCTGAACAACACCGCCATGATCTCCGGCTATGTCTTTACCTGCCCCAGCCAGGAGAGCGCGCCCGTTGCCAAGGCCATCATCGAAAACCGGCTCTTTCAGACCTTCCAGTCCGACGACTACTATTTCGTGATGACCTCCGCCGAGATGATGGCCGCGATGAATACCATGATGAGCACCATGATGGTGGTCCTGGTGGCCATTGCCGCCATCTCCCTGCTGGTGGGCGGCATCGGCATTATGAACATCATGCTGGTCTCGGTCACCGAGCGCACCCGGGAGATCGGCATCCGCAAGTCCCTGGGGGCCAAGCGGGCCAATATCCGCAGCCAGTTTATCATTGAGGCGGGCACCACCTCGGCCATCGGAGGCATCTTGGGGATCGCCATGGGTATGGGCCTGGCCAATGTGGTGGGAATGCTCATCGGAAGCAGCATGTCCGCCGGGGGCGCCACCTTCACGGCGGTAACCGCCCCCAACTCGGTCCTGCTGGCCTTCGGCGTGTCGGTAGGCATCGGCGTGCTCTTCGGCTACCTGCCCGCCAACAAGGCCGCCAAGCTCAACCCCATCGACGCTCTGCGGTATGATTAAAAGGAGAGACGATATGAAAAAGCGACTGATTTCCGGCCTGACGGCCCTGGTCCTGGCCCTGAGCCTGGTCCCCGCCGCGCTGGCCGCCGAGAACACCCAGGAGGAGGCCGCCCAGGTCCTCGCCGCACTGGACATCATGGTGGGCGACGAGAACGGCGATCTGGCTCTGGGGCGCTCCGTCACCCGGGCCGAATTCACCAAAATGGTCATCGCGGCCTCTCCGCAGCGGGAGAGCGCCGGCAGCTCCGCCAGCGTGGCTCCCTACCCCGATGTGCCCCGCACCCACTGGGCCGCAGCCTATGTCCAGGCGGCGGTGGAGGCCGGATACGTCTCGGGCTACCTGGACGGCACCTTCCGTCCCGACAACACCATCACCCTGGCCGAGGGCGTGACCATGATTCTCCCCCTGCTGGGCTATGAGAAGAGCGACTTTACCGGCGCCTATCCCGCCGGACAGATGGCGGCCTACCGCAATCTGGGTCTCAACGAGAACATCTCCGCCAGGCAGGACAGCCCCATGACCCGGCAGGACGCCCTCTACCTCTTCTACAACCTGATGACCACAAAGAACACCTCGGGCGTGTACTATCTCAATACCCTGGAGCCCACGCTGAACCTGGTGGACAGCCAGGGCAATCTGGACCGGGTGGCCCTGGTCAACTCGGCCATGGAGGGCCCCCTGGTGGCCGAGGGCAGCTGGCAGTCCCAGCTTCCCCTGGACTTGACCCGGGCCGAGGTATACCGGGACGGCCGGGCCTCCTCCCTGAGCGCCGTGCAGAACCTGGATGTCCTGTACTGGTCGGAGTCCATGAATACCCTCTGGGCCTACTCCAAGCAGGTCACCGGCACGCTGGAGCAGGTCTCCCCCTCGGTCAGCGCTCCCACCTCGGTCACCGTGGCCGGGAGCAGCTACGCCCTGGAGACCAACGAGGCGGTCTATGCCTTCTCCGATCTGGGCGGCTACCGCACCGGGGATCTTGTGACCCTGCTGCTGGGCCGCAGCGGCGGCGTGGCCGCGGTGCGCGGCGTATCCAGCGGGGAGGAGGGCTCCTCCAACCTGGTCTACGGCATGGTCACCCAGGCTTCCACCCACACCTACACCGATGAGCGGGGCAACGAGTACACTTCCAACTCGGTGACCCTCACCACCACCACCGGGGCCACCGCCACCTATCCCACCGAGGACACCCATTTTGAAGCCGGCGACCTGGTGCGGGTGACCACCGAGAACGGCGCGGTCCAGATCCGGCGGCTGAGCACCACCCAGCTGGAGGGCACCTTCAGCCGGGACGGCAGCCGCCTGGGCCGTTACACCCTGGCCGACAACGTGGCCATCCTGGATACCTATGAGGACTCCGCCGCCTGGCGGGTCTACCCCTCCCGCCTGGCCGGGGTCAAGCTGACGGGCAATATGGTCCGCTTTTACTCCACCAATGAGCAGGGCGAGATCGACCACCTGATCCTCCGGGACGTGACCGGCGACGGACATACCTACGGCGTGCTCACCAGCGTGGATGAGATCAGCGCCGGCATGACCTCCATGGCCACCTATGTGGCGGACGTGGGGGGCACGGAGAGCACCATCGTCTCCAGCAGCAAGATCTACAACGTGGACCGGGGCCCCTGTCAGATTCAGGGCGCCCTCCAGACCCCCGACCGCATCACCAACCTGACGGAAGTCCGTCTGGACGCGGTGAGCGGGAATACCGCGGTCTCCAGCGCCAACCAGAGCTGGCGCATCAGCGAGAGCGCCGCCGTCTATGAGGTCCGGGACGGGGAGTACTACCTCACCAGCCTCGCCCGGGTCACCGGAGGGGATTATACCCTCACCGGCTATTACGACAAGGCCCAGGATCAGGGCGGCTGCATCCGGGTGATTCTGGCCCGGAGCTGAGTTCGCTCCCCCTCTCTCCACGCGCCGGAGGACAAATCCTCCGGCGCGTTTCCCTCTCTTGAAATCCTAGTATTTCTATCGTATAATGACGGGTAACCGGGCCGCCGGTCCGGCACCACTGGGATAGAAGGTGAACACACTTGAAAATTTCCACCAAGGGGCGCTACGCCCTTCGGGTCATGATCGATCTGGCCATGCATCGGGAGGAGGGCTTTATCCCCCTCCACGCCATTGCAAAGCGCCAGGATATCACCGTAAAATATCTGGAGCAGATTATCTCTCTGCTCAGCCGGGCGGGATTTCTCCAGAGCGTGCGGGGAAAGAGCGGGGGCTACCGCCTGGTGCGGGAGCCCGGGGAGTACACCGTGGGGGAGATCCTCCGGGCCACCGAGGGAAAACTGGCCCCCACCCTCTGTCTGGAACTGGGGCCCGAGCTGTGCCAGCGCCGCCAGCTCCACGGGGACTGCCCCGCCCGGGCTTTCTGGAGCGAGTTCTACGACCTTATCAACGACTTTTTGGACCACAAGACCCTTCAGGACCTGCTTCCATCCGGAGAACCGGATCCCTGAGGCGTGTCAACTTTCTCCTCCCTCCCGCATAGACTGGTCTGTCGGCCCGGAGCACCCGGGCACACCGCCAGGAAGGGAGGGAGCCCCATGCCGGAAGAGTATCTCCAACCCCCAGTTCCCGCCGCCCCACCAAAGGAGGACGTGGACGACCTGATCTTCTGCGCCGAGCCGGAGTGGGCGGCCAGTCAGCGCTGAGGCCGAATTGCTACGGTTTTTCTTTACATCTTCCCAGGGATTGTATATAATAGGAGAGCGAATTCAGCAAAGCGAGAGTGTATAACATGCTTCAATTTGACGAGTATAAGGTAAAACTGAACAATCTTCTCCCCGAGCTGGAGGACCTGGGGCAGGCTCTGGGCCTGGCCGCCGCCGCCCGGGAGGCCGAGATGCTGGAGTCGGAGAGCGCCTCGGAGGGCTTTTGGAACAACCTGGAGAAGGCCCAGAAGGTCCAGCAGCGTCTCTCCCAGCTCAAGAGCAAGCTGGAGGGCCAGGAGCAGCGCAAGAGCGCCTGGTCCGACCTGATGACCCTGTGCGAGATGGGCAACGAGGAGGAGGACGAGTCCCTCCTGCCCGAGCTGGAGGAGGGGTACGCCAAGCTGGAACAGGACATTGAGGAGGCCCGTCTGTCCTCCCTGCTCACCGGCGAGTACGACAACTCCAACGCCATCCTCACCATCCACGCCGGCGCCGGCGGCACCGAGGCCCAGGACTGGGCCCAGATGCTCTACCGCATGTACACCCGCTGGGCCGAGCGCCACGGCTACGCCTGCAAGACCATGGACTATCAGGACTGCGAGGAGGGCGGCATCAAGAGCGCCACCATCACCATCTCGGGCGAGAACGCCTACGGCCATCTGAAGAGCGAGCACGGTGTCCACCGTCTGGTCCGCGTCTCCCCCTTCGACGCCCAGGCCCGGCGTCAGACCTCCTTCTCCGCAGTGGAGGTCATGCCCGAGCTGCCCGACGACGTGGAGGTGGACATCCGGCCCGAGGACATCGAGATGCAGGTCTACCGCTCCTCCGGCGCGGGCGGCCAGCACGTCAACAAGACCTCCTCCGCCGTGCGCCTGATTCACAAGCCCACCGGCGTGGTGGTCTCCTGCCAGACCGAGCGCAGCCAGTTCCAGAACCGGGACAACTGTATGCGGATGCTCCGCTCCCGGCTGGTACAGCTGAAAATGGAGGCCCACTTGGAGAAGATCTCCGACATCAAGGGCGTGCAGCTCAAGATCGAGTGGGGCAGCCAGATCCGCTCCTACGTCTTTATGCCCTACCAGCTGGTGAAGGACAACCGCACCGGCTACGAGACCAGCAACATCAACGCCGTCATGGACGGCGACCTGGACGGCTTCATCAACGCCTATCTGAAGGCCAGCGCCACCGGCAACTGGGCCAGCAAGTAAACAAAACGAACGAGCGCCCCCATCCGGGAATCCGGATGGGGGCGCTCGTTATGACGCCTTAAAACATGACCAGCGTATATGTGGCGTTCGCCCCTTTGGCCGGGGCGTCCAGGGAGCTGACCACAAAGTAGTACTCCTCCTCAACCGTCAGATTGGAGACCGAGACGCCGGTTTCAAGATCACCGGTGCTATAGGACGTCACGAGCGTACCGTTGGGGTACGTTCCTTGATAGAGCTGGCAATTATAGGTACTCGTATTCGGCGCAGACGTGATTGTAAACGATACGTTCGTTGTGTTCGCCGTGAATCCGGGACAGGGATTTCCGGTCTGCCCCGTCACGGTGCGAGGCAGCAGGACCCGCCCAGTAATAGATGGATTTTCTTGCTCCGCCTGGAGTGTAAAAATCGCTTCATTCGCCGTCCGTTCGATCGGGAGGAGCGCATCCTCCGCCTCCGCAGCCCACGCTGGCACGGCCGGGGAGGCCAAAATGCCCAGAACGCTGACCAGGCTGACCATCTTCCGCAGCAATTTCATAGGTCGATCACAGCTCCTTTCATCCGCTTTTGTTTACACTTCCGGTATACCGTCTTTATTTTAGCTCTTCTCAGAAAATTTTTCAATGAAAAGAACCGCAAAAAGAAAGATCATTTTTAAAAAGCAGAGAATGAGAGCGAAATCATAGCATTACTTCCAACATTTGAAGCCGAATATTACATAGGAAAGGACGGAGAAGATTGATATGGTATATACCCGTATTTTAGCGGCATTGCTATCGGTGTTTTGTCTCTGTACGGTCCCAGTGTTTGCGGCAACTCCACGAGTGGAGAAAACGATTGAGACAATCTGCTTCGAGGATGGAACTTATCTTCAGATTACTACTACCGAGACAGAAAATATGACACGTTCCTCAGCAAAACGTGTCTATCGCGACTATAACTACTATGTCGACAATAAACTGGCTGTATGCTACACGCTTACTGGCATCTTTGAATATGATGGGAAGACCAGTAAAGCCACGGACGTCACGGCTTCGGCCTCCATTTACCAGTCCGGCTGGAGCTTGAAGTCGCACCATGAGTCCCGCTCCGGCAACCGCATATACGGCACGGCCACGTTTTCCGGCCCCAACGGGGACAAGACGCTGAGCGGCTCCATCACCTGCGACAAAGACGGCAATCTCTCGTAAGCCCTACATCCCCGGCTCCTATGGGAGTTCCGGGGATGTTTTTTTGGAAAACGGAATGTAAAAATCTGCTCTGCGGCCCCTTGTATTTCAGTTACAATTTTGTTACTATTATGGTGCATGGGACGAATCCCACGTCCGCGTATGGGCAAGACCCACAATGCGAGCATGCTGAAAGGTGGAATGTGTGAAATGAAAGGAACGCAAAAAGCCCTCTCCACGCTGTTGGCGCTGGCTATGACCGCCGGTCTGGCCATCCCCGCCGGGGCCGCGGAGGAAGAGGCCGCAGTCACTCCCTACGCAATTCCGGATGACGTTGCAGGTAAGCTTGTTATCCTGCACACCAATGACACGCATGGAGCCGATATGGCTGTCGAAGGCGAGTGCATTGGTACCGCCGGGGTCGCCCAACTCAAGAAGGACTTTGAGGCCGCAGGCGCCAATGTCCTTCTGGTTTCGGCCGGCGACACCATTATGGGCAAGCCTCTGGTCAGCGCCAATCAGGGCCAGAGCGCGTTCGAGTTCATGAACGCCGCGGGCTATGATGCCATGACCGTCGGAAACCACGAGCTGGACTTTGGCATCGACAACCTCGAAAAACTTGCAGAAAGCGCCGATTTTGATATTCTCTGCGCCGATATGACGGAAGAGAGTACCGGCAACACCGTCTTTGAGTCCAACAAGATTTATACGCTGGGCGGCCTTGAGGTCGGTGTGTTTGGTCTTGCCACCCCCGAGACCCGCACCAAGGCGGACGCGTCCAAAATGCCCGGCATTGTTTTCCCCGAGGGCGAGGAGCTCTACGCCTGCGCCCAGGAGCAGGTGGACGAGCTGAAGCAGGCCGGAGCCGACCTGATTGTCTGCCTCGGACATCTGGGCATTGCCGATGAGAGCGTAGGAAACCGCTCCATCGACGTGTGTGAAAATGTCGACGGAATCGACCTGTTCATCGACGGCCATTCTCACTCCACGACGGAGGAAATTTCCGCCGCCGCGGATGGTTCCAATGTGGTTAACGATACCCTGATCGTCTCGACCGGCACTGCGCTGGCGAATGTCGGCGTTGTGATTTACGACCAGGATACGGACACCATGAGCAATGAGCTGGTCTCTGCCGCCGCCTATACCAAAGTCGACCCCGACGTGGCCGAGCTCATCAATACCCGCAACGCCGAAGTGGAAGAGGAATATGGCCAGGTTATTGCCACCACCGAGGTTGATTTGAACGGCTCCCGCTCCGGCGGCGCGTCCACCGCTACGAACACCGGCGCGGAGGTCGTTTTCCCCGACGGAGTCGGCGTCCGCACCGCCGAGACCAACCTGGGCGATTTTGCGGCCGACGCGATTCTGTGGCAGGCCCGCCAGACTCTGGGCGAAGAAAATGTGGACGCCGCTCTGACCAACGGCGGCGGAATCCGCGAGACGCTGGCCGTGGGCGACATCTCCATGCTGGATCTGCTGGCCGTGTTCCCCTTCGGCAACACGGTGGCCACCATTGATGTGACGGGCGCCCAGCTGCTGGAGGCCCTGGAGGCCGCCACCTGCACAACGCCCGACGCGATCGGCGCGTTCCCCCAGGTGGCCGGGATTGAGTTTACCGTCAATGTGGGCGTCCCCTATGTGAACGGTGACCAGTATGCCGGCTCCACGTATTACGCCCCCGCCGAGCCGGGCAGCCGCGTGACCATCACCACTGTGAACGGCGCCGCGTTTGATCCCGACGCTACGTATACCATCGCCACCAACGACTTTACCGCCAAGGGCGGCGATACTTACGGCATCTTCAAGACGGTCGGCGGCTGGATGGATGTGGGCGTAACTCTGGATGAGGCGCTCATCAACTACACCACGGAAGCTCTGGACGGCACGATCTCTGCCGAGCAGTATGCCGAGCCCGCCGGCCGCATCACCATCGTCAACGAGCCCGCCGCCGCCTTCCCCACCGACGTGGCGGAGAACGCCTGGTATTATGCGGCGGTCTCCTATGTGCTGGACAACGGCATCATGAACGGCACCAGCGCCACCACCTTTGCCCCCGACACCACCGTCACCCGCGGCATGGTCTACCAGACCCTGTACAACCTGGCCGGGCAGCCCGGCGCGGCTGAGAGCACTTCCTTCACCGACATCGAGGGCAAGTGGTACGCCGCTGCGGCCTCCTGGGCCGAGGCCGAAGGGCTCACCAGCGGCGTGAGCGCGGGCGTCTTCGGCGGCGAGCGGACCATGACCCGCCAGGAGCTGGCCAAGGTCTTTGCCGATTACGCCGTCATGCAGGGCGTGGCCGTGCCCGAGGCCGACCTCTCCGCCTACACCGACGTGGACCAGGTGGCCTCCTGGGCGGCCGAAGGCGTGGAGAACGCCGTGGCCCTGGGCATCATCTCCGGCAGCAACAACCGCCTCAACCCCACCGGCACCGCCCAGCGCGCCGAGCTGGCCCAGATCCTCATGAACTTTGACGCCCTGGAGCCCGCCTACACGGTGGAGCATATCACCGTCCAGAACGGCGAGCGCACGGTTCCCGCTGTAGTCACCATGCCTGTGGGCGAAGGCCCCTTCCCCGCCGTCGTCATGAACCACGGCCACGGCGGCAGCAAGGAAGAGGGCGGCGGCTTTGACGGCGTGGCCGAGGCTCTGGCCCTGAAGGGAGTCGCCACCATTCGCATGGACTTCCCCGGCTGCGGCGAGTCCACCGAGCCTTTTACCGAAAACTACCTCTCCAACATGATTTCCGACTCCAACGCCTGCAAGGACTACCTGGTGGCCAACTATGATGTGGACGCCGAGCGCCTGGGCATTCTGGGCTACTCCATGGGCGGGCGTATCGCCGCCACCATTACGGGCGAGGACGATCAGCCCTATCAGGCCATGGTGCTCCTGGCGGGCGCCGTGGGCGACGGCGAGACGCTGGCCGCCAATCTGGCCGGCTGCTCGGTGGAGGAGCTGGACAGCGTGATTGCTCAGGCTGAGTCCGACGGCAAGTACACCATTACGACCCAGTACGGCCAGGTCCAGGACCTGTCCGCCGCCTGGTTCCGGGAAATGATCGACTCCGAGCCTCTGGCCAACGCGTCCAAGTTCACCGGCCCCGTGCTGGTGATCTACGGCGATCAGGACACGGTGGTTCCCGCCGACGTCAACCAGCTCTCTCTGGACGCCTATGAGAATGCCAGCGAGGTCGTTGTGCCCGGCGCCGACCACGGTTACGGCTTCTACAGCGATCAGCCCGACGTGACCGCCCTGGTGGAGGGCAGCATCGCCGACTTCTTCGCCGAGAGCCTGGCCCCCGCCGCGGAAAGCACCGCTGCGTAACCGTTTCCTCTGGATAAACCTGCGGGGCCGGTCAACTGGCCGGTCCCGCTCGTCTATCTCCTCAAATGTATGTAAAATGGAAAGGGATGTAAAAACCCATGAAAAAAGCGCTTTCTCTCGCCCTCACCGGCGCGCTGGCGGTCTCCCTGTCCGCCCCCGCTCTGGCCGCTGAGAGCGCTGCGTTCACCGACGTCCCCGCCGACGCCTGGTACGCCTCCGCCGTTGAGACCGTCACCGCCCAGGGCCTGCTGGCCGGCGTGGGCGGCGATGCCTTCGCGCCCTCCGCCCTGGTCACCCGGGGCACCGTGTTCCAGACCCTGTACAACCTCTCCGCCCCCACCGGCGAGGTCCCCGCCACCAGCTTCGTGGACGTGGAGGGCAAGTGGTACGCCTCCGCCGCCGCCTGGGCCGAGGAAAACGGCCTGGCCGCCGTGCCCGCCGATCAGACCTTTGCCGGCGAGCGCACCATCACCCGGGCTGAGATCGCCGCCGTTCTGGCCCGCTATGCCGCGCTCAGCGGAATTTCCGCGGAGAGCGGCGCGGCCATGCAGGAGGCCCCCGACTATGACCAGATCCCCGCCTGGGCTCTGGAGGGTATGGAGTTCTGCTACTCCGCCGGGATCATGACCGGCGACAGCAGCGGCAGCCTCAACCCCAACGGCTCGGCCACCCGGGCGGAGCTGGCCCAGATTCTGGCCCAGTTCACCGCCTTCACTGCGGAGAACGCCGAGAGCCCTGCGGAGGATTACATCGCCGCCCACGCCGGCGACTTCTTCCTCACCGGTAAGACCGAGTACACCATCCAGGGCATGATGGTCTCCCAGGAGACCTCCTTCCACAATGACCTGGAGAATGTGGATTACACCGTCACCGACGACGGCGAGAGCGTGGTGCTCAAGGGCACCGTGGGCGAGCAGTGGGTTACCAAGGTGGACAAGGTCATCGAGACCTATACCAAGTCCGACGGCTCCGCCCTCACGGCGGAGGACTTTGCCAATAGCAAGGACACCTTCATCGACCTGAAGACCAAGGCCGAGCCCGACACCAATTTCGCCTGCTTTGTGCCTGCGGACATCCGTCTGACCCTGAATACCGCCTGGGGCGACGTGCTCCACGTGAACGACCCCTCCGCCGAGCACGGCTACGGCGACTACCTGGTCTGCCCCAATGTGGACGGGGAGCCCGACTTCTCCGACGTCTGGGTGGTCAACGGCGCCATCTTCGCCAACACCTACGACGTGAGCCGCGGCCCCGTGGTGGGCAGCGTGGCCGCCGTGGAGAAATACGGCAACCTGGATCTGGACATTGCCCCCGAGGCCCTCTACACCGCCGGGCTGGAGCTGGGCGACGTGCTGGATGTGACGGTCAACGGCGTGAGCCTGGAGATCCCCTTCTGCACCTCCTACAGCGACGTCAACACCGGCGAGCCGGTGGTCCGGGACAACCAGGAGGACGGCGTGCTGGTGGTGGCCCTGAACATGGGCGACTTCGCCTCCACCTACGGCGTGGAGGTGGGCGACGTGGTCTCCTTCTCCCTGGCCGAGAAGGAGGGCTATCTCGCCGAGTATGAGGCCCACCAGCTTGAGCGCACCAACGACCGGGCCGACTACTCCTCGGACGAGGTCTTTGCCAACTTCCGCGCCATCACCGTGGGCGACATCGCCGAGGGCGTCCTCTACCGCACCAGCAGCCCGGTGAACAACGAGCTGGGCCGGGCCGCCTATGCCGACGGCCTCATTGAGGCCGCGGGCGTTCAGACCGTCGTCAATCTGGCCGACTCCGACGAGGCCATTCAGGGCTACCTGGCCGCCGAGGACTATGACTCCCCCTACTATCAGAGCCTCTATGAGGCCGGAAACGTGATTGCGCTGAACATGGGCGTGGATTACCAGGCCGAGGACTTCCAGACCAAGCTCAAGAGCGGTCTTGAGTTTATGCTGGACCACCCGGGCCCCTACGCCTTCCACTGCACCGAGGGCAAGGACCGGGCCGGCTTTGTGGCCATCCTGCTGGAGGCCCTGATGGGCGGCACGCAGGACGAGATTGTGGCCGATTACATGCTCTCCTATGAGAACTACTACCATGTGGAGAGGGGCTCGGATCAGTACGAGCTCATCTCCCAGGTGGCCGTGGGCATGCTCCAGGATCTGGCCGGTCTGGAGGAGGACGCCGATCTCTCCAGCGTGGACCTGCAGCAGGCCGCCGAGGACTACCTGACCGGCATCGGCCTGACCGCCGAGCAGGTCTCCGCCCTCCAGACCCTTCTCTCCACCCCTGTCGAATAACCCCTGTGCGCCGTTCGCGGGCCGTCCCCACCGGGGCGGCCCGCATTTTCTTCTCCCCTTCCCCGCCCTTGACAACGGCGGAAAAGGCGGGTATGCTGGAGGAAACGATCTTTTTCAAAAGGGAGTGGAACTATGCCTTCCCCCATTGTCACCTTTTTCCTGCAGCACGGTCCCCGCATCGTCTGCGAGCTCTGCCCCGAGGCGGCGCCCAACACCGTGCGCAGCTTTCTCCACCTGGCCCGGCTGGGCTGCTACGACCACCACGCTCTGGAGCGCCTGGTCCCCGGCTACGTGGCCGACCTGAGCTATACCGCCTTCGGCCGCCCGGAGGCCAAGTACCTCATCCCCTGCGAGGCCCGGGCCAAGGGGTTCCCCAATCCCCTGCGTCTGACCCCGGGGACCATCGGCATGGGCGGCTATGAGAACGGCATCGCCGGCGGGGAGTGCTTCTTCCCCCTGGCGGAGGACCCCCGCCTGGAGTACAATTATCCCGCTTTCGGCCGGGTGGTCGAGGGTCTGGAGGAAATCCTGCGCTGGAACCACCTCCCCGTGCGGGACGTGCCCACCCACCTGGGCCCCGGCGTCCGGGTGGCCGCCCCGGTGGAACCCATCGTCTTTACCCGGGTGGAGGTGGAGACCTTCGGCGTGGACTATCCCCCGCCGGAGCGGCTGGAGGGGGCCGTACTTCCCCCCAACTGGGCCTGAGGCCCGCCCAACCATCGGAACGGAGGGACTGCCATGCCTTATCAGATTATCACCGACGCCACCGCCGACCTGGGTCCGGAGCTGCCGGCCGGTCTCCCTCAGGTCACCGTGCTCCCCATGGATTTGACGCTGGAGGGCCGCCCCTATACGTACGGCCCCGGCGGGACCATCTCCACCGCCGAGTTTTACACCGCCCTGTGCGCCGGAGCGCCGGCCTCCACCGCCCCAATCGGCCCTCTGCGCTTTCAGCAGACCTTTGAATGGTGCCTGAGCCGGGGGGTAGATGTGCTCTATCTGGGCTTTTCCTCGGCCCTGTCCGCCACCTTCCAGACCGCCTGCCGGGTCGCGCAGGAGCTGGCCCACCGCTATCCGGCGCGGAGCATCCGGTGCGTGGACACCCGGTGCGCCTCGGTGGGGGAGGGCTTTCTGGTGCGGGAGGCCGCCCGGAAGCAGGCCCAGGGCCTCTCGCTGGACGCGCTGGCCGCCTGGGTGGAGGCGCGCCGGGGCGCGGTATGCCACTGGTTCACGGTGGACTCCTTCACCTATCTGCGGCGGGGCGGCCGGGTGTCTGCGGTGCAGGCCGTCTTCGGCGCCGCGCTCCAGGTGAAGCCTCTGCTCCACGTCACCGCCCAGGGCGCCCTGGAGCTGACGGAGAAGCCCCGGGGCCGCCGGCGGGCCATGGAGGCCCAGCTGGAGCAGATGCGCCGCGGGTGGGAGCCCGGCGAGAGCCCCCTGGTGGTCATCGGCCACGGGGACGTCCCCGACCGGGCCGGGGAACTCCGGCAGGCCGTCCTCCGGGAATTCCCCCGGGCCCAGGTTCTCCTCTCCCCCATCGGCCCGGTCATCGGCGCCCACACCGGGCCGGGAATGCTGGCCCTCATCTTCTGGGGGAGCGTGCGCTGAGGCCGTGCGCTTGTTTTTCCGCGCCAATCTAGTATAATACTTCTGTAAGGCTCCGCCTTGCAGAAGAGGAGGATCGCAGCATGGTGTCATCGGAGAGTATCATGAAAATGCTGGAGTATTCCTATGACGGGATCTGGATCACCGACGGTTCCGGTATCATTCTTTACGCCAATTCAGCCAACGCCGCGCTGCTTGGCTTGCGGAAAGAGGCCCTCATCGGGAAGAGCACCCAGCAGCTTCTGGACGAACACATTTTTTCCGACTCGGTGATTATGGAAGTCATCAAGACCCGGAAGCAGGCCACCCGCATCAGCCACAACGAGCGCACCGATCTGACCGTTCTGGCCACCGCCACCCCCATCTTTGGGGAGAACGGGGAGATCGAGTATATTTTCAACAACGTGCGGGATATCACCGCCCTGAATAACCTCCGGGACAGTCTGAAGGACAAGGACGCCATCATTCAGAGCCAGAAAAAGCAGCTCCAGGAGATCCGCACCCGCTACGGCGTTAATAAAGTCGTCACGGTCAGCCCCGGTTTCTCCCGGGCGGTGGAGGTCGCCGAGCGGGTGGCCAAATTTGACGGGGCCACCGTGCTTATCCTGGGCGAATCGGGCACCGGCAAGGAGCTCATTGCCGACATCATTGTCCGCAACAGCCAGCGGCAGGACGGCCCCTTTATCAAGGTCAACTGCGGCGCCATTCCCGAGAGCCTGCTGGAGTCGGAGCTCTTCGGCTATGAAAAGGGCGCGTTCACCGGGGCCGACAGCAAGGGGAAGCCCGGCCTGTTCGAGGCCGCCAACGGCGGCACCATCTTTCTGGATGAGATCGGGGACATGCCCTACCACCTCCAGGTCAAGCTTCTGCGGGTCCTGCAGCAGCGGGAGATTATCCGCGTGGGAGGCACCACCCCCATTCCGCTGGATGTGCGGGTGATCACCGCCACCAACCGGGACCTGGAGGAGATGGTCCAGGCACGCACCTTCCGGGAGGACCTCTATTACCGCCTGAACGTGGTCAGCATCCTCCTGCCCCCTCTGCGGGAGCGCCGGGAGGACATCATCCCCCTGGCCAAACATTTTCTGATGGTCTGCAACCAGAAATATAAGGTGGATAAGCAGATCCATCCGGATGTCATGTATCTTTTGGAACAGTACGACTGGCCCGGAAACGTGCGGGAACTGGAGAATATGATCGAAAATCTGGTCATTATGTCCCAGGGGGACACCATCGTGCGGGAGGAGCTGCCCAGCAAGTTTTTCGGCAACCGCTCGGGGGAGACTTTGATCTCGTTTCAGGAGACTATCCCGCTGAAAGACGCCGTAGACCAGGTGGAGCAGGAACTGATCCACAAGGCGATGGAAAAATACGGCTCGGCCCGCAAGGCGGCGGCCGCCTTGGGCGTCAATCCCTCCACCATTGTTCGTAAGCTTCAGGGCGGACAGAAAACCGGGGGCTGATGGAACTTCGTTCCGCACACGCGTCACTGTTGCGAAAGCGCAACAGTGATGCTTTTTTTATTTTATTTTTGGAGAGGCCCTTCCCTTTTTGTCCGAACCTTCCCGCGCGTTAGTCAAAATCCCCACAAAAAAGTTTTGTGTTTCTTCTATATCGCCCATTTTTCGTCACATAAAATATTTTTTAAAAATTCGCCCTTCGAATGATAAAGTTGGCATGAAGTATGCAACAATTAAAGAACAGAATCGGAACGATATCCACGCCACCACAGAAAGAAGGAAACGAGTATGAGAGAAAATCAGCTGAAAGCGCGCATCAAGCGCGGCGAGAGCGTGATCGGGACCTTTGTGAAGATCAAGGATCCCCTGGTTGTCGAAGTGTTGGCCCTGGCCGGCTTTGACTTCTTCGTGCTGGACACCGAGCACGTGGCCATGGACCGCATGGAGCTGACCAACATCCTTCGGGCCGCCGAGTGCTTCGGCATCACCCCCCTGGTCCGCGTGCGGGAGAACCAGCAGGTGGAGATCCTCCAGAACCTGGATCTGGGCTATATGGGCGTGCAGGTTCCCGATGTGGACACCGCCCAGCAGGCCGAGGAGCTGGTTCAGAGCGTCAAGTACTACCCCCGCGGCGTGCGCGGCCTCTCCCCCAGTGTGCGGGCCTGCGACTACGGCACCGACAAGGTCAGCGAGTACATCGCCAAGGCCAATGAGAACACCATGGTGGTGGCCCACTGCGAGAGCGGCGAGTGTGTCAAGAACCTGGACGAGATTCTGAAGGTCGAGGGCGTGGACGTCATCTTCATCGGCCCCATGGATCTCTCCCAGTCTCTGGGGGTACCCGGCGACACCGGCTCCGAGATCGTGCAGAGCACCGTGAACACCGTCTTTGAGAAGGTCGCCAAGAGCGACAAGGCCATCGGCACCACGGCCGGCAATGCCGAGGCCGCCCGCAAGCTCATCGCCCGGGGCGCGCAGTACATCCTGCTGGCCAGCGATCAGGCCATGATCCTCAACTGGGGCAAAAAGACCCTGGCCGACATCCGCGCCGCGAAGGAGGGTTAAGGCATGGAGCGCATCTTCCTCACCGAGCACATCCATCCCGACGCGGTGGACATGCTCCAGCAGAACTTTGAGGTCGTTCAGGGCACCTCCACGGCCGAGGCCGACATCATCGCCCAGGCCCAGGGGTGCAGCGCCATCCTCATCCGCTCCGCCCGCATCACCGAGGCCGTGATGGAGGGTATCCCCACCCTGAAGGCCGTGGCCAAGCACGGCATCGGCGTGGACAACATCGACGTGGCCGCCGCCACCCGCCGTGGCATCCTGGTGGTGAACGCCCCCTTCTCCAACATCAACGCCGTGGCCGAGCACACGGTAGCCCTGCTGCTGGCGGCCGCCAAGCTCATCGTCCCCATGGACCGCATGACCCGGGAGGGCGGCTTCAAGAAGCGCACCCAGTTTGTCACCTGCGAGCTGGCCGGCAAGACCGTGGGCCTGATGGGCCTGGGCCGCATCGCCGCCCTGGTGGCCAAGAAGCTCAGCGGCTTTGACGTGAAGATCCTGGCCTATGACCCCTATGTCAGCCAGGAGCGGGCCGCCGAGCTGGGCGTGACGCTCACCGATATGGACACCGTCCTGCGGGAGAGCCGTTTCATCAGCGTCCACACCCCCCTCACGCCCGAGACCCGCGGTCTCATCGGCAAGGACGCCTTTGCCAAGATGCGCAAGGACGCCTGGCTGATCAACGCCTCCCGCGGCCCCGTGGTGGATGAGGCCGCCCTGATTGCCGCGCTGAAGAGCGGCGAAATCGGCGGCGCCGCGCTGGACGTGTTCGAGCAGGAGCCTCCCGCCGACGATAACCCCCTCTTCTCCATGGACAACGTGGTGCTCTCGCCCCACAACGCCGCCCTGAGCGACAACGCCCTGCGGGCCATGGCCATGGACAGCGCCCAGGGTCTGGCCGACTACCTGATGGGCAAGCGTCCTCAGTTCCCCGTCAATCCCGACGTACTGCACTAAGCAGACCGATTGCTGATTACGAAAGGAAGAAACACAATGTCTTTCACGAAGGTTTATAAATTTCAGAACCTGAAGGGCTATGAGTCCGTCATCTCCAAGGGCAACTCCGAGATGACCCACATGGGTTTTGCCCGCATCCTGCTGGACGCCGGCGAGAGCCTGGAGTACGACGTGGTGGGCCAGGAGCAGGCCATTGTCCTCCAGAGCGGCGACTTCACCGCCTGGGTGGAGTACCAGGGCAAGACCGTTCTGGGCGGCGTGTCCGGCACCCGCGGCAGCGTCTATGACGATCTGCCCACCGCCCTGTACGTGCCCCCCAAGGCCAAGGTGAAGATCACCAGCAAGAACGGCATGGAGGCCCGGGTGTTCACCGCTTACTGCGAGGAGGGCAACGCCCCCTACTTCTGCCCCCCGGAAAACGTGGAAGAGGGCGAGCCCGGCGAGTACATCTATAAGCGCAAGTACCGCTTCATTTTCGGCCAGCCCGGCAAGCACAACGGCGAGATCACCAAGCACCTGATCGTGGGCGAGTCCGTCTCCGTCCCCGGCGGCTGGATCGGCTTCCCCGCCCACCGGCACGACTACTGGACCGAGAAGGAGTGCGTGCTGGACGAGATCTTCTCCTTCCAGGTCACCTCCGGCGCTCCCGACGGTCTGGGCGGCCTGATGCAGCACGGCTATGATCTCAGCGCCGAGGGCAAGAAGCTCTGGGACGAGGTCAACGTCATCGAGTCCAGCGACACCGCCGTGGCGCTGCCCGTGGGCTTCCACACCACCGTGGCCCTGCCCGGCTCCACCGTGTATCTGCTCTGGGGCCTGGCCGGCGAGGAGGACAAGGAAAAGACCTACCGCGTGCAGTTTGACGAGCGCTACTCCTGGCTGGAGGGCTGCCTGTACTAAGCCCGCCGCCGGTTCTGACATCCATTTTAGGAAAGGAGGGAGCGCCATGTGTTTGACCGCCGAAATCGAAGAGGCGGTGATTTCCCCTGGCGAGCTGGGAATCTTTTGGCTGGGACAGGCCGGATTTTTAATCAAAGACCACCGGGACCGGACGTTTGTAATCGACCCCTATCTGACCGACTGCGGCTACCGGATCCGGGGCTTCAAGCGTGTGTCTCCCATGCTGATCCGTCCGGAGGATTTTAAGCCGGATTACTATTTGACCACTCACCTGCATTTCGATCACTTCGACTACGACGCCATTCCGATCGTGGCGGAGCGTTCAAACGCCCGCTTTTTCGGTCCCTCCAGCTGTACGCATCAGATGCATGAGATGGGCATCGCCCCGGAGCGGTGCGTCACGATGGAGCTGGAGGTGCCCTATGAGATTGACCCCGAGTTCCGCATCACCGCCGTCAAGGCGGATCACGGCGATATGGCCCCCGACGCCATCGGCGTGATTCTGGAGGCCGGAGGATGGTGCCTCTATTTTTCCGGTGATACGGCCCTGCACACCGACTGGTGCGAGAAGATCGCCCGTACCTATCATCCCGATATCGCCTTCCTCTCCATCAACGGCGCGTTCGGCAATATGAACGCGGAGGAGGGCGCCCAGGCGGCCGATCTTCTCGGGGTACAGCAGGCGGTTCCCTGCCATTTCTGGACTTTTACCGAGCACGGCGGGAATCCCCAGCAGTTTAAAGACCTGCTGGCCCAGCACCCTGTCTGCCGCCCGTGCTGTATGCGTCAGGGCGAGATGCTTGTGCTGAAACCCGCATGTGCGGAATTCGCATCCACGATGAGGAGGAGTGTAGGATGAAAGCCATCCGTTTTATGAAGCCTGAGACCATTGAGCTCTCGGACATCCCGATGCCTGTGTGCGGTCCCGACGAGGTCATCGCCAAGATCGCCTACGCCGGGTTCTGCGCCACCGATATTGAGCTGCTCACCGGCGAGATGGTCCACATTAAGAACGGCAACACCAAATACCCCCTGGTCCCCGGCCACGAGTGGTCCGGCACCGTCGTCCAGGTGGGCAGCGAGGTTCAGGGCTTCCAGGTGGGCGACCCGGTGACCTCCGACGTGAGCCTGGGCTGCGGCAAGTGCGACTTCTGCCGCCAGGGTCACTACAATCTCTGCCCCAACCGCGAGGTGGTGGGTTCCTATCGGAACCGTCAGGGCGTGTTTGCCGAGTATGTGGCCATTCCCCAGCGGCACCTGTACCACATCCCCGCGGGGGTGAGCCTGGAGGAGGCCGCTCTGGCCGAGCCCGCCGCCACCGCCGAGTATGCCGTGCGCCGGGCCCGCATCCCCGCCGGAGCCAAGGTCCTGGTCATCGGCGACGGCCCCATCGGCCAGATGGCCGCCCAGCTGGCCAACCTCCAGGGCGCCAGCATGGTCATCATGGCCGGCAGCTGGGATGAGAAGCTGGCCATCGCCAAGAGCTGCGGCATCGCCGAGACCATCAACTACCACAAAGAGGACGTGCCCGCCCGGGCCAAAGAGCTCACCGGCGGCGAGGGCCCCGACATCGTCATCGAGACCTCGGGCAACAACTCCGCGCTGGTCCAGGCCGTCCAGGCCCTGCGTCCCACCGGGCGCATCGTGGCGGTGAGCTGGTATAACGGCGACAGCGTGCCCGTGGCCATGAACACCGTCATCGTCAAGGACGCCGAGCTCATCGGCACCCTGGCCAGCCCCAACAGCTTTACTCCCGTTCTGGAGTACATGGCCTCCGGCAAGCTGAAGGTCAAGCCCATCATCACCCACGTCCGTCCCCTGGAGGAGCTGCCCGCCGTCATCGACATGATCCGCGCCAAGAAAGAGATGCGGATTAAGGTCCTCCTCCAGCCCTGATCTGGGAAAAAGTGTCCTCTGCACTTTTACCGCGATAGAACCTTCATTTACTCCATGTTATAACGTGATAGAAAGGAAGTATACGATCATGCCTGAGATGAAGAAGCAGACTACTTTTAAGCTGGACCGCAGAGATTCCGTGCGTTTTGAGGAGAATACCGCCCCCGTGAACATCGCCTATGCCCACGAGGTCAACGACGTGGCCATCCTCCCCCTGGGCGCCATCGAGCAGCACGGCCCCCACTGCCCCAACGGCCTGGACAGCTTCAACGCCATTCATCTGGCCGAGAAGGTCGCCGCGCGCTCCGGCGCCACCGTGCTCCCCTGCCCCATGTACGGCGGCCATCCCTACATGCACATGGGTATGCCCGGCACCATCACCCTGAACTATGAGACCAACATGGCTCTGATCCATGACATCATCGCCAGCGCCTCCAACGTGGGCTACAACAAGTTCATCCTGCTGGTGGCCCACGGCGCCGACTCCAGCTTCATCCCCGCCGTCCACAAGCTGGGCATGGAGGGCTACTTCGTCCTGGCCTCCACCTGGTACGACTTCCTGCGGGACAACAAGACCGTCCTGGAGGACTTCATGTGGCACGCCGACGAGGCCGAGACCTCCATGGCCCTGTCCCTGTACGGCGATCTGGTCCACATGGATCTGGCCATCGACGGCGGCGGCACGCCCCTGGTGGACCCCAAGTGGAAGATGGCCCCCGGCGAGGCCTCTCACCGCTGGCAGTTCTACGGCGCCGAGGGCACCTTCGCTCTGCTGGAGAAGGACGACCTGGACTACGGCGTCATCGGCAACCCCACCAAGGCCACCAAGGAGAAGGGCGACAAGCTGGTAGAGGCCGTTGTCGAGGGCTACAGCCAGCTCATCAAGGAGCTGCTGGAGACCCATCCCGTGGGCACCAACCCCCTGGGCTTCCGTAACCCCCTGGGCTACAACGGCTTCAACGGCGGCGCCTATCCCACCTTCGACAAGGACCACGACGAGAAGGGCCGTCCCACCTACTACAAGAAGTAATCTGATTTTTTCCTCACCCTTTCCTTCCCTACCGAGAAGCCGGTACGCCGTCTGACCCGGCGTACCGGCTTTCTCCCTCTCTCCCCCGTATTTTTGATCTTGAGAAAAGAGACTACCACGAATAGGAGGCCCTGTTATGGCGCTGATGACCGGAGAAGAGTACATCGAAAGCATCCGAGCCCTGAAACTGAACGTGTTCATGTTTGGCAAGCGGGTGGAAAACCCCGTGGACGACCCGATTCTGCGTCCCTCCCTGAACGCGGTCCGTATGACCTATGACCTGGCCCAAGACCCGGAGTACGAGGACCTGATGACCGCGACCTCTCACCTGACCGGGCATAAGATCAACCGCTTTACCCATATCCACCAGTCCACCGACGATCTGGCCCGGAAGGTGCGGATGCAGCGCCTGCTGGGTCAAAAGACCGCCTCCTGCTTCCAGCGCTGCGTGGGTATGGACGCCAACAACGCGGTTTACTCCACCAGCTATGAGGTGGATCAGGCCCACGGCACCCATTATCACGAGAATTTCAAGAAATTCCTCACCATGGTTCAGGACCGGGACCTGACCGTGGACGGCGCCATGACCGACCCCAAGGGCGACCGCTCCAAGCCCCCCCACCTCCAGAGCGATCCCGATCTCTACCTCCGCGTGGTGGAGCGCCGGGAGGACGGCGTGGTGGTCTGCGGCGCCAAGGTCCACCAGACCGGCATCGTCAACTCCCACGAGATCCTGGTCATGCCCACCATCGCCATGAAGCCGGAGGACCGGGATTACGCCATCTCCTTCGCCATCCCCACCGACGCCCCCGGCATCACCCTCATCATCGGCCGCCAGTCCTGCGACACCCGCAAGCTGGAGCCCGGCTGCATGGACCGGGGCAATCCCACCTTCGGCGGCGTGGAGGCCCTGACGGTCTTTGACCATGTGTTTGTCCCCAACGAGCGCATCTTCCTCAACGGCGAGACCGAGTTTGCCGGAATGCTGGTGGAGCGCTTTGCCGGCTTCCACCGCCAGAGCTACGGCGGGTGTAAGGTGGGCGTGGGCGATGTGCTCATCGGCGCGGCGGCCACGGCGGCCGACTACAACGGCTGCTCCAAGGCCAGCCACATCAAGGATAAGCTCATCGAGATGACCCACCTCAACGAGACCCTGTTCTGCTGCGGCATGGCCTGTTCGCACTGCGGACACCAGACCGCCTCCGGCAGCTATATGATCGACCTGCTGCTGGCCAACGTCTGCAAGCTCAACGTGACCCGCTTCCCCTATGAGATCGTCCGCCTGGCCGAGGACATCGCCGGCGGCCTGATGGTCACCGCCCCCTCCGAGGCCGACTTCCGCAGCGAGGAGGTAGGCCCCCTGGTGGAGAAATACCTGAAGGGCGTGGACGGCGTGAGCACGGAGGACCGGCTGCGCCTGCTGCGGCTGATCGAGAATATCTGCCTGGGCTCCGCCGCGGTGGGCTACCGCACCGAGTCCATGCACGGCGCCGGCTCCCCCCAGGCCATGCGCATCATGATCTCCCGCCAGGGCAACCTGGAGCAGAAAAAGAAGCTGGCCAAGGCGCTGGCTCACATTGAGGAAACCGAAGAGTAAGGCGAGGAACGATATGAAAAAGGTAAAAGTTTGTACGGCGGAGGAGGCCGCCGCCCTGGTCCGGGACGGCGACACCATCGCTACGGGCGGCTTTGTGAGCTGTGCCTGTCCGGAATCTCTGTCCACTGCGCTGGAAAATCGCTTTTTGGAGACCGGCCATCCCCGGGATCTGACCCTCTTCTTTGCGGCCGGTCAGGGCCACCGGGACGGCACCGGCGGCGACCACTACGGCCATGAGGGCATGGTCAAGCGGGTCATCGGCGGCCACTGGGACCGGGCGCCCAAGCTGGGCGATCTGGCTCTGGCCAACAAGATCGAGGCCTACAACCTGCCCCAGGGCGTCATCTCCCACATGTACCGGGACATCGCCGCCCACAACCTGGGCACCATCACCCACGTGGGCCTCTACACCTTCGCCGACCCCCGCAACGGCGGCGGCAAGCTCAACACCTGCACCACCGAGGATCTGGTCAAGGTGGTGGAGATCGAGGGGCAGGAGCGCCTGCTCTATAAGACCTTCCCCATCGACGTGGTCTTTCTGCGCGCCAGCTACGCCGACGAGTACGGCAACTGCACGGTCCACCGGGAGATCGGCCCGCTGGATGTGACCGCCATGGCCCAGGCCTGCAAAAACAGCGGCGGCCGGGTCATCGTCCAGGTGGAAAAAATCGTGCAGGGCGGCAGTCTGGACCCCAAGCTGGTGAAGATTCCCGGCATCTATGTGGACTGCATCGTGGTGGGTTCCGAGGAGGACAACCTCCAGTGCCTGGGCATGCCCTATGACGGCTCCCTGGCCGGCGAGTTCCGCATCCCCGTGGACGCCATCGCCTCCATCCCCCTGGACGCCAAGAAAGTCATCGCCCGCCGGGCCGCCATGGAGCTGACCCAGGATGCGGTAGTCAACCTGGGCACCGGCGTGCCTGAGAAAATCGCCAACGTGGCTGCCGAAGAGGGCATCTCCGACTTTATGACCCTCACCGTGGAGGCCGGCTCCATCGCCGGTATTCCCGCCGGCGGCACCCAGTTCGGCGCGGCGGCCAACGCCATGGCCATTCTGGAGCACAACGTGCAGTTCGACTTCTATCAGGGCGGCGGCCTGGACATCGCTTTCCTGGGCCTGGCCGAGACCGCGCCCAACGGCGACCTGAACGTGTCCAAGTTCGGTACCCGTCTGGCCGGGGCCGGCGGCTTCATCGACATCACCCAGAACGCCAAAAAGGTCTGCTTCTGCGGCACCTTTACCGCCAAGGGCCTGAAGGCCGGCTGCGAGGACGGCAAGCTGGTCATCCAGCAGGAGGGCGCCAAGAAGAAGTTCGTCCAGGCGGTGGAGCACATCACCTTCTCCGGCCGCTATGCGGTGGAGACCAAACAGCCCGTCCTCTACATCACGGAGCGGGCCGTGTTTGAGCTGCGCCCCGAGGGCGTCACCCTCACCGAGATCGCCCCCGGCATCGACCTTCAGACCCAGATTCTCGATCAGATGGACTTCCGGCCCCAGATCGCCCCCGACCTGAAGGAGATGGACCCGCGCATCTTCCGCGACGAGCCCATGGGGCTGGACCGCCAGGATTAACCGCTATCATGCGACAAGACCGGAATGGGAGGTACTTATCATGAAAGCAGCAGTGGTCGTTGACCTCAAAAAGGTAGAAATTCAGGATATTCCCGCGCCGGTCCCGGCCGACAACGAGGTGCTCATCAAGGTTCAGACCGCCGGTATCTGCGGCTCCGACCTGCACCTGTTCAACGGGACCCACGCCTTCCGCAAGCCCCCGGTGGTGCTGGGCCATGAGATGGCCGGCGAAATCGTGCAGGTGGGCAAGGACGTCACCGGCTGGAAGGTAGGCGACCGGGTCACCGTGGAGCCCCAGGAGGGCTGCGGCGAGTGCCCCATGTGCCAGCAGGGGCTGATCAACATCTGCGACCATATCAAAGTGCCCGGTACGGGCACCTGGGGCGGCACCTTTGCCGAGTACTTCAACGCCCCCGCCGACAAACTCTATAAGCTGGACGACAAGGTCCCCTATGAGCTGGGCACCCTTATCGAGCCCTTCGCCGTGGCCGTTCACACCGTGGCCCGCGCCAGCGTCAAGGAGCGGGATTGCTGCGTCATCCTGGGCGCCGGCACCATCGGCATGCTCTGCCTGGTGGCCGCCCGGGAGGCCGGATTCAAGAAGATCATCTGCACCGATACCGCTCCCTTCAACCGGGAGATGGCCGTCCGGGAGGGCGCCGTGGCCGCCTTTGATCCCATCCACGAGGATGTGGAGGCCAAGGTCATGGAGCTCACCGAGGGCGTGGGCGCCGACCTGACTCTGGTGGCCGCCGGCGCGCCCAACATTCTGGACCAGGCCAGCGCCTGCACCAAAAAGCGGGGCGAGATCGGCGTCGTGGCCGCCATCACCCGGCCCATCCCCTACACCGCCTACACCCTCTCCCACCGGGAGCAGACCATGTACGGCGTGTGGACCTACGAGTCCGAGGACTTCAAGCATGCCGCCGACCTCATCAACGGCGGGTTGGATCTCTCCTCCTTCGTGACTCAGGTCCTCCCCCTGGAGCAGACCCAGCACGGCCTGGAGATGCTCAACGCCAAGACCGACCCCATCATCAAGATTCTGGTTCGGGTGAATGGCTGATCCCACCCTCCGCGTGGCGCTGAAATACTGCGGCGGGTGCAACCCCACCTATGCCCGCAGTCAGGTGCTCCAGGCGCTCCAGGCCCATTTTCCCCGCGTTCGCTTCGCCCCCTTCCGGGCGGAGGAGGACTGGAGCGCCCTGGTCCTGATCTGCGGCTGCCCCGCCGCCTGCGCCCGTCCGCCCCAGGGTGCGGAGACCCTCCCCCTGTTTCGGGTGCGGGCTCCCGCCGAGATCCCGCCGGTGCTGCGCGGGCTGGAGGCCCTTCTGGGCCCGGCGGCCTCATCCAATGAAATATGATCTGAATTTTTAAGAGAAAAAAGGAGCTATTTCCCATGGAGATCCATGATATTTTCGTGGTCGGCGCGGGCTTTATGGGCAGCGGCATCGCCCAGACCGCCATTCAGAAGGGCTATCACGTCACCCTCAACGACCAGCGCTCCGACGCTCTGGAGCGGGCCAAGGCTGGCATCCGCGCCCGTCTGGACCGCCTGGTGGCCAAAGAGCGCATGACCGCCGAGGAGGTGGAAGCCTGTATGGGCCGCCTCACCATCAGCACCAGCCTGGAGGGCGCGGCCCACGCCGGTCTGGCCATTGAGGCCATTTATGAGGACCTGGAGGCCAAAAAGGCCGTCTTCCGCCAGCTGGATCAGATCTGTGATCCGTCCACCATCCTGGCCTCCAACACCTCCTCCATCTCCCTGACCAGCCTGGGGGCCTCCACCGGCCGGCCGGAGCAGGTGGTGGGGATGCACTTCTTCTCCCCCGTCCCCGTGATGCGTCTGCTGGAGGTCGTCTACGGCCTGCGCACCTCCAAGGCCACCCTCGATACCGCCATGGAGGTGGGCGCCTCGCTGGGCAAGCGCATGATCCTGGCCAAGGACAAGCCGGGCTTTATTGTCAACCGCATGCTGCTGCCCATGCTCAACGAGGCCGTGCAGATCCTGGACGAGGACATCGGCAGCGTGGAGGACACCGACGAGGGCATGAAGCTGGGCTGCAACCACCCCATGGGCCCCCTGGAGCTGGCCGACATGGTGGGCCTGGATATCCTGCTGGAGGTCATGGAGACCTTCTACGCCGATCTGGGCGACACCAAGTACCGCCCCGCCCACCTGCTGCGCAAAATGGTCGCCGCAGGCTATACCGGCCAAAAGTCCGGTATGGGCTTCTACCGCTACGAAAACGGGAAAAAAGTGGGGGTTAACCCGGTACTGCAAAAGTAAGTTCTTCAAAACGGACACGGTCCCGCCCTTTCGGGTGGGACCGTGTTGATTTTTACCGGGCTCTCCCCCGGGTGGAGGCGCGCGCCAAGAGGACCATGGGGCGGACGATCTGCCGCAGGGGCAGCTCCGGGTCCTCCACCATGTCCAGCAGCAGCCGCACCGCGTCCCAGGCCAGCTGTTGGGTGGGCTGGACCAGGGCGGTCATGGAGTAACCCCGAAAGGCCCCGATGATGGGCGCGTCGTACCCGGCTACGGCGATGTCCTCCCCCAGAACCAGGTCCGACCGGCTGCGAATGGCGTCGATCACGCCGAAGGCGTTTACATCCCCCCCGCAGAACACCGCGTCCGGCGGGGTCTTCTGGCGCAGGAGCTCCACGCCCGCCTCCCAGCCGCTCTCATAGCTGTAGGCCGCCGGGATGATCTGGCATGTCTGGAACCCCAGGGCGCGCAGTCTGTGGAGAAAGCCCTCCTGCCGGGAGCGGAGGTTCAAATGGGGACTCTTCTCCGCCGAGACATAGGCAAAGCGCTGAAAGCCCCGCTCCACCAGGTGCTCCGCCATGCGTACGCCGCCGCCGAAATGGTCGCTCTGGACCATGCTCACCCCCGCGCCGGGCAGGTCGCTGTTGAAGAGGATCACCGGCATCCCGCGCTGCCGCCAGGTGCCGAACACGTTCTGTCCCAGCACGGCGGAGGTGACGATCACCCCGTCCACCTGATACTGGTGCAGGCGCTGGAGCAGGTCGTTGATGTCGTCGGTGGGCTCGGAGGTGATGACCATGGTGCGCAGAGAGTGGGCCCGAAAGGCGTCGGTGAGCAGCTCCAGGGCGTGGTAGTGGAAGATGTTATAGGCGCTGGGGACCACCACTCCCATGATCCCCGACCGGCCGGAGGCCATGGTCTTGGCGATCTCATTGGGGACATACCCCAGCTGTTCCGCCGCCCGGAGCACCCGCTCCCGGGTCTTGTCCCGCACCCCCAGGCCGCTGCGCACATTGAACACCCGGGAGACGGTGGACTGGGACACCCCGGCCAGCGCCGCCACATCCGACGCGGTGGCCGCCCTCTTTTTTACGGTTCGATCCGACATAGTTCCTGCCCCTTATCCATAGTTCTTGCGAAAATTATCCCATCTTTGCCCTGCTTTGTCAATGAGGCCGGGGGCAAAACGGAACAACGGCGCCCCTCCCGCAGGAGGAGCGCCGTATTGGGATACCGGGAAATAAAACGAGAGCGGATTACATCTCCAGACTGGTGAAACTCTTGTCGCCGGTGCACACGGCGCGGATGTAGTCGCAGGGGTGAACGGTCTTTTCCGAGACGATCAGCCACTCCCCGTCGATGTTCTCCACATAGAATGCGCTCATATTCAGGGCCTTCTCCCCCTCCATGCGCAGGCCGGTGGGGGCGCCGTAGATGCTGTAGGCCGTGTTGGTGCCGGTGAAATAATAGCGCATCCACACCCGGTAGGCGTTCTCGCCGTTGGGCACGGCGAAGATGTCGGCAATGTTCACCTGCAGGTTGGGGAAGGCGGCGCACAGGGTCATGATATCCCGCTCCACCGCCGGGATGCCGTGCAGGGTGAAGCCGTTCTCCCGGGCCAGCTCGATGCCGTCGGCATAGATATCATACACGCAGCCGAACATCTTGTGGTTATAGATAAACTCCCAGAACCCCTTCAGATAGGCGCACAGAGAGTCCGCGTCGGTCACCTGAATGGCGCGCAGCGCCTTCTCGTGGGCGTGCAGCGCGTCGGCGCGCTCAAAACAGACCATGCTCATTTCGACTCCTCCTCTTCCTCCACCGCGGGGGCCTCCTCCGCGGAAGCTTCCGGCTGCTCCTCCAGATTGCCCAGCACCGTCTCGTAGAAGGGCTGCGAGCGGGCCAGACGCCGGCGGGTAACCTCCTCGCCGTAGCCCAGGTACTCGTCGGTGACCACCCAGCGGCCGTTGACCTTGTTGACATAGCACTGGCAGAAGTTGAGCTGGTCCTCTTCCCGGATGAGGGTGCCGTCGCCCACTCCCGCGCTGCTGGGGCCGCCCTTGGCGTAGACGCCGTTGCGGCTGGTCACCTGGCCGAAGCGGTAGCCGTCCTCCTGGTTGCCCACGCAGAAGATATCGTAAAAGACGGTCCGGCTGCTGGGATAGGGGGCAAACGAGGGAATCGTGTGAACCTCCGTCACGTTCACGCCGCCCACCATCTTGCCGCCGCCTTCCCGGTTGATGACCGTCTCGTCGCAGTAGTAGTCGTAGACCAGACCCGCCTGATGGTGCGTCCAGATGAGCTGCGTGTAGACCTCAAAGAGCCTGGCCACCTCTTCGGGGGTCTCCAGCTTGCAGTTGTAATAAAATTCTTCCAGCGCCCGGCGCTCGGCCAGGACTTCTTTTCGTCCCATAAAAACATATCCCCCTTGCATGGATCGCCCATCCAACTCTTCGTACCATTGAGTGGAAGGTATGGGTTCATCCTAGCACCTGTGCATACGATTGTCAAGGCGTTATGCGCACCGGTTTTATCACTTTATCTGTATTTTACAAAAAGTGATTTCTATTTTTATCGCTTCTGACGAACCGGCGCCGGAGGACCTGTTTTCCTGAGTTTTTTTCCACTCTGTGTGGAAAACCGTTGACAGGCGCGGATGGGCATGTTATATTGAAAAAAATGATATCGTTATCAATGGAGATGACATACTGTGGGGCAGTCTGGGCAGCAGAATCCGCGGACCGGGTCCGGTTCCGTCACATCGAAGGACGTGGCGGCGCGGGCCGGCGTTTCGGTGGCCTCGGTCTGCCGGGTGTTCGACAAAAAGTGGAAGGGCCGGGTCAGCGCAAAGCTGGAACAGAAGGTCCTCTCCGCCGCCCAGGAGCTGGGCTATCACCCCAACGCCCTCGCCCGGGGGCTGATCTCCAAGCGCTCGGGCATCATCGGCGTGGTCATGTCCGAGGAGTTCAACTCCTTTTACTTTGATCTCTTCTGCCGCATGACCAATCTGATTCAGGAGCTTGGCATGCGCGTCATGGTCTTTAACGCGGCTGCCTACCGGGACCTACAGGATATTTTCAACTGCTTTCTGTCCTACCAGGTCGACGGCATCATCATTACCGCCGCCTCCCTGGCCGCCGGGTTTGAGAGTCTGAAGGGCGATACGCCGTTTCCGGCTCCGGTTATCCTGGTCAATGTATACCGCCACAGCACCGCCTGGCCCTCGGTAATCTGCGACAACCGCCGGGGCACCCGGGAAATGGCCCGTTATCTCTACGACATGGGCGGGCGGGAGTTTCTCTTCCTCTCCGCCTTCAAGAGCCAGTATTACGATGTGGAAGAGCGCCTGGAGGGCTTCCGCTCCGGCCTGGAGGCTTGCGGCCCCCACCGCCTGCACATTGAATACGGCGACTACACCTATGAATCGGGCCAGGAGATTGCCCGCCGGGTCCTCTCCCGGAAGGAGCGGCCCGACACCGTGTTCAGCACCGGTACCCGGATGGCGCTGGGCTATATGGACGCCGCCCGTTATTCCTTTGGCCTGCGCATTCCCGCCGACTTCAACATCGCCGCCTACGACGACCTGATCGGCGCGCAGTTTCAGTCTTACGATCTGACCTGCATTGAGCAGCCCTCCCAGGAGCTGGCGGAGAAGGCCGTGCAGCTCCTCTCCGACGCCCTCAACGGCGCGCCCCAGGCCTCCCGGATTTACCGGGAGCCCCCCCGGCTCCACCTGCGCGGCAGCGTCTCCCGCCGCAGGCCGGTTCTTTTGTCCCCCTGACCCCGGTTCCGTTTTGTTTTATCCGAAAATGATAACGTTCTCATGCAGAGAACCGGTCCGTCTTTCCGGCATATTCTTTTTTGTCAAAAATGATAACGTTCGCATTTCAGGGGCCCGCAGGAAAGGAGGGTTGCGTGTTTCTTCTGCGGCAAAATGATAACGTTATCATTTTAGAGTTCAACCGTTGTCTGAATGAAGAGGAGGTCATTTCATGGGTTCTTACCAATTCGAAAAACGTCTGGTCCTGGACTACTACAACGCCCTGGAGCAAGCGGCCCCCGATGCGGTTCCGGGCGCGCTGGAGCGCTTTTTGGGGCCGGACTATGCCTGGCGGAGCAGCTATCCCTTCCGCACGCTGGAGCATGTGGACGAGGTGGCTGGCCGCTTCTGGTCCCCCCTCAAGCGGGCCCTCACCCACATGCAGCGGCGCATAGATGTGTTTATCGCCGGGAATAACGAACTGGACGGGACCGTCTGGGTCATGAGCATGGGCCATTTTATGGGTCTGTTTGACCATGAGATCCTGGGCATCCGCCCCACCCGGAAAATGGCCAGCCTGCGCTATGCGGAATTCAACTGCGTCCAGGGGGGGAAGATCACCCAGACCGGCCTGTTTCTGGACTGGATCGGCCTGATGCATCAGGCGGGGGTCTACCCTCTTCCGCCCATGACGGGACAGTATTTTATCTACCCCGGTCCCCGGACGCACGACGGCCTTCTCTTCGCCGACGCCCCTGCCGAGGAGGGGGTGAAAACCCTGAAGCTGGTCAACCAGATGGTGGACGACCTGGACAAACTCAATCAGAGCGGCTCCATGGAGCCCCCCTCCGTGGCGGATCTCTCCCGCTCCTGGGCGGAGGATATGATCTGGTACGGCCCCTGCGGCATCGGCGCCACCTATACCATTCCCCGCTATATCGAGCAGCACACCGGTCCCTTCCGCCGGGGGCTGACGGGCAAGACCTTCCATGGTCACGCCGTCCGCCTGGCCGAGGGAAAATTCGCCTGTTTCTTCGGCTGGCCCAACCTCACCAACCGGAATGCCGGGGGATTTCTGGGCCTGCCCGCCGGGGAGAGCGCCGATATGATGGTGGTGGACGTCTACTGCCGCCAGGGGGACAAGCTCTCGGAAAACTGGGTGCTCATCGATCTGCCCTGGTGGCTCAAGCAGCAAGGGCTGGATATCTTTGAACGCACCCGCTCCATTTTCCCTCCCAACGTGTAATCCCGGCCCATTCCTTCCCACAACGCTACGCTGTATACGCTCAACCAGAACGGAGAAGAAAGGAGCTAACTTATGTCTTGGATCGACGCGGGCATTATCATCGTCTATCTGATTGCCATGTTGGTGATCGGCTTTGTGGTGGGCAAGGACAACGCCTCTCAGGAGGACTATTTCCTGGCGGGGCGGTCCATGCCGTGGCTCCCGGTGGCCCTCTCGGTGGCGGCCACCATGATCAGCGCCAACAGCTTTATCGGCGGATCCGGCTGGGCCTATACCGAGGGCCTGATGCCCTTTATGCAGAACATCACGGTGCCTCTGGCCTGCTTCCTGGCGGTCTTTATCGCCGTCCCCGTCTTTTACCACCTGCGGGTCTCCTCGGTCTATGAGTACATGGAGCTGCGGATGGGCAAGTTCACCCGGCTGCTGACGGTGGCCCAGTTCTTCATTAACTCCCTCATTCAGGTCTCCTCCATGGTCTACATCCCCGCCCTCATCATCCAGACCATCACCGGCTGGAGCCTGAACGTCATCGTCCCCCTGACGGTGCTCTGCGCCATCATCTACACCGTCGCCGGCGGCATCAAGGCGGTCATCTGGACCGACGCGGTGCAGATGGTCGTGCTGTGGGGCGGGCTGATCTTCATCCTCATCTACGCCATGAACAGCACCGGCCTGGGCTTTTTCACCACGCTGGGCGAGGCCCACGCCGCCGGAAAGTTCAACGCCTTCGACTTCAGCCTGGACGTGACCAAGACCAACTGCTTCCTGGCCTCCTGCTTCGGCATCTTCCAGTGGGTGCGCTACTTCTGCTTCGACCAGGCCCAGGTGCAGCGGATTCTCACCTCCAAGTCCATGCGGGGCATCAAGCGCTCCTTTGTCTCCAGCTCCATCATCATGAACCTGATGTACTTCCTGATGCTCTTTGTGGGCTGCATCTTCTTTGTCTACTACGGCGGCAGGGAGTTCGCCACCAGCAACGAGATCATGATCGGCTTCATGCTGGACAACCTGCCTGTGGGCGTGCTGGGTCTGGTCATCGCGGCGGTGTTTGCCGCGGCCATGTCCAGTGTGGACTCCCTCCTCAACTCCATGACCACCGTCTTTACCAAGGACATTTATGAGCAGTACTTTGCCAAGGAGAAGGGCAAGACCTCTTCCCTGCGCATGACCATGACCATCTCGGTGGTGCTGGGCATCTTCATCATCCTCATCGTCATGTTCGGCTTCACGGGGACGGTGGCCTCGGTCATCGACGTGGTGGGCCGCTATATCTCCTACTTCTCCGGTCCGGCGCTGGCCTCCTTCCTGCTGGCCATGTTCACCACCCGGGCCAGCGACCGGGGCACCGCCATCGGCTTCCTGGTGGGAATTGTCTCGGGCTATCTGATCGCCACCACCTACAACACCAGCTGGCTCATCAATCCGGCCATCGGCTGCGCCATCACCCTGGTGGTGAGCTACGCCCTGAGCTTTGTCCTCCCCCGCGAAAAGAGCCTGGAGGACATCCGCCCCTATACCGTCAAGGGCCTGCGGGCCAAAATGATCGCCGAGCACCAGGACAAGGACGCCGAGGGCGTCTCCCTCCTCCCCTTCCACCTGGATCAGTACGGCGTGGCCCTGCTGGTCATCTTCGCCGCCCAGTATGTTATTCTGGCCTTGATCCGCTGAGCGCGGCTTTTCGGAAAACACCGCGCCCCCTCCCGCCAAAGCGGGAGGGGGCGCGCTTCTTTTTATCCCCGCTCCGGATAGCCCGCCACATACTTGGCGATCTTGCGGGCGGCGGTGGCCTGACTGATCCCCAGCTCCCGGGCCACAGCCACGGTGGTCCGGTTGCGCCGGTAGGAGTCCCGGATGATCTCACCCTCATAGTCCTCCATGCGCTCGCTCAAACTCCTGGTATCGCTCCGTCCCGCGGGGGCCGGAGCCGCAGGCGGCGGGGTGGTGTCGAATTCCGCGGGCAGATCGTCCAGATCCAGCACCGGATGCTGGGCGATGATGGCCATGCGCTCCATCAGATTTTCCAGCTGCCGGACGTTTCCCGGCCAGTCGTACCCCTCCAGAAAGCTGAGAAAGCGGGGGCTCATGGTGAGCTTCTTCTTGTCGTACTCCCGGCTGAAGCGGTCCAGAAAGCGGTAGGCCAGGGGACAGATTTCCTCCCGCCGCTCCCGCAGGGGCGGAATGTGAATCCGCACCACGTTGAGCCGGTAGAAGAGGTCGCTGCGGAAGCGCCCGCTCTGGATGTCCTCCTCCAGATTCCGGTTGGTGGCGGCGATGAGGTGGAAATCCAGGGCGATGCGCCGGTTGCCCGAGACCCGCTCGATGACCTTTTCCTGAATGAGCTGCAGGAGCTTGGACTGTACGTGCAGGGGGAGCTCTCCGATCTCGTCCAGAAAGAGGGTACCGTGGTTGGCCAGCTCGATCTTGCCGATCTTGCCGCCGGAGGAGGCCCCGGTAAAGGCCCCCTTCTCGTAGCCGAAGAGCTCCGACTCGATCAGATTCTCGTGGAGGACGGCGCAGTTGACCTCGATAAAGGGCCCCTGGCTGCGGTTGCTCAGGCGGTGGATGGTTTTGGCGATGACGCTTTTGCCCACGCCGGTCTCTCCGGTGATGAGGATGTTGGCCTTGGTGCCCGCGATGTTCTGAATGAGGCTCCACACCCGCTGCATCCTGGGGCCCTGGAAGAAGAGGCCGTTGGTGTCCGTGTTCCGGGCCCGCAGGTCCTGCAGCTCCGCCGAGTACTGCTGGAGGGACTCCTGAAGGGTGCGGTACTGCTGCTGGATGGCGTTGATCTGCTCCATGGAGACAGTATTAAAGCACACCTCATACTTGAGCTCGTTCCTGCTGTTAAAGAGAGGCACTCCCACGGTGAGCACATTCATGTGCGTGTGGTTGATCTGCTGGGTGGTGGTGACCTTGCGCTTTTCCCGGATGACGGTGGCGGTGACGCAGGGGTCAAAGACCCCCTCGGCCTCCAGCTCGAAGGCCGAGCGCCCCACAATGGAGCCCTTGGAAAAGCCGAAGCGGCGCTCATAATTCTCGCTGACATAGAGGATGGTGCCCTCCGCATCGCTGAGCATCATCTCGTCGGCCAGCACCAGATTGTTTTCCGGGGCCAGGATGGCAAAGAGGTCTTTTAAATTCAGGTCCTGATCCAGAAGATTTTGCAGTTCCGGGGTAGTGGGCAGCGGCATACCGGAAAACTCCTTTCCCATTCTGCGGCGGCGGGAGGTGGGCACGCCGTCCTATTCAAAGATGAGTATACCATATTCGAATGTGAATTGGAATGGAAAATATGCCGAAAACGCCGTCTCATCGTCAAAAATCCCCGAAAAATCTCTCAAAATTTGCTATTCAAAAACGAATAGATTGTTCCCGCACAGCCTCAAATCCCGTTTTTGGAGCGGTCTTTTCCCCGAAAATCCGGCCAAACTCCGGCCAAAACGCCCCAAAAACTTGGCACGCCATTTGCGGTAATATAACGGCAGAACGCTTGAGACAACCAAGGAGGTCATGTCTTATGTATCAAACTCTGCGCTATGAAGTGGAGGATCAGATTGCCGTTCTCACCATCAACCGGCCGGAGGCCCTGAACGCCCTCAACGGCCAGGTAATCGGCGAGCTGGAGGAGGCCGTTTCCGCTGTGGAGGCCGACCGCTCCCTGAAGGCGCTCATTATCACCGGCGAGGGCCGCTCCTTTGTGGCCGGCGCCGACATCGGCGCGCAGGCTCCCCTGGATGTGGACGGCGGCCGCCGCTGGGGCCAGCGGGGCAGCGCCCTGTTCCGCCGCATCGAGAAGCTGGAAATCCCCACCATCGCCGCCGTCAACGGCTTCGCTCTGGGCGGCGGGTGTGAGCTGGCCCTCGCCTGCGACATCATTCTGGCCAGCGAGAAGGCCAAGTTCGGCCAGCCCGAGGTGGGTCTGGGCATCACCCCCGGCTTCTCCGGCACCCAGCGCCTCCCCCGCCGGGTGGGCGTGGGCAAGGCCAAGGAGCTCATCTACACCGGCAAGATGATCAAGGCCGACGAGGCCCTGCGCATCGGCCTGGCCAACGAGGTCTATCCCCCCGAGGAGCTGATGGAGCAGGCCAAGTCTCTGGCCAAGACCATCGCCGGCAACGCCCCCATCGCCGTCCGCTACGCCAAGGCGGCCATCGACCGGGGCCTCCAGACCGACATCGACAGCGGTATTGCCGTGGAGAACGAGCTTTTCGCCATGTGCTTCGCGACCGCCGATCAGAAAGAGGGCATGCAGGCGTTTTTGGACAAGCGCCCCGCCACCTTCCAGAACCGCTAACCCCCATTTCCACATTGTAATAAGGAGGAAGGAATCATGGATTTCAATCTCTCGCAGGAGCAGGCTCTGATCCAGAAGATGGTCCGCGCATTCACCGAAAATGAAGTCAAGCCCATCGCCGCCGAGACCGATAAGACCTGTGAGTATCCCCGGGAAAACATTGAAAAGCTCTTCGACTACGGCATTATGGGCATGTGCGTGCCCAAGGAGTACGGCGGCTCCGGCGCCGACGATCTCTCTTCCGCCCTGGCCATTGAGGAGCTGAGCAAGGCCTGCGCCTCCACCGGCGACATCGTGGCCACCCACAACGGCCTGTGCTGCGACCCCATTCTCCGCAACGGCACCGAGGAGCAGAAGCAGAAGTACCTGCGGATGCTCACCCAGGGCCGGAAGGTGGGCGCCTTCGCCCTCACCGAGCCCAACGCCGGTTCCGACGCCTCCAAGGGCACCACCACCGCCGTGCTGGAGGGGGACCACTACGTCCTCAACGGCTCCAAGATCTTCATCACCAACGGCTATGTGGCCGACGTGGCGGTGGTCTTCGCCATGACCGACCCCAGCAAGGGCACCCGCGGCATCTCCGCCTTCATCGTGGAGAGCAGCTTCCCCGGCTACTCCGTGGGCAAGCACGAGGAGAAGATGGGCCTGCACGGCTCTCCCACCGCCGAGCTGGTCTTTACCGACTGCATCGTGCCCAAGGAGAACCTGCTGGGCCAGGAGGGCAAGGGCTTCAAGATCGCCATGCAGACCCTGGACGGCGGGCGCATCGGCATCGCCGCCCAGGCTCTGGGCATCGCCGAGGGCGCCGTGGAGGAGGCCATCAACTACACCAAGGGCCGCACCCAGTTCGGCAAGCCCATCTCCCTGTTCCAGAACACCCAGTTCGTCTTTGCCGACATGAAGGTCGCCATGGAGGCCGGCCGCCTGCTCACCTACCAGGCCGCTACCCTCAAGTCCGCCGGCAAGCCCTTCACCACGGAGGCCGCCATGGCCAAGCTGTTCACCTCCGAGAACGCCATGTGGACCACCACCAAGGCTCTGCAGATGTTCGGCGGCTACGGCTACACCAAGGATTACCCCATGGAGCGCATGATGCGCGACGCCAAGATCACCGAGATCTACGAGGGCACCAGCGAGGTTCAGCGCATCGTCATCTCCAGCCACATGGGTCTGAAGTAAGAAACGGAGGGATATTTCATGAAAGCAATTGTTTGCGTTAAGCAGGTCCCGGACACCTCCGGCAAGGTGGCCGTGAAGGCCGACGGCACCATGGACCGGGCTTCCATGGCCACCATCACCAACCCCGACGACATGAACGCCGTGGAGGCCGCCCTGAAGCTCAAGGACGCCACCGGGTGCGAGGTCACCGTCGTCTCCATGGGCCCCCCGCCCGCCGAGGGCATGCTCCGGGAGCTGCTGGCCATGGGCGCGGACAAGGCCGTGCTGGTCTCCGGCCGGGAGTTCGGCGGCAGCGATACCTACGCCACCTCTCAGATCCTCTCCGCCGCGCTGAAAAAGATCGGCCTGGACGACGAGACCATCGTCTTCTGCGGCCGGCAGGCCATCGACGGCGACACCGCCCAGGTGGGCCCCCAGATCGCTGAGAAGCTGGGCCTGCCCCAGGTGACCTATGTGGCCGACATCCAGGTTGAGGGCAAGAGCGTCACCGTGCAGCGGATGCTGGAGGACGGCTACATGACCATCCGGGTGCAGCTGCCCTGCCTTCTGACCTGCATCAAGGAGCTCAACGAGCCCCGTTACATGAGCGTGGGCGGCATCGTGGACTGCTTCTCCAAGCCCTATGAGGTCTACGACTTCAACACCCTGAAGGACGACCCCCTCATCGATCTGGACACCATCGGCCTGAAGGGCTCTCCCACCAACGTCTACAAGTCCTTCTCCCCCCCGGTGAAGGGCGCCGGCGTCATGCTGGAGGGCGCCGACAAGGCGACCTGTGAAAAGCTGGTGTCCCTCCTGGACGAGAAGCACATCATTTGAGGGTGAAAGGAGAGCAAAGTCATGGCTTTTGATAGTAGAGACACCGCCGCCTTCAAGGGCGTATGGGTATTCTGTGAGCAGCGGGACGGCAAGCTGATGAACACCGACTTTGAGCTCATCAGCGAGGGCCGGAAGCTGGCCGACGAGCTGGAGTGCGAGCTGTGCGGCGTGCTGCTGGGCCACAATGTGGCGGGCCTGGCCAAGGAGCTGGGCGGCTACGGGGCCGACAAGGTGTACGTGTGCGAGCACGAGCTGCTGGAGACCTACACCACCGACGCCTACGCCAAAGTCATCTGCGACCTGGTGGAGGAGAAGAAGCCCGAAGTGTTCCTCATCGGCGCCACCAACATCGGCCGGGACCTGGGCCCCCGCTGCGCGGCCCGGCTCCACACCGGTCTGACCGCCGACTGCACCCACCTCGATGTGGACGTGGAGAAGTACAAGGCCTTTTTGAAAACCACCTCCACCATCGACGTGGACAACACGGTCTTTGAGGACAACAAGAATCTGAAGATGACCCGTCCCGCCTTCGGCGGCCACCTGATGGCCACCATCATCTGCCCCCGGTTCCGCCCCCAGATGTCCACCGTGCGCCCCGGCGTGATGAAGAAGGCCCCCTTCGACCAGGCCAAGGCCGACGCCTGCGTCATTGAGACGCCCGCCGTAGCCCTGTCCAGGGAGGACATCCACGTGGACGTGCTGGAGGTCAAGAAGGCCGCCAAGAAGCTGGTGGATCTCATCGGCGCCGATGTGGTGGTCTCCGTGGGCCGCGGCATCAGCAAGGACGTGGAGGGCGGCATCCAGATCGCCGAGGACCTGGCTGAGGCCCTGGGCGGCGTGGTGGGCGCCTCCCGCGCCGTGGTGGACGCGGGCTGGATGTCCGCCGACCACCAGGTGGGCCAGACCGGCAAGACGGTGCACCCCAAGATCTATGTGGCCCTGGGCATCTCCGGCGCCATCCAGCACAAGGCCGGCATGCAGGACTCCGAGTGCATCATCGCCGTGAACAAGAACGAGTCCGCCCCCATCTTCGAGGTGGCCTCCTACGGCATTGTGGGCGATCTCTTCAAGGTCGGCCCCATGCTCGTCGACGCCATCAAGGCCCTCAAGGCCAGCAAGTAATTCCCCTCTTTTCGGAGCGTAAAAAGGCCCCGCCGGCGCAGCCGATGCGCTGCGCCGGCGGGGGTTTTATGTCTGATCTGCGGCAAAAAGAGCCCCCTGACGCCCAAAGCGCCAGGGGGTATTTTCTTCTCTGCTATCGGCGCCCTACCACTGCTCCACTTCCTGAGCCAGCACCGGAGAGTCGGTCACAATCTGCACCGGCTGGGAGAAATCCAGTGCATAAATCCCCATGGGCGATTTGGCGTTCATGGAGACTTGTCCATCCAGGGAGCGAACCGTAACCGGCTCCGGCACAGAGAGGGCCAGATCCCGCAGACGCAGAATGTCTTCCCGCTTGGAGAACGTCTTTGTGATAACCATGGATAATTCCCCCTGTATCGCGTGATATCATCTATTATTATAGTACAGCCTGTACCAAATGAAAAGAGATTTGCGTCTGGAAACAGGCAGTTTTTTCCGCTTGTGGAAAAGGGGAATTTCAGCACAATGGCCAAACCGCTCGGCAGCTCTACGGCGCTTTAGCGCATGAGCGAGCATACCAGCTGCGTATAGCGCACCGGGTCCTCCAGGGGCAGTCCGGCAATGAGCAGGGCCTGGTTATAGAGCAGCTCGGCGTATACGCCGGCCTTCTCCTTGTCGCTGTCCACCGCCGTGCGCAGGGCGGCGAACGCCTCCGACTCGGGGTTGAGTTCCAGCACCCGCTGGGCCCTCATATCCCCGGAGTGCTCCGGATCGACCCGGCGGAAGTATTTTTCCATCTCCAGGGTGATGGGCCCCTCGGTGGTCAGGCACACTGCGCCGGTCTTGAGGATTTTGGAAATGCGGGCCTCGTGGATCTTGTCCCCCAGGGTCTCTTTCACAAAGGCCAGCACGTCCTTGTTCTCCTCGGCCTGCTTCTCGGCCTGGGCCTTCTCCTCGTCGGTGGCGGGGAGCGCGTCCTCGTCGTTGACCGATTTGAATGCCTTGCCGTCCAGCTCCCCCAGGGCGTTGACCACGAACTCGTCGGGCTCCTCGGTGAGATAGAGAATCTCATAGCCCTTGTCCCGGATGCGCTCCGTCTGGGGCAGGGCGGCGATTTTGTCCACGCTCTCGCCGGCGGCAAAGTAGATATACTTCTGCTCCTCCGGCATCCGGTCCTTGTACTCGGCCAGGGTGACAAGCTTGCCCTCCTTGGAGGACCAGAAGAGCAGCAGGTCTTTCAGCAGGTCCTTGTGGCTTCCGTAGTCATCCAGAACGCCGTACTTGATCTGGGTGCCGAAGGCTTTCCAGAACTGCTCGTACTTGCTCCGGTCCTCCTTTTGGAGCTTGAGGAGCTCATTCTTGATGTTCTTCTCCAGATTCTTGGCCACCATCTTCAGCTGCCGGGTGTGCTGGAGCATCTCACGGGAGATGTTCAGCGAGAAGTCCTGGGAGTCCACCACGCCCTTGACAAAGCGGAAGTGGTCGGGCAGCAGGTCGGGGCACTGGTCCATGATGAGCACGCCGGAGGAGTAGAGCTGCAGGCCCTTCTGGTAGTCCCGGGTATAGAAGTTGTAGGGGGCATGGGCGGGGATGTAGAGCATGGCCCGGAAGTCCACCATACCCTCGCCCCGGATGTGGATGACCCGCAGGGGGTCCTCCCAGTCGCCGTACTTCTCCTTATAGAACTGGTTGTACTCCTCCTGGGTGACCTCCTCTTTGGGCCGCTGCCACAGGGGCACCATGGAGTTGAGGGTCTCCCACTCGTCATAGTCCTCCCACTCGGGCTTGTAGTCCTCGCCGGCGTCCTCGGGGCGGGGCTTCTGGCGGGACTTGTGCATGAGCATGACAATGGGATAGTGGATATAGTCGGAATATTTCTTCACAAGGTCGGAGATGCGGTACTGCTCCAGAAACTCGTCGTAGTGCTCCTCCTCGGTGTTGGGCTTGATGTGGAGGACCACCTCGGTGCCCACGCTGTCCTTCCGGCAGGGCTCCATGGTGTAGCCGTCCTTGCCGTCGGAGGCCCAGCGCCAGGCCTCCTCGCTCCCATAGGCCCGGGAGGTGACGGTCACCTGATCGGCCACCATAAAGGCCGAGTAGAAGCCCACGCCGAACTGTCCAATGATGTCCACATCGCTCTTGCCCTCGCCGGCGTCCTTGGCGGCCATGTCTTTTTTAAACTGGAGGGAACCGCTCTTGGCGATGGTGCCCAGATTTTCCTCCAGTTCATCATGGGTCATGCCGATGCCGTTGTCCGAGATGGTCAGGGTGCGGGCGATCTGATCGGGGGTGAGGGTGATCTTGAACTCGTCCCGCTCCACCCCCACCTTGTCGTCGGTGAGGGCTCTGTAGGCCAGCTTGTCAATGGCGTCGCTGGCGTTGGAGATGAGCTCCCGCAGGAAAATCTCCTTATGGGTGTAGATGGAGTTAACCATCAAGTCCAGCAGCCGGTGGGATTCGGCCTGAAATTCCTTCTTTTCCATCGTGTGTGCGCCTCCATATGAAAACAATCTTGATAAACAAACCGGGTTAGCACTCATATTCTCCGAGTGCTAACCCTATCATAGTCCTTCGCGTAGAAATTTTCAAGGGAGTTTCCAAATTGTTTACAATTTTATCCCGCCGCGCCCGGCTTTTCTTCCGTCCCGTGGTATGCTACAATAGAGAAAATACGATCAAACGAGGTCATGTCATGGAACGGGCGAAGGTAAATGAGATCGACCTGCCGGCCAGCCGCCGGGTCCTGGTCATGAGCGATGTCCACGGCAATCGGGATTTTTTCTGGTCTCTGCTGGGGGCCCTGGACTTCTCGCCGGAGGATGAGCTCATCGTGTTGGGCGATCTGCTGGAAAAGGGAGAGGACAGCCTCACCCTCCTGCGGGAGGTGATGGCCCTCTCCAACACTCACCGGGTCCATATGCTCTGCGGCAACTGCGACAACCTCACCTATAACTTTGCCGACGGCAACCCCGATATCCCCCAGTCCTTTTATGAGTCCTATATCTTCAAGTGGGGGGAGAAGTGTATCCTCCGCCAGATGGCCGATGAGCTGGGCCTGCCCCTCCGGACTCCCGCGGACTTTCCCGCCCTGCGCCGGGCCATCCGGGCCCACTACCGCCCGGAACTGGACTTCCTGCGCTCCCTGCCCACGATTTTGCGGAGCGGTCCGTTTCTCTTTGTCCATGGCGGCGTCCCCCGCGAGCAGGACCTGGAGACCCTCTCCGCCTGGCCCTGCATGAAAAACGACGACTTTCTCGGTCAGGGGCTCTCCTTTCGCCGCTGGGTGGTGGTGGGGCACTGGCCGGTGACCCTCTACCATCCCAGCATCCCCTCGGCCCGGCCTCTCCTGCTTCTCGAGCGGCACATCATCAGCATTGACGGCGGCTGCCAGCTCAAGTGGGACGGTCAGCTCAACGCCCTCATTCTCCCCGCGGGGGACCATACCGCCTTCCAGTGGGCCGCGTGGGACGGCCTGCCCATGGGAGAGGCGCTGGACAGCCAGGCCCCTTCCGGCGATTCCATCAACATCCGCTGGAGCGAGAATCCCGTGGAGGTTCTGGAGCCCGGGCCGGAGTTCTCCCGCTGCCGCCACCTCGCCAGCGGGCGGGAGCTGGATATTCTCACCAGCTATCTCTACCAGTCCGGCGGGGTCACCCGGTGCGAGGACTCCACCGACTACCGCCTGCCGGTAACGCCGGGGGACCGGCTCTCCATTGTGCGGGAGACCTCCCGGGGCTACCTGGCCAAGCGGGAGGGGGTTACCGGCTGGTACTCCGGGCGGGTGCGGCCTCTCCCCACTCGGATTGTCCCAAAGCCGCTGCTCCCCTCCGCCTTATAACCGGCAGCGGGCCCAGCCTGTCCCACCGCAGGCTGGGTCCGTTCGCATTTTCCCCCTCAGATCCGCAGGGCAAAGGCGTCGTGGACGAAGCGCTCCATCTCCTCTTTGGTATCGAAGCAGGCGATGGCCACCTGGTTGCCCATGGCTCCGGCCAGGGCGTCGGGCATCCGGGTAAAGAGCCGGGCGTGCTCCCCGCAGCGGGCGTGCAGTTCGTCCATGTCCATGGCGTAGTCCACTCCGTCCCGCCGCCCGGCGTAGATGCAGTAGCGGTGTTCCCCCTGGTAGGGGTGGCGGCGCTGGTCAAAGGCCACCATATCCGCCCAGATCTGGTACACGTCCACGCTCTGGCTGAAGTTGAGCATATCGGGGGTGTAGCCCCCCGCCGGGCGCATGTTGACCTCCAGAGCCACGATGTCTCCCCTCCGGCCCAGGCCCTCCTTGTCCTCCGTGAGCCGGAAAAATTCCAGGTGAAAGAACCGCCGTCTGGCTCCAAAGGCCCGCAGAACCGCCTTTCCGGCGGCCTCCACGTCGGGCGGGACCTCCTTGTCCACATAGTAAAAGCAGGGGACCCCCTCGTTGACCATGTCCATGATGGAGTTGGGGGCGATGTGGCTGGCGGCGAAGAGCACCTCCCCCCGGGAGTTGCACACCCCGTCGTAGGTCGTCACCACACCGGGGACAAATTCCTCCATCAGATAGGGCTCCTCCGGTTTGTGGGCGAAAAACTCCGCGGCGTCCTCCTCGCACCGGAGCTTGTAGGTGGCCGCCGCCCCTACGCCGCGGTCGGGCTTGACCACCACCGGATAGCCCACCTCCCGGGTGAAGGCCAGCGCCGCCTCCAGCGTGGTGGCCATGGCGTACCGGGCGCAGGGCACTCCCGCCTGGCGGTAGTAGTCCTTCATCCGGCGCTTGCTCTTATATTTGGCGATCTGGTCGGACTTCAGGCCGGTGTTGATGTTGAAGTCGGTCCGCAGGGCGGCGTCCAGCTCCAGCCAGTACTCGTTGTTGCTCTCAACCCAGTCCAGCTTGCCGTACCGGCCGGTGAAGTGGCCCAGGGCCCGCACCATCTGGTCGTAATCGGCCAGGCTGTCCACCCGGTAGTACTCCGTCAGGGCCCGGCGCAGGTCCGGATGGAGGGCGTCGTAGGGCGCATCCCCCACCCCCAGCACATTCACGCCGTTCTCCCGCAGGCGGATGCAGAACCAGCGGTAGGTCTCGGGAAAATTGGGCGAGATAAAGACGAAATTCATAGCAATCATCCTTTCCAGACCCGCACAAGGTCCATTTTGTCCCCTTTTCCTGCTAAATTATATGCCAGCCGTCCCACCTGCGCAAGTGGCAAAACCATGAAAGCACCCCCTCGCCGCCCCCTTTCCCTTGATGACCCGGCGGTTTTATGATAGGATAACAGAAACCAAGCGCCAAAGGAGGACCCCCCATGCACGTGGAATATCACAAGGAATACAGCCGTTTCCTGGGCCGGGACATGGAGTTCAAGGTCTACGGCCACGGCGGGAAGCCCGTTTTGGCGGTTCCCTGTCAGAACGGGCGCTTCTTCGACTGGGAAAATTTCGGTATGATCGAGACTCTCTCAGACTATCTGGAGGGAGGGGCGCTTCAGCTCTTCACCGTGGACACCATCGACGCGGAGACGGTCTCCGCCCAGGGGGGCAGCCCCTACGAGCGGGTCCGCCGGCACGAGGCCTGGTACAACTACGTCATCGAGGAGCTTCTTCCCCATATCCGGGCCATCCACGGTTCCGGGGAGGCGCTTTTAGCCACCGGCTGTTCCATGGGCGCCTACCACGCCGCCAATTTCTTCTTCCGCCGGCCCGACTTTTTCGACAGCGTCATTGCCCTTTCGGGCATCTACGACACCGGGGACATGTACGGCGGCTATATGGACGAGGTGGTCTACGCCAACGACCCCTGCGCCAGCCTCTCCGGGATGCCCCTGGACCACCCCTACCTGTCTCTCTTCAACCGCCGCACCCTCATCTTCTGCGTGGGGCAGGGCGCCTGGGAGGAGGCTCTGCTGGCCGGTACCCGCCGTCTGGAGGATGTGCTTCGGAGGAAGGGCATCCGGGCTTGGGTGGACTACTGGGGGCTGGACGTGGACCACGACTGGCCCTGGTGGAAAAAACAGATGCGCTATTTTCTTCCCCATGTGGTGGGGCGCCCCTGAAGCCCGGGGCGGCCCGTCCGGCAGTTCAAATTTCAAAAAAGTTAGCAAGTAGAAGGAGCCCCGTTCGTTATGAGTTTCTGGGAGTTACTGCTCATCGCCGTGGGGCTGTCCATGGACGCCTTTGCGGTCTCCATCTGCAAGGGCCTGTCGGTGCGCAGGGCGGGCCTTTCCCACGCCCTCACCGCAGGCGTGTGGTTCGGCGCGTTTCAGGCCCTGATGCCCCTGCTGGGCTGGGCGCTGGGCACCCGGTTTCAGGCGCTGATTACCAGCGTGGACCACTGGATTGCCTTTGTGCTGCTCTGCCTGATCGGCGGCAATATGGTCCGGGAGTCCGGCGGAGAGGAGGAGTGTATGGACGCCTCCTTCCTGCCCCACGCCATGTTCCCCCTGGCCGTGGCCACCAGCATCGACGCCCTGGCCGTGGGGATCACCTTCGCCTTCCTCCAGGTGGAGATTCTCCCCGCCGTGGCCCTCATCGGCTGCACCACGCTGATTCTCTCCGCCCTGGGGGTGCGCATCGGCGCTCTGGTGGGGGAGCGCTTTCAGTCCCGGGCCAAGCTCTTCGGCGGCCTGGTGCTCATCGCCATCGGCGTTAAAATTCTTCTGGAACATCTGGGCGTTCTGGGCTGAGGCCCCGGCGCACGGAAAAAGGCCCGTCCCATAGGACGGGCCTTTTTCCGTTTGAAAAGAGAGAGAAAGAGAGGAGGTAAAATGAAACGTACTTCTATCTATAAAAACACGGCACTTCCGTGGTGTTTTTTGTCTGCTCCCGCAGTCGGGAGCAGTGGTGTTTGGGTTTTCCCTGACTGCATGTATAGCATACCACCTCTTCCCTCCAAAAAGTTTGATATTCTTTGAAATGTCTATGAACAATATGTGAATACTTTCTGTATATTTTCTGAAGTTCACCCGCCGCCTC
>DWYC01000035.1 GCA_019118925.1 Candidatus Flavonifractor intestinipullorum | reverse complement strand
CCGCCGCCGACGAGCTGCCCGACGTGCCCGCCGACCGCCCGGAGGAGAACTGGAACTACGACGACGGGGCCTATAAAGCCCGGGTGTACTACGGCGTGGGCAAGCCGCAGCCCGAGACCGAGCTGGTCTTTGGGCCCAACATCGCCGACTGGCCCGAGCAGATCCCCCTGCCGGAGAATTTGCTTCTGACGGCGGCGGCGGCCATCTATGACCCGGTGACCACCACCGACGAGCTTATCCCCTCGGGGGAGACCTCGTCCTACCGCTCCAACCCCCTGCGCCTGAGCGAGTTCGCCCTGAGCCGGAAGGACCCCCAGTACGTCCCCCGGGCCAAGGCGGTGCTCTCCCTGGAGAAGCTGCGCCGGGAGAACCCCGCCGCCCCCGAGGTGGCGCAGGCTCTGGGCGGCCGGGACGGCAGGACTACGGGCCTGGGCTCGTTCCTCATGGCGCTCAAACCCGGCGACGGCTCCGCCCGGGAGCAGGCCGCCTCCTGTCAGCGGGTGCTGGGGGGCTGCGCCAATGTGTGCGCGGAGTTCGCCACCAAGCGCTACCGCTCCAATGTAGTCAACTGGGGCATGCTGCCCTTTATCGCCCCGGATGTGAAGGACTGGAACATCCAGCCCGGCGACCAGCTCTATCTCCCCGGCATCCGGGCGCTGCTGGAGGGGGAGGGAGAGGCGCTCTCCGCCACCCTCATCCAGGGCGGGAAGGAGACCGCCGTAACCCTCACGCTGCCCGGACTGACCCGGGAGGAGCGGGACATTATCCTGGCGGGCTGTCTCATCAATTATTACGCCAAGTAAGACGGCGAGCCGGAAACAGAATTGGATTTTTTGGGAGGTGTCTCACGGATGAAACAAGTGGTCATCACCATCAGCCGGCAGTACGGCTCCGGCGGGCGGATCCTTGCCAAGCGCCTTGCGGAGGAGCTGGATGTGCCCTATTATGACAAGGAGATCATCCAGAAGGTCTCGGAGCAGACCGGATTCACCGAGGAATATATCCGCCAGACGGAGGCGCGGCCCACTGGGAGCTTTCTCTTTGATCTGTACAATCTGACGCAGGTCATGCCTCTGCCCGATCAGGTATTTATCGCCCAGTCCAAGATCATCAAGGATGCCGCCCGGCAGCCCTGTGTGGTGGTGGGCCGGTGCGCGGACTATGTGCTGGACGACCACCGGTGCTGCCTGCGGGTCTTTCTCCAGGCCCCTCTGGAGGAGCGGGTCCGCCGCGCCCGGGAGGAATACCGGGTGGAGGCGGTCCACACCGAGAGCTTTGTCCGGCAGCAGGACCGCTACCGGGCCTCCTATTACAACCATTTCGTGGGCCGGAAATGGGGCGATATGGGCAATTACGACCTGTGTGTGAACACCCATATGGGTCTGGAGAACGCGCTTACCGTAATCCGGACGGCGGCGCTAGCCCTGGACGGCGGGATTCGCTAAGAGATGCGGAGTCCCTCTCGCTGCAATCTTTCTTTTAACAATAAATCGCTTTTGCGGTTTATTGGCGCGGCTGGCGCCGCGTCCTATAGCATCCGATAGCAATCGAAACGGCTTTTGTGCCAATTCAACGAAGGACAGGTGAATCGAATGGAACAGGCTAATGTACATGACCTAGCCGTGACGGCGGCCAAGGCCCGTCTGCTGGCGATGGATATGGTCCACGCCGCAGCTTCCGGCCATATCGGCGGCTCCCTCTCCGTCATGGATGTGCTGACGGCGCTCTATTTTCACGAGATGAAGGTAGACCCCGCCGACCCGAAGAATCCCGACCGGGACCGCTTTGTCCTCTCCAAAGGACACTGCACGCCCGCGCTTTATGCGGTGCTCTCCCTGCGGGGCTATTTCCCCCGGGAGCAGGCCATGCTCTTCCGCTCGGTGGAAGGCCACATGTCCGGCCACCCCGACATGGTCCATGTCCCCGGTGTGGACATGTCCACCGGCAGTCTGGGTCAGGGCCTCTCGGCTGCGGTCGGCATGGCTCTGGCGGGCAAGGTGGATCAGAAGAGCTACCGGGTCTACGCGGTCATGGGCGACGGCGAGATTGCCGAGGGCCAGATCTGGGAGGCCGCCATGGCCGCGGCGAAGTACCATCTCTCCAATCTGTGCGCGTTTGTGGACGTAAACGGACTTCAGATCGACGGCAAGACCGCCGACGTCATGCCCACCGAGCCCCTGGACAAGAAGTTCGAGGCCTTTAACTGGAACGTGCTCCAGGTAAACGGCCACGACTATGGGGCCATTCTGGAGGCGCTGGACCAGGCCCGGGCCTGCACGGATAAGCCCACCGTCATCCTGGCCCACACCACCAAGGGCAAGGGCGTCTCCTTCATGGAGAACGAGGCCGGCTGGCACGGAAAGGCCCCCAACGACGAACAGTACGCCGTGGCCAAGGCCGAGCTGGAGGCCAAGCTGAACGAATTGGAGGGGAAGTAAGATGGGAGACAAGATTGCGACCCGCGCCGCGTATGGCGAGGCTCTGGTGGAACTGGCGGAGGCGTATCCTGAGCTGGTGGTTCTGGACGCCGACCTGTCCAGCGCCACAATGACCAAAAATTTCTCCAAGACCTATCCGGAGCGGTTCTTTAATATGGGCATCGCCGAGTGCAACATGGTGGGCGTGGCCGCGGGTCTCGCCACCTGCGGCAAGAAGCCCTTCACCAATACCTTTGCCATGTTCGCTTCCGGCCGCGCCTTTGAGCAGGTGCGCAACTCGGTGGCCTATCCCCATCTGAACGTGAAGGTGGTGGGCTCCCACGGCGGACTGAGCGTGGGCGAGGACGGCGCCACCCACCAGTGCTGCGAGGACTTTGCCACCATGCGGGTCCTGCCGGGCATGGTGGTCTGCTGCCCCTGCGACGGCCACGAGATGAAGCTGGCCGTCAAGGCCCTGCTGGACTACGAGGGTCCGGCCTACCTGCGCCTGGGCCGCCTGGCGGTGGAGACGGTCACCGATACCATCCCCGGCTACTCCTTTGAACTGGGCAAGGGCGTCACCCTCCGGGAGGGCAAGGACGCCACCATTATCGCCACCGGCATGATGGTCCAGATGGCCCTGGAGGCCGCCCGGACGCTGGCGGACGAGGGCATCGATGTGCGGGTGCTGGACCTGCACACCATCAAGCCCCTGGATGAGGAGCTGGTGCTCAAGGCCGCCCAGGAGACGGGCGCCATCGTCACCAGCGAGGAGCACAACGTCATCGGCGGCCTGGGCGAGGCGGTGGCCGGCTATCTCGCCGGCGTATGCCCGGTGCCCGTGGTGCGCCACGGCGTGGAAGACGTGTTCGGCCGTTCGGGCAAGGCCCCCCTGGTGCTGGAGCACTACGGCCTGAGCCCCAAGGTGCTGGCCGAAAAGGTCCGCGCCGCTCTGGCCATGAAGAAATAAAGGGACGCGTCCCGCCGGGCGCGCCGCGTGGTTCCGCGGCGCGCCCGGTCTTTTTTGCCTCGGGCGCAAAAAAGGCGGTTTTTTCATTGAGTCTTGGCGGAACGTATGCTATAATCAACCATGTATGCATAAAATGCCATATCGGAAAAACCGTTTTGCAGAGGTGCGAATATGAAAATCGTAGTATTGGCGGGCGGTCTGAGCCCGGAGCGCAACGTCTCTCTGTCCACCGGCGTGATGGTAACCGAGGCGCTGCGGCGGCTGGGGCACCGGGCCGGCCTGGTGGACCTGTATTTCGGTACGCAGGCGGCGGGGGAGGCGTTTTTCGACGCCCCGGTGCCGGTGGAGTTCAAGCGCATCGGCCGTCAGGCCCCCGATCTGGAGGCGGTGCGCCGCAGCCGGGCGGGGGAGAGCCGGAGCCTCTTCGGTCCCGGCGTGCTGGAGCTGTGCCGGGCGGCGGACCTGGTCTTTGTGGCCCTGCACGGCTCCTGCGGCGAGGACGGCCGGGTCCAGGCCACCCTGGAACTGTTGGGAGTGCCCTATACCGGCGCGGGCTATCTGGGCAGCGCCATCGCCATGGATAAGGACCTCACCAAGCGTGTGGTGGCCGGTCTGGTCTCCACGCCGGCCTGGCGGACGGTCTCCTATGGCCCGGAGGATATCGAGCGCCTGGTGACCGAGACTTCCCTGCCGGTGGTGGTCAAACCGGTGGCCAGCGGGTCCTCCATCGGGGTGTCCATCGCCCACACGGCGCAGGAGCTGCGCGCCGCCCTGACGGAGGGGGCGGCTTTGGGCGGCCGGACGGTATTGGAGCAGTATGTCGCCGGCCGGGAGATCCAGGTGGGTATTCTGGAAGATCAGGCCCTTCCCTCCATCGAAATCATCCCCAAGGAGGGCTTTTACGACTACGCCAACAAGTACCAGCCCGGCGCGGCGCGGGAGGTCTGCCCTGCGGAGATCCCGGCCGAGCTGGAGGAAGCGGTACGCCGGGCCGCCCTGCGGGTGTATGAGGCTCTGGGCCTCTCGGTCTACGCCCGGGCGGACTTTATTGTGGACGGCGCGGGGGAACCCTGGTTCCTGGAGATCAACACCCTGCCCGGTATGACCCCCACCAGCCTTCTGCCCCAGGAGGCCGCTGCCGTTGGGGTGGACTACGACGCCCTGTGCCAGAAGATCGTGGCCGCCTCTCTGGCGGCCCGGGCCCAGGGGAGATAAAAGGAGAGAGCGTTCATGGAGCCCATGACCATACGTGAGATTCTGGCGGTAACGGGGGGACGGATGCTGGGCGAATTCGACAACCTGGACCGCCCGGTGTCCCGGGTGGAGACCGACAGCCGTACCATCCATCCCGGCTCCCTCTTCATCCCTCTGGCGGGGGAGCGGTTTGACGGCCACGCCTACATCAACGCCGCCCTGGAGGGGGGCGCCGCCGGCTGCTTTACCCAGCGGGAGCGGGAGAGTTACCTGCCCGGAAAATTCTACATCAAGGTGCCCAACACCTCCCGGGCGCTGCGGGACCTGGCCAAACATTACCGGAAAAAGTACAACATTCCGGTGGTGGCCATCACCGGCTCGGTGGGCAAGACCACCACAAAGGATATGGTGGCCGCCGTGCTGGGGGAGAAGTACCGGGTCCTCAAGACGGAGGGGAATCTGAACAACGACATCGGCGTACCCATGACCCTGCTGCGGCTGAACCGGGAGCACCAGATCGCCGTGCTGGAGCTGGGCATGAACCACGCCGGGGAGATCGACTATCTCTCCGACCTGGTGGAGCCCGATCTGGCCCTCATCACCAACATCGGGGACTCCCACATCGAGTTTTTCGGCAGCCGGGAGAAAATTCTGGAGGCGAAGAGCGAGATTTTTCACCACGCGAAGCCGGACTGCGTAGCCATCCTCAACGGGGACGACCCGCTGCTGCGCACGCTGGCGCCGCTGCCCTTCCCCACGGTGTGGTGCGGCGCGGGAGCGGACAACGACTACCGTGCCACCGAGATCCGGAGCGACGGGGGCAGCCACATGTTCTGCCGGGCCCGGACGCCCCGGCTGGAGTGCGAGGTGGAAATCCCCGCGCTGGGCGAGCACATGGTCTATCCCACCCTGATGGCTCTGGCGGTGGGGGAGCACTTCGGCCTGACGCAGGAGGAGATGGTCCGGGGCGTGCGCCATTTCGCCCCCACCAAGATGCGCATGAACATCCTCCACCGGGGGGAGGATATTACCATCCTCAACGACACCTACAACGCCAATCCCCAGTCCATGCGGGCGGCGGTGGAGGTGCTCTCCAGCAGCCGTTCGCCCTATAAAGTGGCGGTGCTGGGCGACATGTTCGAACTGGGCCCCCTGGCCCCCGCCCTCCACGCCGGAGTGGGCGAGTATCTGGGCAAGGCGGGCGTGGACTGCCTGGTGGCGGTGGGCGAGCTGGCCCGGCACATCGGGGACGCCGCCCAGAAATCCGGCGTGCCCGAGTGCTACTACTGCCGTAGCAAGGAGGAGGCCAAACCGGTCCTGGCCAAGGTGCTCCGGCCCCACGCCACGGTCCTGGTCAAAGCCTCCCGCGGCATGGCCTTTGAGGAGCTGGTGGATTACCTGAAGAGCGTGACCAGCGAGGGATAAACAAAGCGGCCGCGGCCTCCGCGCGGGAGGCCGCGGCCGTCTGGCCTGGGGCACAAGAGGCGGGCCGGATTCTCCCGGGAGGGAGAATGGACGACGCCTTTCCCGGTAATCACGCCGGTGGCGGGCGGCTCGTACGCAAAGCCATTGTACCATAGCAGTTCGGAGGAGACGAGAAATGATCGATATATCCGTTTCCGGCCTGGTCAAGGAATTCGAGGTCGGGACGAAAATCTTAGACGGCCTCACCTTTCAGATTGATCAGGGCGAGCGGGTGGGCCTTTTGGGAAAAAACGGCGCGGGCAAGACCACGCTTTTCAAGATTTTAACCGGCGAGCTGGATTACGACGAGGGAGAGGTGTCCATCGCCCCGGGCAAGACCCTGGGCCTCATCTCCCAGATTCCCGTCTACCCGCCGGAGTACACCGTGGAGGACGTGCTCAACACCGCCTTTGCCCGGCTGTTCCGGATGGAAGAGGAGATGGTCGATCTGTCCTTCCGCATGGCGGGGGACAGCAGCGGCGAGCTGATGCGCCGGTATGACAAGCTCGCCGCGGCCTTCGAGGCGGGAGGAGGCTACGACACCGCCACCGAGCTCAATAAAGTCTGCAACGGCCTGGAGATCGGCGCCGGTATGCGCTCGCAACTCTTTTCCTCCCTCTCGGGCGGAGAGAAGACCCGGGTGAACCTGGGCCGCCTTATTCTGGAGGACACCGACATCCTCCTCCTGGACGAGCCCACCAACCATCTGGACCTGCGGGCCACCGAGTGGCTGGAGGAGTATCTGGGCCGCTTCAAGGGCACGGTGCTGGCCATCTCCCACGACCGCTGGTTTCTGGACCGGGTGGTCCGGCGGGTCATCGAAATTCAGGACGGCCGGGCGGAATTCTATCCGGGCAACTACAGCTTCTACGCCGTGGAGAAGGAGCGCCGCTACGAGGAGAAGCGCCGGCAGTACGAAAAGGAGCAGGCCAAGATCCAGCAGCTGGAGAAGGCGGCGGAGCAGCTGCGGATTTGGGCCTACTCGGGCAACGACAAGATTTTCAAGCGGGCCCAGTCCATGGAGAAGCGCATCGAGCGCCTGCGCAAGACGGACAAACCCAAGAAGGAGCACAAGTTGGACCTGCGCTTTGGCGAGCGGGATTTTCACGGGGACGAGGTGCTCCTCATCAAGGACTTGGAGAAGGGGTTCGACGGGCGCCCCCTCTTCCACGGGGTGGACCTTCTGGTAGAGGGCGGGGAGCGCATTGCCCTTCTGGGGGACAACGGGACGGGCAAGTCCACCTTCCTCAAGCTCATCATGGGGGAGGAGGAGCCCGACGGGGGCAAAATCCGCCGGGGTCCCACGGTAAAGATCGGCTATCTTCCCCAGATCATCCACTTCGACCACCCGGAGCGCAATCTGGTGGACACCATGCTCTACGACCAGAACTGCACCACCCAGGAGGCCCGGGACCGCCTGGCCGCCTTCAACTTCCGGGGGGAGGACGTCTTTAAGCCGGTCTCCGCCCTCTCGGGCGGGGAACAGAGCCGCCTGCGGCTGTGTATGCTCATGGACGCGAAAATCAATCTGCTCATTCTGGACGAGCCCACCAACCACCTGGACATCGCCTCCCGGGAGTGGATTGAGGAGGCGGTCACCGACTACGACGGAACCCTCCTCTTCGTCTCCCACGACCGCTATTTCATCAACCAGTTTGCCGGGCGCATCTGGATGATTGAAAACGGACAGATCACCGATTTCCGGGGGACCTTTGAGGAGTTCCGGGCCTTTCAGGAGCGGCAGCGCCAGCTCAGCCAGGCGGCCAAAGCGGCCGAGCCCTCGGCCAAGGCCCCCAAGAAGGAGCCCGCTGCGGCCGGGGGACAGAAGCGCTCCGGCGGCACAAAAATGCTGGAAAAGCAGGTGAACGCCGCCGAGCGGGAGGTAGCCAAGGCCGAAGAGCGGCTGGAGGCCCTGGACGCGGAGATGGCGGCGGCGGCCACCGACTATGTGCGCCTGCAGGCGCTGGGGGAGGAGAAAGCCGCCCTGGAGGAGGAGCTCTCCGGGCTCTACGCCCGCTGGGAGGAGCTCTCCGCCGCGCTGGAGGCGGCGGGAGGCGGCGTATGACCCGGCGCAGAAAACAGCCCCGCTACCCAACCATGGAGTACCGCCCCTATGAGGGCCGCCGCTCCGGCTCTCTCTGGCTGCGGCTGCTGGCGGCATTGTTGGTACTGGGGGCCCTGTGCTTCGGCGCGCTGGAGGGCGTGGTGCTGGCGGGGGGCCGGACGTCCGTCGTCTCCGGGGAGAACGCGCCGGAGGTCATGGTCATTTTCGGCTGCAAGGTAGAGGCGTGGGGACCGTCCATCCTCCTTCAGGACCGGCTGGACACGGCCCTCTCCTATCTGGAGGACCATCCGGAGCTGACGGTGGTGGTCAGCGGCGGCCAGGGCCCCGACGAGCCCATGAGCGAGGCCCAGTGCATGTACGACTATCTGACCGCCCACGGGGTGGACGGGGAGCAGATCGTCCTGGAGGACCGCTCCAGCAACACCTGGGAGAACGTCCGCTACACCCGGGAGCTCTTCCGGAGCGGGGAAGTGGAGGACTCCGAAACGGTCCTTCTGGTGTCCAATGGCTTCCACCTGGCCCGCATCCGCATGCTCTGGGACCGGGCCTGGGACGGAACGCAGACGGTCTCCACCCTGGCGGCCCCCTGTTCCCACCTCCCGTCCCGGCTCAAAATGTACATCCGGGAGCCGCTGGCTCTGGCAAAATCTTTTCTCTTTGACAGGTGAGTGATTGTTTTGGATATGCAGGAAAAACTGCGGGCCCTGGACCTGCGCTATCAGGCGCTGGAGGCCCAGCTCAGCGCGCCGGAGACCTATCAGGACCCGGACCTGGTGGCCAAGCTCAACCGGGAGCAGCGGGAGCTGGAGCCGGTGGTGACCGCCCACCGCTCTCTGGAGCGGGCGCGGCGGGATATGGCCGAGGCCGAAGAGATGACGGGGGACCCGGAGCTCTCCGAGATGGCCCGGGAAGAATTCGCCCGGGCCAAGGGGGAGGCCGAGCGCCTGGAGCAGGAGTTGAAGATCCTCCTTCTGCCCAAAGACCCCAACGACCATAAAAACGTCGTCCTGGAGATTCGGGCCGGCGTGGGCGGGGAGGAGGCGGCGCTGTTCGCCCACTCTCTCCACCGGATGTATGCCATGTACGCCGAGCGCCGGGGCTGGAAGGTGGACGTGGTCAACCTCAGCGAGACCGAATTGGGGGGCGTGAAAGAGCTCTCCGCCGTGGTGGAGGGGGAGGGGGCCTACTCCCGCCTGAAGTTCGAGAGCGGCGTCCACCGGGTCCAGCGGGTCCCGGAGACCGAGAGCGGCGGGCGCATTCACACCTCCACCGCCACCGTGGCGGTGCTCCCCGAGCTGGAGGAGGTGGACGTCCACCTGGACCCGGCGGACATCGAGATGCAGGTGTTCCGCTCCTCGGGGGCCGGCGGCCAGCACGTAAACAAGACCTCCTCGGCGGTGCGCCTCATCCACAAGCCCACCGGCACCGTCGTGGAGTGCCAGCAGGAGCGCAGCCAGTTCCAGAACCGGGATAAGGCCATGCGCATTCTGGCCTCCAAGCTCTACGAGGCCGAGCAGGAGCGGGTCAACCAGGAATTTGAGAGCCAGCGCCGCAGCCAGGTGGGCAGCGGTATGCGCAACGAGCGCATCCGCACCTACAACTTTCCCCAGGGCCGGGTTACCGACCACCGGATCGGCCTGACGCTCTACAAATTGGACGCGGTGATGGACGGGGATCTGGACGAGCTCATCGACGCCCTCATCACCGCCGACCAGGCCGAGCGCCTCAAGGCGGGAGAGCAGGACTAACGCGAAAAAGGAGAACAACATGGAACTTTGTATTCATTTTACCGCCCTGCCCGAGGGGATGGATCTGGACCAGCTGAAGCAGGAGATGGCCTTTGTGCTGGACGAGGAGGGGTGGCTGACCGGCTCGGGCGCAGACTGGCTGGAGCTGGAGTTGGAGGACGAGCGCGCCAATCCCAAATACGGCATTCTGGCGGTGAAGCATTACCTCCAGAAGCGGAACTTTGCCCCCGACACCACCATCGAACTGGCGGGTACGCCGGTGGGCATTTACGAATAAGCGGAAATCAGGTGAACGAACCGTGAACACGCAGCGCTTTACCGCCCGGGAGGCCGACCGGGCGGCGGAAATTCTAAAGGCGGGGGGCCTTCTGGGCATTCCCACCGAGACGGTCTACGGCCTGGGGGCCAACGGACTGGACCCGGAGGCGGTGGCCCGGATCTTTGCGGCCAAGGGCCGCCCTCAGGATAATCCCCTCATCCTCCACATTCCCTCGGCCGACTGGCTGGAGCGGTACTGTCTGGACATCCCCAACGGGGCTTACGCCCTGGCGCGCCGGTTCTGGCCGGGTCCGCTGACCATGATCCTCAAGCGCAGAAGCGTGGTCCCGGACGTGGTCACCGCCGGGCTGGACACGGTGGGGATGCGCTGCCCGGCCCATCCGGTCTGCCGGGCCATCCTCACCGCGGCGGGTGTGCCGGTGGCGGCTCCCTCGGGGAATACCTCCGGCCGGCCCAGCCCCACCAATATGGCCGACATGCTGGAGGATATGGACGGGAAGATCGAGGGCATCGTGGACGGCGGACCCTGCTCGGTGGGGGTGGAGTCCACCATTGTCGATCTGACGGTGACGCCTCCCCGGCTGCTCCGGCCGGGCGGCGTCACGCTGGAGGAGCTGCGGGACGTGCTGGGAGAGGTGGCGGTGGACGCCGCGGTCACCCGGCTCATGGGGGCGGACGAACACCCCCGGGCCCCGGGCATGAAGTACCGCCACTACGCCCCCAAGGCCCCGGTGACCGTGGTGCAGGGCGACCCGGCCGAGAGCGCCCGGTACATCCGCCGTCACGTGGGGGACCGGGACGGGGTCATCTGCTTCGACGAGTTTGTCCCCCTCTTTGAGGGGCACCCCACCGAGGCCATGGGGCCCGCCGCCGACCAGGCTGAACAGGCCCGGCGGGTATTTGACGCCCTGCGCTACTTCGACGGCACCGGCGTGGAGCAGATCTGGGCCCAGGGCCCGGACCCCTCCGGCATCGGCCTTGCGGTGTCCAACCGGCTCAACAAGGCCGCCGGATTCCATATTGTACAGGTATAACCAGACGGGAGGAGAGGGACGGACATGGACGCGGCTTCTATCGGCGTGGGAATCGTAGTGTTTTTCGCTCTGCTGGCGGCGGCGCTGGTGGCGCTGACCCTGTTGGACGTGCGGGGAAGCATCCATCTGGGCCACCCGGTATGGGTGGTATTTTCCGCCTGCGCCTATCTGGTGCTCTCGGTTCTGAGCGCGGTCATCATGCTGGCCGCCCTGGTAGGGACGCTGCAGGAGGCGTACTTTGCCCCGGCGCTGTGGGGGATTGCGCTGTTCTCCTGGGAGCCCGGAACCCTTTTCGGGCTGTACGTACTCATCAAGGCCAACCGCTACCCGCTGGGCTGGCGGGGCGGCCCCATGGAGCGGAAGGCTCTGCGCCTGCTGGACGACGGCCTGGCGCTGGGGATTCCCCTCCAGATTGTGCTGGTGGGGGGCTACTTCGCTCTGGCGGTGCTGGTGTGGCAGGCGGTGGAGGGCCCGGTTTGGATGCTGCCGTTCTATCCGCTGCTGCTGCCGGTTGTATGGTCTGTGCTCCATCTGGTCTTTCACACGGCGCTGGTGGCCTTCGCCCTGGACCCGGTATTGCTCCTGCTGGGGCTGCTCACCGCCGTGCTCTGGACGGCCCAGTCGGTTTTCCTCATCCACGGCACGATACGCAGCGGCTGGATGAGGGATCGGAGCGCTCTGAGGCAGATGGGCCGGATTCTTTTGTGCCTGGTCCCCGTGGTCAATCTGGTTTTGGCCCTCCGGCTGCGTTTCCGCCTGCGCCGGAGGCTCCGGGAGGGGGTGAGTCCATGAAGCTCATCGGCATTACCGGCCCCACCGGGGCGGGCAAGACCACGGCGCTCCAGACGCTGGAGGCGCTGGGGGTCCGCGTCATTGACGCCGACCGGGTTTACCACGCGCTGCTGGAGGAGAGCGCCCCCCTGCGCGCGGCCCTGACGGAGCGGTTCGGCGGGACCATTCTGGACGCCGCCGGCCGGGTGGACCGGAAGGCCCTGGCCCGCCAGGTCTTCGGAGACCCGGCGGCGCTGGCCGATCTCAACGCCGTCACCCACCGCTTTATTTTGGCGGAGATTGCCCGCCAGGCGGAAGAGGCCCGGAATCAGGGTGCGCCCGCCGTGGCGGTGGACGCGGCCGCCCTGCTGGAGAGCGGACTGGGGGAGCAGTGCGACGCGGTGGTGGGAGTCCTGGCCCCCAAAGAGCTGCGCATCCGGCGCATCATGGCCCGAGAGGGGATTTCCGAGGACTACGCCCGCCGTCGGGCGGAGGCGCAGCCGCCGGACGGGTTTTACCGGGCCGGGTGTACCCACATTCTGGAAAACCGGCCGGAGGACTCGCTGGAGGCGTTCCAGGATCGGGCAAAAGCGCTCTTTTCGGCGCTGTTGTAAAGTTGGGCGGAATGTGGTAAGATATGCAATAGCGATTTTCCCAGGGCGCGCTCCGAAGGGATGCGCGCCCTGACTTCACGCGAGACGGCAAAGGAGGGCCATTTCTATGGCAGAAAAGGAAAAGACGGCGGGCGAACTGCGCCGAGAGGCGCTGTGCTACGCCCCGAAAAACGGTTATGACCGCCTGACGGCTGAGGACGAGGCGGCTTTGCAGCGCTATTGCGAGGACTATAAGCGCTTCCTCGACGCGGGTAAGACCGAGCGGGAGTGTGTATCCGAGGCCATCCGTCAGGCGGAGGCCAAGGGATTCCGGCCTTTTGTGCGGGGCATGGAGCTCAAGAGCGGCGACAAGATCTACCGCTCCAACCGCGGCAAGAGCCTGATGCTGGCGGTGGTGGGCAGCCGCCCCCTCTCCGAGGGCGTGAACATCGGCGCGGCCCACATCGACTCTCCCCGCCTGGATTTGAAGCCCAATCCGCTCTATGAGGACAGCGAGCTGGCCTACTTCAAGACCCACTACTACGGCGGGCTGCGCAAGTACCAGTGGGTGAGCATCCCGCTGGAGCTCCACGGCGTGGTGGCCCGGAAAGACGGGAGCGTGGTGGAGGTAGCCATCGGCGGGCGCCCCGGCGACCCGCTCTTCACCATCAACGACCTGCTGCCCCACCTTGGGGTGGAGCAGTCCAAGAAGCCCCTGAGCGAGGCCATTCCCGCCGAGACGCTGAATATTCTGGTGGGCAGCCGGCCCTTCCGGGACGACGAGGGCGCCGAGCGGGTCAAGCTGGCGGTTCTGGACCTGCTGCACCAGAAATACGGCATCACGGAGGAGGACTTCATCTCGGCCGAGCTGGAGGTGGTCCCCGCCTTCCGGGCTGTGGACATCGGTTTCGACCGCTCCCTCATCGGCGCCTATGGCCACGACGACCGGGTGTGCGCCTATGCGGAGTTCGCCGCCCTGCTGGAGCTGGAGATTCCCTCCCGGACCGCCGTATGCATCCTGGCCGATAAAGAGGAAATCGGCTCCGAGGGCGTGTCCGGGATGCAGTCGGCGGCCTTCGACACCTTCATGTCCGACCTGTGCGACAGCCAGAAGGTCCCCCTGAAGACCTGCTATGAGAAGTCCTTCTGCCTCTCGGCGGATGTGACGGCGGCCTATGACCCCAATTATGCCGACGTGTACGAAAAGCGCAACAGCGCGCGGATCAACTACGGCATGGGCCTGTGCAAGTACACCGGGGCCCGGGGCAAGTCGGGGGCTTCCGACGCCTCGGCCGAGGTGGTGGCCTACGTCCGGCGCATTCTGGACGAGGCGGGCGTATTCTGGCAGATGGCCGAGCTGGGCAAGGTGGACGCCGGCGGCGGCGGCACGGTGGCCTGCTTCATGGCCAACCGGGACATCGACACACTGGATGCCGGCGTGCCGGTGCTGGCCATGCACGCCCCCTTTGAGACGGTCTCCAAACTGGACTGCTACATGACCTATAAGGGCATGAAGGCGGTCTATGCGGCGGAGTAACGCCATGACGACCCAGCGCCTTTACGACGCCGACGGATATTTGACCTCCTGCACGGCACAGGTCACGGCTTGCGCCCCGGCGGGGGAGGGCTGGCGCATCGCTCTGGACCGGACCTGCTTTTTCCCGGAGGGAGGCGGGCAGTACGGCGACCAGGGGACGCTGGTCCTGGAGGACGGGACGGCCCTGCCCGTCCGGGACACCCAGGAGGAGGACGGCGCCGTTTGGCACCATACCGCCCGGCCTCTGGAGGTGGGAACGCCGGTGCGGGCTGAACTGAACTGGCCCCTGCGCTTTGCCCGGATGCAGTGCCACACCGGGGAACACATTGTCTCCGGCCTTTTCCACCGGCTCTACGATCTGGACAATGTGGGGTTTCACCTGGGGGACGAGGAGGTCACCGTGGATCTGAGCGGACCGGTCGCCTGGGAGGACGTACAGCGGGTGGAGCGCCTGGCCAATGAGGCGGTAAGCCGGAACCTGCCGGTCTCCTGCACCTATCCGGCGCCGGAGGAGCTCTCCCGGCTGGACTACCGCAGCAAGGGGGAGATCGCCGGGCCGGTGCGCGTGGTCACCATCCCGGGCTACGATGTGTGCGCCTGCTGCGCGCCCCATGTGAGGCACACCGGGGAGATCGGACTCATCCACTTCCTCTCCCTCCAGAACTGGAAGGGGGGCGTCCGCCTCCGGATGCTCTCCGGGAGCCGTGCGGTGGAGGATGTGATCGCCAAGCAGGCCAGCGTGAGCGACATCTCCAACCAGCTCTCCGCCAAACAGGGCGAGGTAGCCCAGGCGGTGGCGCGGCTGTGCGCCGAGCTGGAGGAGACCAGGCTGCGCGCCGCCCATCTGGGCCGCCTGACGGCCCAGGCCCTGGCGGACGGGATCGCCCCCGGGAAAGAAGAGGCTCTTTTTTTCCTGGAGCTGGATACCAAGGCCCAGCGGGCCCTGGTCAACGCCGCCCTCCAGCGGGGGGTGGGGCTGTGCGGCGTCTTTGTACCCGCCGGGGAGCGCTGGAACTACATTGTGGGCTGTGCTCCCGGGCGGGACCTGCGCGGCGCGGCGCGGGAGCTCAACACTGCCCTGAACGGCCGGGGCGGGGGCTCGGCGGGGATGATTCAGGGCAGCGTACAGGCCGGCCGGGCTCAGATCGAGGCCTGGTGGCGGAAATTCGGGAACGAATCGTAAAAAACTGGAAATCTTCCGGAGGGGCTTGAAAAAAGCCGCTATTTCCGGTATAATTTCTCAATACGTATGCGAGACTACACTCGCAGCAATTATGACGAGAGGACTGAAGATCAAATGAGCGCATCCAGAGAAAAGAAACAGCGCCAGAATGATCCCGTAGGGGGCCTGACGCAGAAGCAGATCCAGGAGCGCAAAGAGGCCAAGATCAAAAAGCGCAATACCGTTATCTACACGGTCATTGGCGTGGTGGTCGCCATCCTGGTGGTGGCCCTGCTGGTCTGGCACTCGGGCTTTTTCCAGGGACGGAGCACCGCCATGACGGTGGACGGGCGGAATTACACGCCCGGCGAGGTGTCTTATTATTACAACCTGGCCCGGCAGCAGAACGGCTACCTGCTGTCCATGTACGGGATGTACGATACCAGCGTGGACCCCAAGGAGCAGGTTTACGATGAGGAGACCGGCGAGACCTTCTACGACTACTTCATGAGCGTGGCTGAGACGCAGATCATCCAGAACAAGGCGCTCACCGACGCCGCCCGGGAAGAGGGGATGACCCTCTCGGAGGAGAGCCAGGCCTCGGTGGAGAGCGATATTGAGAACTACCGCAGCCAGGCGACTCAGTCCGGCTATCCCGGCCTGAACTCCTTCCTGAAGGCGGTGTTCGGCCAGTATGTGAACGAGAGCGTCCTGCGCGATTGCCTGGAGGAGGTCTATCTGGCCAACCAGTATTATACGGCTCACTCCGACTCGCTGACCTATGACGACGCCGCGCTGGAGAGCTACTACGAGGAGAATGCGGACACCCTGGATACCTTCCAGTACCGCTATGTCTACTTCGACGGTACGGCGGAGAGCACCACGGATGAAGAGGGCAACACCGTGGAGCCCACCGAGGAGGAGCAGACCGCGGCGATGGAGGCCGCTCAGGCGCAGGCCGACGCCCTGGTGGCCGAGGTGGAGGGCGGAACCTCCTTTGACGACGCGGCCCAGGCCGTGGTGGACGCCGACGAGAGCGGCTCCCTGAGCTATCCCGGCCAGCAGACGCTGGTGGGGTCCAGCCTGAACTCCGCCCTGCAGGAGTGGCTGGTGGACAGCGCCCGGCAGCCGGGCGACGTGAGCGTGGTGGAGTCCTCGGGCAGCGGTTACTACGCCGTGCAGTTCGACGGCCGCTACCTGGACGAGGAGGCCATCGGACAGGCTGATATCCGCCACATTCTGATCCTGGCCGACGTGGAGGAGGGCGCGGAAGAGCCCACCGACGAGGCCATGGACGCCGCCGAGGCGGAGGCCCAGCGCATTCTGGACGAGTTCAACGCCGGCGACCAGACCGCCGAGTCCTTCGCCGCCCTGGCCGAGCAGTATTCCGAGGACCCCGGCTCCAACACCAACGGCGGCCTCTATGAGGACGTGAACCGGAGCACCTCTTTCTTCACCGGCTTCATGGACTGGATTTTCGCCGACGGCCGTAAGGCGGGCGACACCGGCCTGGTGGAGAACACCCAGCAGGACCAGTGGGGCTGGCATGTGATGTATCTGGACACGGTGGACCAGGTACTCTGGAAGTACACCGCCTCCAACGCCCTGCGCAGCGACGACCTGAGCACCTGGCTGGAGGGGCTGACCTCCGGCATTGAGGCCGTCCAGGGCAGCGGCATCCGCTACGTGGAGTAAGAAGTACAAGTCCAATCACACCGGGGCGGGGCCTTGTGCCCCGCCCTTTTTCATGGAAAGGAGCGATACCATGCAGGAGCAGTTTTCCCGCACCGCCATGCTGCTGGGGGAGGGCGCGGTGGAGCGCCTGTGGAACTGCCATGTGGCGGTCTTTGGACTGGGCGGCGTGGGGAGCTGGACCGTGGAGGCCCTGGCCCGCTCGGGCGTGGGGGCGCTCACCCTCATCGACCAGGACGAGGTGAGCCTCACCAACCTGAACCGGCAGCTGGGCGCCCTCCACTCCACCCTCGGCCGGCCCAAGGCGGAGGTCCTGGCGGAGCGGGTGCGGGACATCAGCCCCCAATGCCGGGTGATTCCCCTGGCCGCCCGGTACGAGGCCGAAACCCGGGAGGACTTCTTCCGGACGCGCTATGACTACATCGTGGACGCCATCGATCTGGTCTCCTGTAAGCTGGACCTGATCCAGACCGCCCTGGAGCGGGGTATTCCCATTCTCTCCGCCCTTGGAACGGGAAATAAGCTGGACCCCACCCAATTCCGCATTGGAGACATCGCCAAGACGGAGGGCTGCCCTCTGGCCCGGGTGGTGCGCAAGGAGCTGCGCGCCCGGGGTATCCGGCATCACCGGGTCCTCTGGTCGCCGGAACCCCCGGTCACTCCGGGGGAGAGCGGGGAAGCGCCGCCCCCCGGACGGCGCTCCATTCCGGGCAGCGTGGCCTGGGTGCCGGCCTGTGCGGGCCTGATGCTGGCGGGCGATGTGGTGCAGGCTCTGGCCCAGCGGGAAAAAACGGTATAAAAACATCCCTCCATTGGCAGAATAAGACCGATGGAGGGATGTCTTGTGTCAAGGGAGACGGAAAAACGGCCCTGGTGGGCGCCGGCCTTAGCCGGGGGCGCGGCGGGAATCGTGAACGGCCTGTTCGGCGGGGGAGGAGGGATGGTACTGGTGCCCCTGCTCACCCGGCTGTGTCAACTGGACCAGCGGCAGGCCTTTGCCACCTCGGTGGCGGTCATTGCCCCTCTGTGCGCCCTCTCGGCGGCGATCTACTGGTTCCGGGGCGGGCTGGATCTGGCGCTGGCGCTGCCCTATCTTTTGGGCGGGCTGCTGGGAGGCTGGGTGGGCGGAAAGGTCTTTGGCCGGATCAGCCCCACCTGGCTGCGCCGGGGGTTTGCGCTGCTTTTGCTCTACGGGGGTGGGAAGGCCCTGTTCGCTTGACGGCGTGGCTGGGCGCGGTGCTGGCCGGGGCGGTCACCGGCGTTCTCTCCGGCTTTGGCGTGGGGGGCGGGACCCTGCTGCTCATCTATCTGACCGCCTTTGCCGGTGTGCCCCAGACCCAGGCCCAGGGGGTAAATCTGCTCTACTTTCTCCCGGCGGCGGCCATGGCGCTTCCGGCCCATCTGCGAAACGGGTACGTCCACCGCGCCAGCGTGCTGCCTGCGGTGCTGGCGGGACTGGCCTGCGCCGGCGGGGCGGCCTGGCTGGCCACCGGCCTGGATGTGGAGCTGCTCCACCGGTGCTTCGGCGGCTTTCTCCTGGTGGTGGGCGTCCGGGAGTGGTTTCGCCCCGGGTAATCGGGCTCCCTAGCCGCGGGTGCGCCGGTAGGTCAGGTAACCCTCCAGAATCAGGGAGGCGGCCACGGCGTCCACGTTCTTCTTGTGGGCTTTCATCCGCTTGCCGCTCTGGTGGAGAATGTTATGGGCCTCCACGGTGGTGCGCCGCTCGTCCCAGAGGACGGGGGAGAGTCCGGTGATCTCCTCCAGCTGCCGGGCAAACGCACGGCACAGCTCCGCCCTGGGGCCCTCCGTGCCGTCCATGTTCCGGGGCAGGCCCACCACCAGCTCCTCCACACCGTGGCTGGCGGCGAGCTTCCCGATCTCCTCCGCCGCAGACTGGCTTTTGCGGCTGGGGATCACAGCCGTAAAGCCGGTGAGCATTCCGGTGGCGTCGGAGATGGCCACGCCGGTGCGGGCGTCGCCGTAGTCGATGGCCATAATACGCATAAGATGGTCGCTCCTTTTTGGGTGATACGATTTATTATCGGGGCAGACGGGGGAAATGTCAAATTTATTTTCAAAAATGCTTGACTTTCCCTCTCCTGCGTGCTATTCTAAACCTACCTATGAAAGAGGGCTTTTTTTCGTGCGCGTTTTTACGGTGTGACGGGTGCGGAACCCTCTGCTCCGCCGAGAGAACATAGGGAGGCAGACAGCCGGGTCCGCACCGTGACGAACGGGCGTGGTGCGCCCCGCGTCGCTGGATTCGGCTACGGCTGTGTCCGGCATTTTTTTATGTCCTGGACATGGTCAACTATTGAAGGAGGTGCCGAACACATGGCAAAGGCTGGTTCCCGGGTGAAGATCACCCTCCGCTGCTCCGAGTGCAAGCAGAGGAACTACAACACCAACAAGAATAAGAAGAATACTCCCGACCGTCTGGAGCTGAAGAAGTATTGCCCCTTCTGCAGAAAGCATACGGTTCACAATGAGACCAAGTAATCTGTGCCCAGAGCACGATAGAAAGAAGGGTGTACGGAATGCCTGAAAACGAGAAGCTCGAGCAGAACGGCGCCAAGCCGGAGAAGGGCAAGAAGGACAGCAAGTCCAAGCCCGGCGTCTTCGCCCGTATCGGCAAGTGGCTGCGCGAGATGAAGGCGGAACTGAAGAAAGTTCAGTGGCCCACCCGGAAGCAGACGTTTAACAACACCGTGGTCGTCATTGTCTGCTGTATTGTTGTGGGCGTGTGCATCGGGGTCTTCGATTGGCTGGCTCAGTCTGTCATTGGCGCCCTGCTGGATCTGTTCCAGTAAGGAGCAGATATGGAAGAACGTGCATTGTGGTATGTCGCGCATACCTACTCCGGCTATGAAAACACCGTGGCCGCCTCTATCGAGAAGGCCGTGGAGAACCGGAATATGCGCGATCTCATCCATGAGGTGAATATCCCCATGGAGACCGTGACCGAGATCACGGACAACGGCCCGAAAACTGTGGAGCGGAAGGTCTTTCCCGGCTATGTGCTGGTGAAGATGATCATGACCGACGAGACGTGGCACCTGGTGCGCAACGTCCGGGGCGTGACCGGCTTTGTGGGCGACGGCAACAAACCCATCCCCCTGACGGAGGAGGAAGTAGCCTCCATGGGTGTGGAGAAGAAGGAAGTCGTCGTGGGCTACCAGGTGGGAGACAGCGTGAAGATCACCGAGGGCGCGCTGGAGTCCTTCCTGGGCATCGTGGAAGAGATCGACCTGGAGCGGAGCAAGGTCCGCGTGACGGTCGAGATGTTTGGCCGTGAGACTCCCGTCGAGCTGGAGCTCGACCAGGTGGAGCCGGCTGAGTGAACGGGCGGCGGGGCCCGCAACCCCGCGCGTGGGAGGAACGCCGGAGCGTTCCGTCTCAACCACATTTCATAGGAGGTGCTGTTTCAAATGGCACAGAAGATCACTGGTTATATCAAGCTGCAAATTCCGGCCGGCAAGGCGACTCCCGCCCCCCCTGTGGGCCCCGCCTTGGGCCAGCATGGCGTGAACATTCCCGCCTTCACCAAGGAGTTTAACGAGCGCACCAAGAATGAGGCCGGCATGATCATCCCGGTCATCATCACCGTGTACGCCGACCGTTCCTTTACCTTTGTCACCAAGACGCCTCCCGCCGCCGTCCTCATCAAGAAGGCCTGCAACATCGAGTCCGGCTCTGGTGTGCCCAACAAGACCAAGGTGGCCACCATCAGCAAGGAGGATGTGCGCAAGATCGCCGAGACCAAGATGCCCGACCTGAACGCGGCCAGCATCGAGGCGGCCATGAGCATGATCGCCGGTACCGCCCGCTCCATGGGCGTCGTGGTGGGCGACTGAGCGAAGGAGGGATAAGGAATGTTTAGAGGAAAGAAGTATGTCGAGAGCGCCAAGAAGATCGAGAAGGGCGTTCTCTATGATGTGGCCGACGCCATGGATCTGGTGGTCAAGACCGCCACGGCGAAGTTTGACGAGACGGTTGAGCTGCATGTGAAGCTGGGCGTGGACTCCCGTCACGCCGACCAGCAGGTCCGCGGCGCCATCGTGCTGCCCCACGGCACCGGCAAGACCCAGCGGGTGCTGGTCTTCGCCAAGGGCGACAAGGCCGAGGCCGCCAAGGAGGCCGGCGCTGATTTCGTGGGCGAGATGGACCTGGTGCAGAAGATCCAGCAGGAGAACTGGTTCGACTATGACGTGGTGGTCGCCAGCCCCGACATGATGGGCGTGGTTGGCCGTCTGGGTAAGCTGCTCGGCCCCAAGGGCCTGATGCCATCCCCCAAGGCCGGCACCGTCACCCCCGACGTGGCCAAGGCCGTCAAGGAGATCAAAGCCGGTAAGGTGGAGTACCGTCTGGACAAGACCAACATCATCCACTGCCCCATCGGCAAGGTCTCCTTCGGCGCTGAGAAGCTGACCGAGAACTTCAACGCCCTCATGGGCGCCATCATCAAGGCCAAGCCCTCCGCCGCCAAGGGCCAGTATGTCCGCAGCTGCGTCACCGCCACCACCATGGGCCCCGGCGTGAAGATCAACGCCGCGAAGCTGGTGTAATTCGAAGCGCGGAGGCCGCGAACAGGGGAGCCAAGGAGCAGCGCAGACGAAAAAACAGGTCGGCCGCAGGCTGGCGGCATGTTTCGCAAAGCGCGGCTTTGGCGACCCGACCGGAGCGAGCCGCAGCGTGACAGGGTGGATTTTGACCGCCCTCACAAAAAAGATCATTTCCGGACAGGTTGTGCTTGACACAGCCTGTCCGGGATGATATACTAATTCGCGTGTTCAAAGACAGCGGGCATTCCATTAAGTCCCGCCGAGAATGCAGCAAGTGAAGAAGTTTCTCTGTGCTGTTTTCGTGCTTTGAGCATGAGAAGAGCATTTTTTATTTCATGGAGGTGAATCCCACATGCCTAACGCTAAGGTTCTGAGCGAGAAGCAGGCCATTGTCGCCGAGCTGACCGAGAAGCTGAAGAGCGCATCCAGCGGCGTTCTGGTGGACTATAAGGGCATCACCGTGGCCGAGGATACCGCGCTGCGTACCGAGTGCCGCAAGAACGAGCTGGACTACGCGGTGGTCAAGAACACCCTGGTGCGTTTCGCCATCGACAACGTGGGGCTGAAGGAAATGGACTCCGTTCTGAACGGTACCACTTCTATGGCCCTGAGCCACGGCGATCCCATCGCGCCCATGCGCGTCATCGCCAAGTTCGCCAAGCAGTTCAACGGCGAGAAGTTCGTCATCAAGGCCGGCTTTATGGACGGCAAGGTCCTGTCCCTGAACGAGATCAACGCCCTGGCCGATCTGCCCTCCAAGGAGGTCCTGCAGGCTCAGGTTCTGGGCACCATGCTGGCTCCCATCACCAGCCTGGCCATCGTCCTGAAGGCCATTGCCGAGGAGAAGGGCGGCTTCGTGGAGGCTGCTCCCGCCGAGGCCGCTGCCGAGTAAGGCAAACCCTGCGATCCCGGGGCTTGGCGCCCCAACCCCTGTGGGGAACATATTTTATCAGATACGATTGAATTAGGAGGTATCTTATCATGGCTAGCGAGAAGATCACTGCTTTGATTGAAGAGGTTAAGGGCCTGACTGTTCTGGAGCTGTCCGAGCTGGTGCACGCTCTGGAGGAGGAGTTCGGCGTTTCCGCCGCCGCTATGGCCGCTCCCGCCGCTGGCGGCGCTGCTGCTCCCGCTGCGGAGGAGAAGACTGAGTTCGACGTGGTTCTGGCCGGTTTTGACGCCGCCGCGAAGATCAAGGTCATCAAGGCTGTCCGCGAGATCACCGGCCTGGGCCTGGCCGATGCCAAGGCTATGGTCGAGGGCGCGCCCAAGACCCTGAAGGAGGCCGTGGGCAAGGACGAGGCCGAAGAGATGAAGAAGAAGCTGGAGGAAGTGGGCGGCAAGGTCGAGCTGAAGTAAGACCAGCCCCGAATTCCAGCGGAAGATTCGCCATTGATTCAAAACGGCACAGCCGAAAGGCTGTGCCGTTTTGCTGCGTTTAATCTGCTTTTTCTTTGCTTGGAGGAATACGCCTTCGGAGGGTGACATGGACACAGTCCCCCGGCTGTTTGCCAATCTTGGCCCGGATGTCTTTCCGTACGCCGAGAATATGGCCGGGCGTTCCCATTCGGACCAGGAGGCCGTCATAGGGCACGCCGTCAAAGGTGGCGTGGACTGGAACCCGCCCTGCTCCAAATACCTCCCGCACATCAAAGGGGATTTCCACATAGGCGCCGTCCAGATCCGGAACTTTTTTGAGAATGGCGTCGAACGCATAGCAAGGGTGCATAACCGGCCTCCCAACCTTCCCGGCGGGGATTTTACAGGGCCTCCAAGCACACCAGAGCGCCGTCCCGGACGGCGCAGCGGTAGCCGCGGCCATTTTTGACCTGATAGGAGAAATAGGGCCGTTCCGGCCGGGCGAAGCCCGAGAGGATGGCCATGATCGTGCCGCCGTGGACCACCAGGGCGGCGGTCTCCTGGGAGGGATCGGCGAGCAGGGGGGCAAAGGCCGCCCGGCACCGGGCCATAAAGGCATCCGGGTGCTCTCCGCCGGGGATCGGCCCGGCACAGTTGCCCTCCACCCAGGCCCGATAGCGGGGATCGTCTGCCAGCTCCGCAAAACTCAGATTCTCAAACGCACCGAAATCGCACTCCCGAAAGTCCTCCACAACGGTGGGGGCGAGGCCGGGAAAAAGCAGCGCGGCGGTCTCCCGGCAGCGGCGCATGGGGCTGGTATACAGGCGTTGGGCCTCATACCGGGGGAGGCGCTTCAACTCGTCGATTCCCAGGGGGCACAGGGGCTCGTCCGTGCGGCCGCCCACATAATTTCCCCGCAGATTGCCCGCCGTTTTTCCGTGGCGCAGGAAGAGAAATTCCCTCATTTCAGCCGCACCCCCAGGCCGCAGCATACCCGCTCCACCCGCTCCGAGGCGGCGGCCAGACGGCACAGCGCCCGCCCAGTCTCCTCCCGCCAGCGGCGTTCGAAGGGGTCCAGGGGCACGACGCCCAATCCGATCTCATCGCTGACCACCACCGCGCCGGGATTTTGAACCAGGAGCTGTTCCACAAAGGCGGTCACCTCTCCACCGTCCTCCAAAATGCGGCGGCAGAGCTGGTGAAAGCCGTCAATGGCCGGAGCGGAGAGGGCCTCCTCCGGCGTGGCGCAGGGGCGGGGCGTCTTACCGGTACAGTCTGCGGCATAGGCGGCCTGCCCCTGGCCAAAGCCCCCCACAAAGAGCATCATTTCCATTCCTCCTCTAATTTATCCAGCCGTGGGTCAAGGCCACCGCCAGCGCGGCGGCCAGCTCGCACAGCTGCACGAAATATCCGGCCAGATCTCCGGTGATGCCCCCAAAAATGCGGTAGGACATGCGCCGGTAATAGGCAAAAACCAGCGCGGCGGCCAGGAGAGCCGCACCGCCCCCCACCGGAGAGCACAGGAGCATTCCCACACCGGCCAGCAGCAGATAGACCACCATAGTTGCGGTGACCACCGTGCGGTGGGAGGCGTCGGCAAAGGCCTGGAGCATTCCGGAGGGACGGGCGCCCTTCCAGTTGGCCAGGGCCAGGCCGCTCAGAGCCCGGGAGAGCACATAGCCCCAGGCCAGCACCCCGATTCCCCGGGGGAAGGGGGCCTGACTCACCGCCCCGGTATAGAGGAGCAGCCACACACCGCAGAAGATCACCGCAAAGGCCCCCGTGTGGGAGTCCTTGAGAATCTCCAGCTTGCGTTCCCGGCTCTGGTGGGAGGAGAGGGCGTCCACCGTGTCGCAGAAGCCGTCCATATGGATTCCGCCGGTCACCAGCAGGGGAAGGGCGGTCCATCCGGCCGCCTGGAGGAGTTCTCCCAGATCCAGGAACCGGCAGAGCCATCCCCAGCCCAGGGCCAGCAGGCCCACCACCGCCCCCACGAGGGGGAAAAAGCAGATGGCATATTTCATGTGCTTCTCGTTCCACTCCACCTGGGGCATGGGGATGCGGGAGTAGGTGGAGAAGGCGATGATAAACGCGCTCATGACAGCGCTCCTTTCAGGACCAGCGGCAGGCCGCAGACCACCTCCACCGCCAGGTCCGCCCGCCGGGCCAGCTCCCGGTTGAGATGGGAGAGGAGGGAGAGATAGTCCGTGGTGTCCGGGTCGTAGGCCACGCCGTCTGAAAAAATCTCATTGCTCACCACAATCAGGTGAGCGCAGCGCCCGGCCAGCTCCTCCAGCTCGCGCAGGAGGACTCCGGCGCAGTCGTCCGGCGGAGCGGGAGAAAAGCGCCGGTTGGCGGCCAGATTGGACAGGTCCTCCAAGAGGGCGGTCTCTCCACAGGGGAGGGAGAGGCCTGCAAAGCCGTCGGGGCACTCCACGGTGCGGAAGCCCTTGCCCCGGCGCAGGGCGCGGTGGCGCAGGATACGCGCCTGAGCTTCTCCGCCGCCGGGGCGCATGGTGGCCAGGTACAGCTTGGGGCCCGGGCACAGCCGCTGGGCCAGTCCTTCTGCCCAGGCGGACTTCCCGCTGCCGCTGCCGCCGGTGATGAGCGCCAGCATCACTGCTTCCCCAGGGAAGCGCTCTTACTCCAGGCCGCCTCCACCGCGTCTATTACCGCGCCCCGGAAGCCGTGGCGCTCCAGAGCGGCCACGCCCTCGATGGTGGAGCCGCCGGGGGAGCACACCGCGTCCTTGAGCGCGCCGGGATGTTCGCCGCTCTCCAGCACCAGGGCGGCGGAGCCGGCCATAGCCTGAGCAGCAAAGGCGACGGCCTGCTTCCGCGGGAGCCCGGCCAGCACGCCGCCGTCGGCCAGGGCCTCCAAAAAGAGATAGATAAACGCGGGACTGCATCCGGCCACCGCCGAAAAGGCGTCGAAGAGCCGCTCTTCTACCCGCTCGACCCGCCCGGCCGCGCACAGGATCTTCTCCACCGCCGGGCCGTGCTCCTCGGCCGGACCGGGGGCGGCGCACAGGGCCACCAGCCCCTTTCCAATGGCGCAGGGGGTGTTGGGCATGATCCGCAGGACGGCCGTTCCGTCGGGGACCCACCCGGCCAGCGTCTCCAGGGTGAGTCCCGCCGCCATGGACACCAGGACCTGGCCGGGGGAGAGAACCGGGGCGATCTCCTCCAGAAGGCCCCGCATCAGATGGGGCTTCACCCCCAGGAAGAGGTAACGGGCGGACTGGGCGGCCTCCCGGTTGTCCCGGGCCGCCGTGCAGCCCAGCTCCCCGGCCAGGGCCTCCGCCTTCGCCCGGGTGCGGTTGGAGAGAATCACCTGATCCGGCCCGATGGACCGGCAGGCCGCCCGGGCCAGGGCGCCGCCCATATTGCCGGTTCCTAAAAATGCCGCTTCTTTCATGGCAAAAACCTCGCTTTCTGTTTTCCCCCAGTGTACCACAACGGGGCGGGGACCGCAATGGTCCCCGCCCCGTTTCCTGCATTCACTCCAGTTGCGCCCGGCCTTGCCACGCGCCGTCCTGGAGGGTGAGTTCCGCATCCACCGTGCGGGACCGGCCCTGAGGACCGGTCAGGTGGATGGCGAAGGAGATGGCCCCGCTGCGCTCGTCGGTGACGGTGCAGCCGGAGAGAGTATAGCCGTCGTGGTAGTCCTGCCGGTAGCAGTTGCCGGGGGTGAGACCGCCCAGGATGGAGAACCAGATCTCCGCCCAGCGCTGGGCAACGGCCTGGGCGCTGTAGGGCTCCAGGGAGAAGGAGAAGCGCATCGCCTCCTCCAGCTCCAGAGGGTCAAAGACCGCCCGCAACTCCTCCTCCAGACCGGGGACGGCGTAGAGCGCCCCGGAATCGGACACATAGGCCAGCTCCTCTTCCGGCCAGACCCGGACCCAGGGGCCCGCTTGTGTTCCCCGGCGTCCGTAGGCGTGGAGGGTCCAGAATTCACCTCCGGCGTCGGGGATGGCCGTCCCCGATGGAGCGGGGGTGGAGAGGGCGGCCTGCACCGCGTCCCAGAGGGCACCGTCGTCGGCAATGGTGATGGTCCGGGCCTCCTCCCCGTCCAGAGCGAGGCTGAGTGTACTGTACCCGTCCAGGGTCACCCCGCCGGTGCCCATCTCCTGAATCCGCCAGGCTCCGCCCTCCCGGACCAGGAGTACCTGCCGTCCCCAGCCATACCAGCCCGCCCGTTCTCCGCTCAGAGGGGCCAGCCCGGCGCCGGCCTGATAGGGGGAGCGGTCTATGTCGCTCCCCTCCGGGAACCGGAGGGCCAGGGAGAGGGAGAGCACGAGTTCATCTCCGCTGCCGCCCACCTCCTGCCCGGCGCTGTTGTTGTTTTGAGCGTCCGCCACGGCGTACAGGCTCCCGGCGGTGAGGTCCCGCAGGTGCTCCGCCGTCGCCTCCCCAAAGCGCTGGGCGGTGGCGGCGGGCTCCTCGCCCTCCACCGTGGGGATGGTCACGGCGCTGAGGTCAAATTCCAGCTCGTCGTACCAGGCCCGCAGGGCCCCGACCAATCCCGTATCCCCGTCGGAGGGATAGGTGGACTCCACCTGATAATAGGTAGTGACGCCGTCCACGGTGAGCTGGGCCACGGGACTGCCCTGGACGCAGGTGAGGGAGAGCCCGTCCCCGTCGGAGAGGGAGAGCGTGTATGCCCCGCTGGGGAGATACCCTCCGGCCATCGGATACCAGTCGTATCCGCTGGTCAGGGATTCCAGAGCGCCGTTTTGAATGGACGTCCCAACGGCCCGGGTGACGCGCTCCCCGCCGTCCGGGGTCAGGGTCAGGGACCAGTCCGTCCGTCCGGCGAGGGCGGCGGCCACGGCGTCGTTCTCCGGCTCGTCGGAGGCCAGACCGGAACGGAGCTGCTCCGTCAGGGCGGAAATTCCCGCCTCGTCCATGGACTCTATGGAGGTGGGGCGGACGTACTGCCAGCCGAAGGTCTCGTTCAAGTAGGCCAGCAGCACCGCCTCTGGGTCGGACCAGGCCTCAAAATCCTCCGCCTGCCGCTGCGCATAGTACTCCTCCAATGTGACGCTGTAGGCCTCCGCCGGGTGGGCAATGCGGTTGTTCCCCTGGTAGTCGATCCAGCGGTCCACGCACCAGATTCCATGTTCGCCCTGGTCCGCCGGCTGGGAGAGGACGAAGTAGTACCGGTAACCGTTACTCAGCTCCACGGTGGCCAGCCTATGTTCGCCGGGGAAGGTGCACACGCCCTGGAAGGCGTTCCAGCGCCCGTCCTCTTCCAGGGGAACTGTGCCGGGAGAATCGGCCACCGCCTGGGCCACCCAGGAAAGGAGGGTATCCCGGGCGGCCAGGTAACCCTCGGCGTACTCCGGAGGATAGCGCACGTCGGTGGTGGTCTGGAGGACATAGTAGCGGCCGTCCGGGCCTGCCCCCAGATAGGTCCGCCCGCCGGTCATCTCCCACTCGTCGTATTCCCGCTCGAACTGGGCGGGGTCCAGGGCGAAGAGAGAGCAGAGGTAGCCGTTTCCGGTTTCCGGGTCGTAGCAGGGCGCATAGTAAGCCGCCAGCAGGGTGTCCTCCGAGAGATTATACTCCAGAAGGACCTCCGAAAGCGCTCCTGGTGGGTCCTGGAGCCGCTCCTCCAGCGTGCGGCGGTCCGCGGGGGCGCTGGTAAAGGTGGCGGCCAGGACGGCCAGCACAGCCAGAACCACCACAGCCAGGGTGACGGCCAGCATGCGGGGCTTTTTGGCAATGAGGGCGATGCGCTCCCGCAGGGCGCCGGGCCGGGCGGCCATAGTGGTGGCGGTCTGGAGGAGCTGCCCCGGAGCGGGAGCCGGGGTCACCAGGTCCAGCAGCGTGCGGCCGTAGGAGAGGCGCTCCGGTTCCCCCAGCCGGGCGATGGCCCCCGCGTCGCAGGAGAGCTCGCAGTCCCGCCGGGACAGGGCGGCGGCCAGCCACACCAGAGGGTCAAACCAGTAAAAAGCCAGACAAAGGCAGCGCACCCAGGCCCAGAGCGGGTCTCCCTGCCGGTAGTGGGTCATCTCGTGGGCCAGAACATGGCGCAGCCGGTCGGGATGCTCCAGGCAGGAGGGCGTCAGGTAGATGGCGGGGCGAAGCAGCCCGGCCAGACACGGGGAGGGCAGTTCCCGGGATACATAGACGGGGAGGGGACAGGGGACCTCCACCCGCCGGGCCCGGCGGAGGGTCCGCTTCAGGCGCAGGTTGACCAGCAGGAACCACAGGAGGACCATACCGGCCCCCACGAGCCACACGCCGCGCAGCAGCTCCGTCCAGGGAATCGCAGACGCCTCCGCCGGACCGGCGGAATTCTCCGGAGCGGGCGCGGTTCCCACCGGAATGGGGGGAGCAGCGCCGCCGGAGCCGGAGAGGACGTCCCCTTCCGGCCGGCGCTGAACGGCGGAGATTTGTCCGGCCTCCTCCGGGTCCTCCCGCAGAACCGCTTCCACTTCCACATCCACGGCGGCGGTGGGTTCCGGCAAAACCGCCAGGACGCTCACCGGGCTCTCAAAGAGAGAGAAGGGCAGCAGCAGGCGCAGGGCCGCCAACAGCCACAGGCCGTACATCAGACGGGGGTTGATCCGGCCCCGCAGGACCCGGCGCAGGGCGGTCAGGGCCAGAATGAGCACCGACGAGGTGATCACGCACTCCAGCATGGCTCACTCCTCCTTTTTCTCATCCAGAAGGGCGTACAGGGCGTCCAAATCGGCCCGGCTCAGCCGCTCCCGCTCCAGCAGATTGCTCACCAGCAGGTTTACGCTGCCGTGATAGACCCGGGAGAGGAGGGAGTCGGTCTCGGCGGCGGCCACCGCCCCCCGCTCTACCGCCGGGTAGAAGCGCTTGGCCCGGCCGTCCGCCTCATGGCGGATCAGCCCTTTCTCCTCCATGCGCCGCACCATGGTGGTGACGGTGCTCTTGGCCCAGCCCACCCGGCCGTGGAGGGTGTGGACCAGCTCCATCAGTGTGGCGGGAGCGGTCCAGAGCACCTCCATCACCCGCCACTCGCTCTCACTGAGCCGGAATTGTTGGGTATCCATTTTATAGCCTCCTTTCGGTCTACTCTTGTAAACCTAATATACCATATAGGATTACACTTGTCAACCAATCGGCGCCATTACCCGGCGGTTTACAAATATCAAAAGGTACGCTATAATAAAAAAACGGGAATCCGGCCGGATTCCCCCATTGCGATCACAATAGAGATATTTGAGGAGTGTTGTAACCATGAGCCGGATGGTCGGTACTGTTTCCCGGGGGATTCGCGCCCCCATTATCCGCAGCGGCGATGACCTGGCCCAGATCGTGCCGGAGGCCGTGCTGGCCGCGGCGGAGGCGGAGGGCTTTGCCGTCCGCGACCGGGATGTTCTCGCCATGACCGAGGCCATTGTGGCCCGGGCCCAGGGCAATTATGCCACCGTGGACCAGATTGCCGCCGATGTGCGCGCCAAGCTGGGAGGCGAAACGGTGGGTGTGGTTTTTCCCATTCTGAGCCGCAACCGCTTTGCCATCTGCCTGCGGGGCATCGCCAAGGGGGCGAAGAAAATTGTCCTGCAATTGAGCTTTCCCTCCGATGAGGTGGGCAATCACCTCATCGACCCGGATGTGATGGATGAGAAGGGGATCGACCCCTATCGGGATGTGCTCACGCTGGAGCAGTTCCGCGCCCTCTTCGGCTGTCCCAAGCACCCCTTTACCGGGATGGATTACGTGGCCTACTACGGCGACCTCATCCGGGAGAGCGGCGCGGAGGTGGAGATTCTCTTTGCCAACGATCCCAGGGCCATCCTCTCCAGCGCCAAGCGGGTGCTCACCTGCGACATCCACACCCGGGCGCGGACCAAGCGCCTGCTGAAGGCCGCCGGAGCCGAGCGGGTGTTCGGCCTGGATGAGATTCTCACCGCCCCGGTGGAGGGCAGCGGCTACAACGAGCGCTACGGCCTTCTGGGCTCCAACAAGTCCACGGAGGACACGGTAAAGCTCTTCCCGCGCTCCTGTACGGACCTGGTGGAGTCCATTCAAAAGACCATGTTGGAGCGCACCGGCAAGCACGTGGAGGTCATGGTCTACGGCGACGGGGCGTTTAAGGACCCGGTGGGTCAGATTTGGGAGCTGGCCGACCCGGTGGTCTCGCCGGCCTATACCGCCGGTCTGGAGGGGACCCCCAACGAGCTGAAGCTGAAATATCTGGCCGATAACAACTTTGCCCATCTCTCGGGCGAGGCGCTGCGGGAGGCCATTCAGGAGGAGATCCGCAAAAAAGACGGAAATCTGGTGGGACAGATGGTCTCCGAGGGCACCACACCCCGGCGGCTCACCGATCTGATCGGCTCCCTTTGCGATCTGACCTCCGGCTCCGGGGATAAGGGCACCCCCATCGTCTATATCCAGGGCTATTTCGACAACTACACCACGGAATAAGCGAATCAGAAAAAACGCACGCCGGGGCCCCGCAAAAGCGGGGCCCCGGCGTTTGAGCAGGGCAGGGAGGTTCAGGAGTGGACGTGCCGGTCCAGAACGGGGTTGGTAAAGTAGATGTTTTTCTGATCCATCCGCTCCTTGGCCAGGCGGATCGCTTCACCGAAGCGTACAAGTGGAGCGCACGTTTAAATACGCCATTCGATTTGAATCGCGTCCTCTGTGGCGTAAATCGCCTTAATGAGCTGGTCTGCCGTGCGCCGCTTGTCATCAAAGCTTAGTTCTTCCCACATGGTCAGATGGTTGTCGATCTCTTGCCCATCGCGCTTTCTTTGCCGGGTATGTTCTGAGATTTTTGCCGCAATTTCGTTCTTCCTGGCATCCAGCTCCCCGACCCGCCGGCTGATATAGCGATACATCACCTCGTCGGCCCCTGCCAGCCGCTCCAACAAGGCGGAGATCTCCTGCTCGATTTTTGTTAATTCGATTTTGAGCGCGGTCCGCTCAGGATTGATAGCGGGCCCCTGCTTCTGCCGCCGGAGCGATGGGAAGAGGGCTAATTTTTTTCGCATTTCGCGGTAGATCAAAGCCTCTATATCTCCCGTATCGAGATGCCCGGGCCCAGGACAGGCCCGGTTATTCATCCGGTTGGAGCAGAGGAGGTACCTTGCCGGAGAGGAGCCGTACCGCTTGTCGACCAGGGCATAACCGCAGCGCCCGCATTTGATCTTTCCGGCCAGCCATGTGTTCTTGGCCTTCGGGTTTATTTTTACCTGCCGGTTCCTGAGGCATTTCCGCCTGCATTTCAGCCAGATATCAGACGGCACAATGCCCTCATGCGGGGCAAGGATGAGGTAATTTCCCTCGAAATTCATTTGCTTTCGCCCGGAACTGTCTTTTCCCCTGTAATAATAGCACCCGTTTGTGCCAATGAAGTCCGATGGAGCGTTGACCACAATGGCCCCTTGTTCCTGATAAAATTGATAGACAGACAGATCCGCTCGAACATAGATGGAATTGCGTAAGGTATCAGCCATCCGTGTTCGTCCCCATGGCTTTCCGTGTTTTGTGATCCCGCGCGCTTCAAAATATCTTACCAAATCCCCATAAGAGCATTCCGGCTCGGAATAGAGCTCAAACATCAGCCGGATGACCGCGGCCTCTTCTGGGACGATCTCATACATGGACGTCTTCACACCGCCGATTGTGGTCGGGACCAGGCGATACCCATACGGGATGCGCCCGCCCATATAAAATCCCTTTTGGCTGCGGGAAAAGTAGGCGTCTGAGACGCGCTTCTGAATCGTCTCCCGCTCCAGCTGGGCAAAGACAATACAGATGTTGAGCATCGCCCGGCCCACGGGGGAGGAGGTATCGAACTTTTCCGTGGTGGAGACGAACTCAACCCGGTATTTTTCAAACCGCTCCATCATCGCAGAGAAGTCCAAAATGGAGCGGCTGATCCGATCCAACTTGTAGACGATCACTTTGCGGATACGGCCCGATTCGACGTCTGACATCATCGCTTGAAAACCGGGGCGTTCCGTGTTTTTCCCACTATAGCCCCGATCAATGTAGGTCCTGTAAGCTTCCCCTCTTGTCTCGTACCGGCAGAAGTCGACTTGACTCTCGATTGAGATGCTGTCCGCCCGGTCTACGGACTGCCGCGCGTAAATTGCATCCATAAAAGGTCACGCTCTTTCGATAGGGCAGATAGAAAAAGAGCTGCCGGGGCAGCTTCCAAAGGGCTATCCGGCGTATTTCACAAAAATCTCAAACAATCCGCACTCAATGGCGCGATACCGCTCCGCCCGTTCCGGCTCCGTCAATTCGGGCGTCTTGGTTTCGATCATAATTTCCCGCCCCCGCATGGCGGCGGAGTGTCGTTCGCTCCTATACGCGACTGCCTGTGAAACGATCGTTCTCACCCCCTTCCCGGCCTGATAACCTTATGTCTCTTCGGGAAAATCCATTCTCACAAATTCGGATTGACGCATCTAATTTATAACATCACTTAATATATTAGAGGACTTTATATGGCAGAATAGCCGAAAATAGAGATCTATATTTGTTCGACTTTAGTAATAGAATCGAAAAAAAGACTATGTTATACTAACATAGTTCAGAGAACTTGTTTCAATGCCGCAAGGAAGAACTGCGGCAAAGATACAAGCTCAAAGAGACGAGATAAAAAGGGAGGGTATGTAATGCAAAAACGAAAGACATTCCCAAAATGGATGTCATGCGCAGTGGCGGCGAGTATGACGCTTGGTATGTGCATGACATCCGCATCGGCACTCAACCCGTTTGTGCAGTCGTGGTATACGGCCGATCCGGCGCCGGTGGTCTTTTCCAATGACCCGGATACGCTGTATGTCTACACTTCGCACGACGAGGACGAGTCCGGCAACGGCATCGGCGGCTACACGATGAAAGACTACAAATGCTTCTCGACGAAGGACATGGTCAACTGGACTTACCATGGCACGCCGGCGGGGCATATGTCCTTCTCTGACTGGGCGCAGGTAGACGGTTCTGCCTGGGCGCAGCAGGTGGTCGAGCGCAACGGCAAGTATTACATGTATGCGCCGGTTTTCTCCGATCCGTGGGCCTGGTGCATCGGCGTAGGCGTTTCGGATACGCCGTACGGCCCGTTTGAAGACGCGCTGGGCGAGCCGCTGTACAAGGCGGGCTGGGCGGGCATCGACCCGACGGTGTTCATTGACGACGACGGCCAGGCGTATATGTATTGGGGCAACCCGACGCTGTTCTGCGCCAAGCTGGGCGAAGACATGATCTCGATCGTCCCGTTTACGGAAGAGGAAGTCGATCCGGACTGGGCGACGCTCCGCGACGACGGCACGCTGGAGATGAGGATGACCGTAGAGGCCTTTGGCGACGGCGGCGACAAGACCGGCGACGGCGTGACCGATGCGGCCTATCAGGAGGGTCCGTGGTTCTTCAAGCGCGGAGAGACGTATTATATGGTCTACCCGTCGATTGTCGCCGGCGGCGGCGAGTCGATGGCCTACTCCACCAGCCCCGGGCCGATTGGTCCGTGGACGTATCGCGGCGTGATCCTGGATACCACCAGAGGCCCGGACCAAGGCGAGGTCGGCTTCAACAGCTATACGATCCATGGCGGTACGGTGGACTTTAAGGGGCATTCGTACCTCTTCTATCACAACGGTATGCTGCCCGGCGGCGGTACGTACCACCGTTCGGTTGCCGTGGAGGAGTTCGTGTGGGGTGAGGACGGCAGCATCCCGTACATCCCGCGGACTTCCGAGGGCGTAGACCCGGTGGATACGCTCGATCCGTACGCACGGCAGGAAGCGGAAACGATCGCATGGTCCGAGGGCATCCGCCCCATTGAGCGGGAGGACGGCGCGATCTCCGTGCAGCAGATCAGCAACGGCGACAGCATCCGCGTGATGAACGTCGACTTCGGCGACACCGGCGCGGCGACCTTTACTGCGCGCGTACTGGCCTCCGCAGCAGGCAGCGCCATCGACGTCTATCTGGACGGCAAGGACGGCAGCCCCATCACCACGCTGAACGTGCCGGATACCAACGGCGTATGGCAGGAGATCACCTCGGGCATCATGGCCGACTGCGCGGGCGTGCACGATGTGTACTTCGTGTTCCGCGGCGCGGCCGACGAGCAGGAGCTGTTCGAGTTTGACCAGTGGCAGTTTGGGCAGAAGTCCGACGCCGAGACGGTGGAAGCGATTAACGTCACCACCGACAAGTATATTCTGGACGTCCGCGAGGGCTTCTCCAAGGCGCAGCTGACCGTCACCGCAGTCTATGGCGACGGCCATAGCGAAGATGTGACCGCCGCGGCCGAATATACGGGCGACGACTATGTCACCGTGTCGGGCGGGGAAGTCACGGGCGTTGCCTTTGGCGACGCGGTGGTGACCGTCTCCTTCGGCGGACAGAAAACCACCGTCGCGCTGCAGGTTAAGGACCTGACCGACGCGATGAAGGTGGCATCGCTGGCCGTTGAGCCGGCGTCGCTGGACGTGTTTGCCAACACGCAGACGCCGGTCGTGGTTACGGCCACGTATCAGGACGGCCACACGGAAGATGTCTCGGCGAAGGCGACTTATGTATCCTCTGCTCCGGACATCGCCGAGTGCGCTGCCGGTGTGGTCAACGCCAAGTCCTTCGGCAACGCCGAGATTACGATTTCCTATCAGGGCGAGATGGGCGAAGCGCGGCAGGTGGTGCTGGCCGTCAGCGTCGGCTACCGCAACCCCTTTGACATCGTCGAAGCGGAGTCCTTCTCCGAAAAATACGGCAACGTCTATGTGGAAGACGGCGACCACCTGGGCTGGATTGAAGAAGGCAACTGGGTGAAGTATTCCGGCGTCGACTTCGGCGAAGGCGGCACCGAGCAGTTCCAGGTCCGCGTTGCGATGCAATACGGTACGCCGTCCATTGAGATGCGCCTGGACGACGTCGAGAGCGCGCCCGTGGCCACGCTCCGCCCGGCCGCCGCGACCGGCGCGTGGGACGCCTATGAAGTGATGGGCACGCCGCTGACCGGTGTCACCGGCGTACACGATGTGTACCTGTACTTCCCGAACCGCGACATCAACGTTGACTGGTGGCGTGTAACGCCGGCGGGCGGCTCCGTGGTGGATCCCTACGAGCGCATCGAGGCCGAGACGTTCGACGACTTCCACGGCGAGTCGCTGGTTGTGGAAGACAAGAACGGATATCAGAACGTCGGCTATATCTCCGACGGCGACTGGATCAAGTTCTCCGGCGTCGACTTTGGCGAAGGCGCCGACAAAGTGATGATGAGCCTCGGCTACGCCTGGTACGGGAATAACCGCAGCATGCAGCTCCGTCTGGACGACCCCGAGAACCCGGCGGCGGCCAGAGTGACCGCGACGTCCAATTTGGGCGATAACGGCGGCACCGGCGACTTTGAGAACTATTTGACCTTTGAATGGGACATTGATCCGGAAGTATTCCAGGGCAAGCACGACCTCTACATCTACTTTGAAAACGGCAACATCAACATTGACTGGCTGCAGTTTGTCCCCAAGGCTGCGGAAGTCGAGCAGTTCGAGGTCTCGTTCGACTCCAATGGCGGCTCGGCCGTCGAGAGCCAGATGGTTGAGAGCGGCGCGCTGGCCGAGCGTCCCGAAGATCCGGAGCGTACGGGGTACACCTTCGCAGGCTGGTACGAAGACGCTGCGCTGGAGACGGTGTATAACTTCGACAAGCCGGTCACTCAGGCTATAACGCTCTATGCCAAGTGGATTGAAAACACGGCGAGTTCGCTGCAAGTTTCTCTGAGCGGCGCGGACACCGTGAAGCAGGACCAGCGGGTGCCCTACACCTTCTCCTTCTCCGGTGAGAAAGAGAACCTGGGCAATGTGACCGTGGTCTTCAACGTCAAGGGCGACCAGGAAGGTCTCTTCACCGGCGGCGCCTTCGAGGCCGCCGAGGGCTTCTCCAAGTACGTCATGGACGAGGAGGAGCAGGCCGACGGCTCCCGCCGGGTGAAAGTGGTCCTGGCCTACGGCATGGACGAGCTGACCGCCCTGGAGGAGGCCGCCCTGACCGGTGAGCTGACGGACATGTTCACCTACGTGATCCGCTCCTCCGCTGAGCAGGAGGGCGAGATCGAGGTCACCGTGGAGCAGGCGATCTTCACCTACGCGGGGGACAACGACCTCTACTATGCCGATGTGACGGGCGCTACGGCCAGCACCAGCGTGTCGGCCAAGGACCCCTACGACATCGACGGCGACGGCGACTTCGACCAGGCGGACATCACCGCGGCGCAGGGCTACTACCGCGCGGCCGAGGGCGACGCGAACTGGGACGAGGCCCGGAAGGCGGATGTGAACGCCGACGGCAAGGTTGACATTAACGATCTGGTGGAACTCGCCACCGCCTGGCTGGATACGCTGTAACGGCATCCATTTCGTGTAATACATCACAAGTAGCAACCGGCGCGGGACCGCTTAAGCGGCCCCGCGCCAGCTTCTTTTTTGAAGGGATATTGCAGGAAAATTTACAAGGTGGTAAAATATGATAACTGCAATGTTCAGCAGCGGCATGTTCCATTTGTACGCTTTGCTTCGCCAAAGCGCTGAAAATGGACAATTTCCCGCTCACGGAGGAACCGGATCACGTCGCTCACATCGGGATCATCGGACTGCCGGAGGATATTGTCATAGGTAACTCGGGCCTTTTGTTCGGCAGCGAGGTCTTCCGTGAGGTCGCAGATAATATCGCCTTTCACACCGATCGTGGCGGCGCTCCAGGGAGAGCCGGAGGCGGCCACCGGGTAGACGCCCGAGCCGTGGTCGGTAAAGTACGGGGCAAAGTTTCCCATGCGCGGGTCGGTTTCCGAGAGATTTCGGGTGAGCTGATAGACAATCGTGCCGATCATCTCCAGATGACCCAACTCCTCTGTCCCCACAGAGGAGTCAATGGACCGCACAGGGCCCCCGATACAGGTGCAGAAGGAGGAGAGACGCAATGGAGTTGGGGGAGTGGAGGCCCCTGTTTGCCGGGCAGATTTTGAGCCGCGGGATCGTCTACTGGGAGCAGGGCCGAGTGGGTCCCGTACGCCGGGAGGGAGCCTGGTGGTGCGCGGAGGTCCGGGGGAGCGAACGCTATCAGGTCCGCCTTCTCCTCCAAGGCGGGGGCATAGAGCAGATGACCTGCACCTGTCCCTATGCCGCTCAGGGTTTTTCCTGCAAGCACATGGCCGCCCTGTGCCTCGCTCTGGAGAGCGAGAATCTCTCTAGGGCTGTCGAGAGCCTGTCCCATGAAGAGGCCAAAGAGATTCTGCTGACCCTGGCCCGGCAGAATTCCGACCTGAGCAGATTTCTTCTCACTCGGTGGGCGCAGATGCAGACAAATGCACCGGAAGATGCGGGTGTCTTTTGTCAGCTGTGCGAAAAATTTGAGCGTGCGGCTGAAGCAGGGCTCGCCGAGGAGGACCGGGCGTGGTATCGGACCCGCTGGGAAGCGCTGGCCGCCCGGGCCGAAAGCGGCCTACAGTGGGATATGTTCCGCTGGTTTCGGGCCAGGCAGCAGGAGGAGAGGGGAGACCCTGAACTCCGGGCCTGGCTGTTGGAGCTCCAGCTCCGGCTGTTTGACAACGATGTGATGCGCCGGAGCAGTCTCCAGATGTTGGATGCTCTTATCAGCCGGGCGGAAGGGGAGGGGAGGCGTCCCGAAGATGTCCTCATCCAGGGACGGCTGTCGCTGATGCGGAGTCTGGGTGCGCCCGAATCTGTACTGGACGCCTACCGGGCCAGGCATGCGCCGCCGGGAGAGAAAAAGCTGTAAAGGAAAATAACTTGTCGAAAAATAAGGCGGTTTTCCTTGCGGCCCAATATCTGTAAAGTAGAAATACAGTTCAGATTTAGATAGAAAGAGAGGGACCTTTATGTTAGCACTTACTTATGTAAAGGAAAATACCTTTTCACTAATGGAGAAGCCCAAACCGGTCCTTTTGGACCCGACGGATGCCATTGTGCGCGTGACGTTGGCCAGTATCTGCACCAGTGACCTGCACATCAAGCATGGCAGCGTTCCTAGGGCGGTCCCGGGTATTACGGTGGGTCATGAGATGGTGGGCGTGGTGGAGTCCGTGGGCTCCGGCGTGACCCGCGTCCGGCCCGGCGACCGGGTTGCGGTCAATGTGGAGACCTTCTGCGGAACGTGCTTCTTCTGCCGGCACGGGTGGGTCAACAACTGTACCGACCCCAACGGCGGCTGGGCGCTGGGATGCCGCATCAACGGCGGACAGGCCGAATATGTGCGCGTGCCGTTTGCCGACCAGGGCCTCACCCCCATCCCTGCGGAGGTCACCGACCGTCAGGCGCTCTTTGCCGGCGACATCCTGGCCACCGGATTTTGGGCGGCCCGCATCGCGGAGATCGGGCCGGAGGATACGGTGCTCATCCTGGGGGCGGGCCCCACGGGGTTGTGTACGCTCCTGTGTGTCCTGCTGCGCCGCCCGGCCCATGTAATCATCTGTGAAAAAGATCCGCTGCGCCTCCGGTTTGTCCGGGAGCACTATCCCCAGGTGACGGCGGTGCCGCCGGAGTCCGTCCGGGAGACGGTATCCCGCTTGAGCGCTCACGGCGGAGCCGACCGGGTGCTGGAGGTGGCCGGCGGGGAGGAGACCTTCCAGCTGGCGTGGCAGTGCGCCCGTCCCAACGCCGTGGTCACAGTGGTGGCGCTCTACGACCGGCCGCAGACCCTCCCCCTGCCCGAGATGTACGGGAAAAATCTGACGTTCCAGACCGGCGGCGTGGACGGCTGCGACGTTGCCCAGATCCTCTCCCTCATTGCGGCGGGCGAGCTGGATACCACGCCGCTGATCACCCACACCTACCCTCTCCGGGACATCATGCGCGCGTACGAGCTCTTTGAGGGCCGAAAGGACGGAGTCGTCAAGGTGGCGGTGGACTGCACTCCGGAGGCGGCGAAATGATTGGAGCCATTCTGGGGGACATCGTGGGCTCCCGCTATGAATTTTCTCCCATCAAGACCAAGGCCTTCCCGCTCTTTGGGCCGGGGTGTACCTTTACCGACGACACGGCCATGACGGTCGCCGTGGCCCGGGGACTGCTGGCGGCCCGGGGAGACCGGGAACGGCTTCCGGCGGCCTTTGCCGCCGCTCTGCGCCAGGTGGGCCGGGCCTACCCGGATGTGGGATACGGCAGGCGCTTTACCCAGTGGCTGGCCTCCGACGCCCCTGCGCCTTACCACAGCTTTGGCAACGGCTCCGCCATGCGGGTCTCGCCCTGCGGCTTCGCGGCCCATTCGCTGGAGGAGGCCATGGACCTGGCGGCCTGCTCTGCCGCCGTCACACATGACCATCCGGAGGGAATCCGTGGGGCCCAGGCGGTGGCAGCCTGCATTTATCTGGCCCGGACCGGGCGGAGCAAAGCGGACATCCGCGCCCACGTGGAGAGGCACTTTTATCCGCTGCGCGAGAGTCTGGAGGAGCTCCGGCCCGGCTATTCCTTCCAGATCGGATGCCGGGAGAGCGTCCCCCAGGCCATCGAGTGCTTTCTGGAGGCGGCGGACGTGGAAGACGCCATCCGCAACGCCGTCTCCCTGGGCGGGGACAGCGATACCCAGGCCTGCATCGCCGGGGGCATTGCCGAGGCCTTTTTCGGTGTGCCGGAGGCATTGCGGCGGCGTGCGGAGACCTATCTGCCTGAAGAATTTTTAACGACGCTGGCGGATTTTTCCCGGGAAATGGTCGGGCGGATTTGATGCAAAAAATGGTATGAACCCTCTCGGGCCACGCATACCCTTCGTTCAGAAGGGGGGGGAGTCCATGAGAACACCGAATCCGTCCGGCGGTGTGCTGAATGTGGCGGCTTACTGCCGGGTCTCGACCGATAAAGAAGATCAGGCCAACTCGTTCGAGAGCCAGCGGCGCTATTTCGGGGACTATATCCGTGCCGCTCCCGGGTGGGCGCTGTGCCGGATCTATGCCGACGAAGGGGTCACCGGCACCTCCACGCGGAAGCGCCGGGCCTTCCGGCAGATGATGGAAGACGCCCGCCGGGGGAAGTTCCAGCTTCTGCTGACCAAAGAGGTGAGCCGTTTTTCCCGCAATATTTTAGACACCATCGCCTACACCCGGGAACTGCGTGAGCTGGGCGTAGGCGTGCGTTTTCTCAGCGACGGGATTGATACCCGGGACCCGGACGCCGAGCTCCGGCTGTCCATTCTGGGCTCCATCGCCCAGGAGGAGAGCCGCAGAACTTCCAGCCGGGTGAAGTGGGGGCAGCAGCGGCGGATGGAGCAGGGGGTGGTTTTTGGCCGCTCCTTGCTGGGTTACCGGGTCAAAAACGGCGGGATGACGGTAAATCCTCAGGAAGCAGAGATTGTCCGGCGTATTTTTACCGCCTGCGCCCTGGAGGACAAAAGCGCCGGTATCATTGCCCGGGAGCTGGAGGCGGCCGGCGTCCGGACCAGCCGGGGGTCTCCCCGCTGGACGGCGAGCCATGTGGTGAAGATCCTCCGCAATGAGAAATATATGGGGGATTTGGTCCAAAAGAAGAGCATTACCCCCGACTACCTGACCCATGCAAAAAAGTACAACCATGGGGAGGAGGAGCTGGTCGTTCTTCGGGATCACCACGAGCCCATTGTGGAGCGCGCGCTCTGGTCAGCGGCTCAGGAGGCCCTGACCCGCCGGGCCCGGCGAAAACGGAGGGACGATTGAACCCGCAGTACCGATATCGGTCAAAAGGCCCTTGAGCTCGGGATAGGGCATGGAGTAGCGCTGGCTGAGATAGCGCAGGGAAGCGCCCAGTTCGCCGTCCGGTCCACCATACTGGCTGATGATAAACGACGCCAGTTGGGGATTGGTATTTTTGATCCGGACCGGGTATTGGAGTTTTTTCTCATAGACAAACATCAGCCTTTTCCCCCCTCCGTTTCATTCCAGGGCCAGGGGTTCCCGAGCCAGGAGTTCCAGTGTTCCGTACGGGCGGCCGCCGTCTGCGTGAGGGGACCGTACATACTCTCGTAGGCGGCGCGGCCCTCCTGCTCCATCTGGGCGTACTGGCGGTAGAGCTCAAAAGCCTCCGTGTCCTCGGGATGGGTATCCAGGTACTGGCCCAACTCCACCAACACGAACTCCAGCGCCTGGAGTTCCGCCAGAGGACCGTCGACCACATTGGCGGCCTGGTCTTTCAGGTGGAAGGGAAGGTTGAGGCTGGGGAAGAGGGTGCCGTTATTCAACGCCTCCTGCTGGGAGTAGCGGGTGGAAGCGGTCTGCTGAAATGGGACGTAGGGCACGGCCAAGGGCGCACACGAGGGCATAGTACCCATGGTGTCGGCACAGCGGTGCTCCGAGGTCCCGTTGTTTTTGGCATTCAAGGGGATCGTTCCTCCTCGGGTGAGATTGGGGAGCCCATAGTGGGTCCTCGCACCATTCTATGCCGCAGAGGCCGCTTGGGCGCGGCGGGGAGCATGGTCAGGCTGTGGACCTCCGTCCGGTTCCTACAAAACCCGTATAAACCCGCATAAAAAGGGGAGTGGCCGGAGGCATTTCGCCTCCGGCCACAAAAAATTTTATTATCGGAAGTCAGTCGACGCGCACCTTGACCACCAGAACGCGAACCCTGGAGGGAGCCTCGGGAGCCAGCCGCGGCGCATGGAGGTCCTCCGGCCAGACAATATAGAAGTCGCCGGGCTTCAGGCGAATGGTGTCGAAGGGCACATCCCAAAAGGCGATATCGGCCTCCGGATCATAGGGCTTAGCCGGTGCGCGGCCGTCCTTCAGGGCATATCCCACCGCCTCTTCGCCCTCCAGCAGACACTGGATGTCGGCGTAGTGCTCATGGGCCTCCGGCAGAGCTCCCTCTGGAGACTTGGTATCCACCTCGAAATAACGCGCGAAAATCTGGTCGCCGTCAATCTCGATTTTGTCGCCGCTGTGGAAGTTTGAGGTGTCGGTGCGGGCCATCCACTCCAGAGCCGTGCGGAACCGGTCACCCAGGCCGTAATAGAGAGCCGCATTTTTTACATTGTCAAATACCATGGTGCATCCTCCTCAAAAAATAATAAACAATAAACAAAAAACAAACAGACTTGGTTTTGCGCTATTGCTCTGAAATCAGGGCGTTCAGAAGCTCAACCGCGCTCTGAACGAATTTGGACATGGACTGTTCCGGGATTCCGGCGATGAGGTTATCGCACTGGTTCACCGGAACCAGAATGCGTTTGGCGGGGCTCTGTCCCACAGCCGAGGCCATGGCCGGGGTGATCTCACCCAGCATGGCGTCGGCAATGACGATGCCCACCGGGCCTAAAATCACGTCGGCCTTCCGGCAGCAGACCCGCACGGCATTTTCTCCCGTGGCGGCCTGACTGGCGCCGGCCTTGAGCATGGCGCTGGTGGCTGCGCTGTTGGTTCCCACCGCCAGAATCTCCAAATCCGGATATTGCGCGCGGACAGCGCCCACCAACTGGCGGCCCAGCCCGCCGCCCTGACCGTCGATCACAAGAATTTTCATCGCCGGGACCTCACTTTTCAGGGGATGTTTGACCGGATTCCTCCGCGGAAGAAGCGTGTTCCGGCTGTTTCTTTCGTGGACGGACTTTTGCAAGGGGATTGGCCTTGGCCGCCGTGCGCAGATTTTCGCTGTCCACGTGGGTATAAATCTGGGTGGTATTCAGATTCTCGTGGCCCAGCACCTCCTGGAGTGTGCGCACATCCACGCCATTTTGCAGCATTAAGGTGGCGGCGGTATGGCGCAGCTTGTGACTGGAGTAGAGCGTACTGTCCAGTCCGGCTTTCTTCAGGCGCTGCTTGACCATATAATGGACCGCATCCCGGGTCATCCGGGTATGGCTGCGGGTGAGAAAAAGGGCGTTCGGATCGGCCGCCGCCTGATGGGAGCGCTCCTCCAACCAGTCGTCCAGGGCGGCCCGGCAGGCGTCGTTGAGAAACAGAATGCGCTCCTTGTTACCCTTACCCAGAATGCGGATTTGATTTTCCCGTACGTCGGTCACATTCAGGGCCACCAGCTCCGAGATTCGCAGGCCGCAGTTGAGGAAGAGCGTCAGGATGCAGTAATCCCGGGCCCGATTGGGCTCGTCCACCGATTCCAGGAGCTGGATGCACTGATCCAGCTGGAGATAACGGGGCAGCGTTTTTTTCAGCCGGGGGGCGTCCAGGTCCTGCATGGGATTGTCCCGCAGAAGCTTGGCTTTGCTGGTCAAGTATTTGTAGAACGAGCGGATGGTGGCGACCTTACGGGCCCGGCTGGCCGCATTGAGGCTGCGGTCCCGATCCAGATAGTCCATAAAGGCGTAGACATCGCTGAGGGTCACGGAACCCGCCAGATCCAGATCGACGTCGTCAATGGGAATGGATTCGAAATCCACGTCGGGCCCGGTGGGCGCGCGGCCTTTGAGCTGTTTGATAAAGCGGAAAAAGGTCCGAAGGTCCAGATAGTATTCGTCCACCGTTTTGATGGAGTGACCTTGTATGGTGCGGTGGTAAGTTAAAAATGCGCGGATCATCTCCGGCGCTTCTGTACGGTAGTCCATAGGCTGGGAGCGGACGGGCCGGTCTGGGGGCCAAATCGGGAGAGAAGCCGCTTTCGCCTCCCTCCAACTCAACAAAATTTTTATTTTGCTGAGTTGCTCCATACTCCCTCTTTACACCTCCCTCAGGTAAATTTTGACCTCGGATGCCCTGTTACAGCAGCGCGGCCAGCGCCTCGCGAATGTTGCGCACCCGGATCAGGTGTAGTCCCTCCGGTACGGCGGCCGATTGGCTGCCCCGGGCCGGGATCAGGCATTTGGTAAAACCCATGCGATGTACTTCGCTCAGGCGCTGGCTGAGCGCGCCCACCGAGCGCAGTTCGCCGGTGAGTCCCACCTCACCGATGGCCGTCAAATCGTCCGGAATGGGCTTATCCCGAAAGCTGGATGCCAGCGCCATCACCATGGCCAGATCGGCGGCGGGCTCGTCCAGGTTCAGTCCCCCGATCACGTTGATATAAGCGTCGCAGGAGCCCACCATCAGACCGCCCCGCTTTTCCAGCACGGCCAGGAGCATCATCGCCCGATTGAAGTCGAAGCCGTTGGAGGTCCTCCGGGGTACATTGAAGCTGGTGGGCGTCAGCAGAGCCTGAACCTCGGCCAGGACGGGCCGGACGCCCTCCATGACGCAGGTCACGCAGGTGCCGGGCGTGTCCTGAGGCCGCCCGGAGAGCAAAAGTTCCGACGGATTGGGCACTTCCACCAGTCCCTGGTCGGCCATTTCAAAGACGCCGATCTCATTGGTGGCGCCAAACCGGTTTTTGACCGAGCGGAGAATGCGGTGGGTCATCTGCTGCTCCCCCTCGAAATAGAGCACGCAGTCCACCATATGTTCCAGCACTTTGGGGCCGGCGATGGAGCCCTCTTTATTCACATGGCCAATGACAAAGACGGTAACCCCCTCCCCTTTGGCCAACTGCATCAGAGCCATGGTACAGTCCTTCACCTGGCCAATGCTGCCCGGCGCGGCCGTCAGGTCCCCATTGTAGAGGGTCTGAATGGAGTCTACAATGAGGATATCCGGCTTGAGGGTGTGGACGGCCTCCAGCACGTCGTCCAGATTGCTCTCGCTGAGGAGGTAGAGCCCGTCGTCCCGAATCTGCAGCCGTTCCGCCCGCAGCTTGATCTGGCGTTCGGACTCCTCGCCGGATACATAGAGCACCGTGGCGAACCGGCACAGCTGGTCGCAGATCTGGAGCATCAGAGTGGATTTGCCGATGCCCGGCGCGCCGCCCACCAGCACCAGAGAGCCCTTTACGGCGCCGCCCCCCAATACCCGGTCCAGCTCGCTCATCCCCGTCTCAAAGCGCAGCTCCCGGGTGGTCTCCACCTCCCCCAGCCGCCGCGGCATCCGGCCTGAGCCGGGGGGCAGGCCGCCCGCCGGGGCGCTCCGGACCGAAGCGCCCGGCTTTTTCCGGACGGACTCAGCCGGGCGCTCCACAATGGTGTTCCAAGCCCGGCAGGCCGGACATTGTCCCGCCCATTTGGGCAGCTCATTGCCGCACTCGGTACAGTAAAACAGTGTCTTTGCCTTCATATTGAGGTAAAACCTCCTCTTCTCCTCCCCCGTCTGCCCCGGCTGTGAGCCAGGCTCCCGCCAGGACCGCCGCGAGCTGCGCCTGATAGGCCTCGCTGCACAGCCTGGCCTCCTCCTCCGGATTGGAGAGGAACCCGCACTCCACCAGAATGGCGGGACAGGAGACGTGGTTCATAAGGTATACGTCCTCCGAGATCGGTTTGACCGCCCGGGTATTCTCCGGGTCCAAGGCGCTGCGCAGCGCCTCCTGAACCTGCTGGGCCAGGAGCAGGGCTTCTTCCCCGTTGGCGTAAAATACCTGTGCGCCGTGGTAACGCCCGTCCGGATAGCTGTTCTGATGAATGCTCAGGAGCACCGGGTCCTTCTGCGCTTCGACGGCCGCAACCCGGTTTTGCAGATCGGAGCGCTTTTTCTCCCGCAGGGTTTCCGCCGACGGATCGTGGAGAGAAATGTCCTCCTCCCGCAGTAAGACGGTGTCCGCTCCATACAGCCCGAGCAGTTGGTCCAGCTTCTTGACAATGGCCAGATTGATCCGGCTCTCCGGTACGCCCGTGAGGGAGACCGCTCCCCCGTCTTCCCCGCCGTGTCCTGCATCCAGGACCAGCGTCCGGTAACTGCGCGTCTGTGCGATTGAGGCGGTTCCAACCGTCCGGGAATCCCGCCGGGTCAAAATCCCAACGGGCACCAGCACGCCGGCACACAGGGCCGCCAGCAGAGCCCAGCCCAAAACCGGCCGAAAACGTGATATCATCCCGCTCCCCCCTTTTTGCCCATCCTATGCGGGGGGTGGTTTGGTTATTATTGTATCACATCCGCTCCGGCCCTTCAAGTGGGCCGCCTCGCTCCCCTTTCTCCACAAAAAATCCGGCGGCTGGATTTTCCAGCCGCCGGATAGAATATTCTGTTTACCTGCGGTTAGGACTTGAGCTTCACCTGCTCCATGCCCGTGAGAGCCCGCATAACGGTGTAGGTCTGGATATCCAGGCTCTTCTTCATGGACAGGGCCTCCGCAATGTCGAAATCCACGTATTTGTCCTCCTGGAGGCAAATGACGCGGTTGGTCTTGCCGGCGGCCAGGAGCTTAACGGCCTCATAGCCCATATAGGTGGCGGTCACCCGGTCCCGGGCGGAGGGCGCGCCGCCCCGCTGCACATGGCCCAGAATGGTCACGCGGGTATCCAGCGCGGTGGCCTCCCGGATTTTTTCGGCCACGCCGTAGGCGCCGCCCTCCACACCCTCGGCCACGATGACCATAAAATGGGTGCGCCCATTGATTCTGGCCCGGCGAATGGGCTCAATGAGGTCGTGCTCATAGTCGATCTCCTGCTCGGGGACCACCACGGCGGTCGCACCGCAGGCCACGCCCACGTAGAGGGCCAGATGCCCTGCATGGCGGCCCATGACCTCCACGACGGAACAGCGCTCGTGGGACTGCATGGTGTCTCGGAGCTTATCAATGGAGTCGATGGCGGTATTGCAGGCGGTGTCGTATCCAATGGTGTAAGAGGAACAGGCGATGTCGTTGTCAATCGTGCCGGGGACGCCCACGACGGCTACGCCCAGTTTGGACAGCTCCAGCAGGCCGCGGAAGGTGCCGTCGCCGCCGATGCCCACCAGACCGTCGATGCCCAGGAGCTTGCAGGTGGCCACAGCCTTCTCCTGTCCATCCGGGGCCATGAACTCCTTGCTGCGGGCGGAGTAGAGCATGGTTCCGCCCCGCCGGGACAGGCCGCTCACGCTGTTAAAATCCAGGGGCATAAAATCGCCGTTGATGAGCCCGTGATAGCCCCGGCGGATGCCGATGCATTCAATCCCCATGTGCAGGGCGGTGCGCACCACAGCCCGCACCGTGGCGTTCATACCGGGGGCGTCGCCGCCGCTGGTGAATACGCCGATGCGGCGCACTTTCTTTTCCGTCTTTTCCATATGAAACGACCTCCTTCATAGCGGAGAACTCCGCGCTGTTTATACCTTCAATTCCGTTTCCGCCCGGCCCAGCGCGTCCGCGTGGGCGGCGAGCACCGGCTGGACGCACTCCCGCAGGAAGTCCTCCACCTGCTCCGGACAGCGGCCGATATAGCGCGCAGGCTCCAGATGGGCGGTGAGCTCCTCCCGGCTCAGGCCGAAGAGCGGGTCGGCGGCAATGAGGTCAATGAGGTTGTTGGATTCGCCCCGGTCCTTTACATTGCGCCCGGCCTCCAGGGAGTGGACCCGGATGCGCTCGTGAAGCTCCTGACGGTTGCCGCCCCGCTTCACCGCGTCCATCATGATGTTTTCGCTGGCCATGAAGGGCAGCTCTTCCATCACGTGCTTTTCGATCACTTTCTCGTGAACCACCAGACCGCCGGCCACGTTGGTGTAGATATTCAAAATCGCGTCCACCGCCAGGAACGCCTCGGGGACGGAGATGCGCTTATTGGCCGAGTCGTCCAGCGTGCGTTCGAACCACTGCGTGGCGGCGGTGACGGCCGGGTTGGCGGCGTCGGCAATCACATAGCGCGCGAGGGAACAGATGCGCTCGCACCGCATGGGGTTGCGCTTATAGGGCATGGCGGACGAGCCGATCTGGTGGGCTTCAAAGGGCTCCTCCACCTCCTTCAAGTGGCAGAGCAGGCGCAGATCGGTGGCAAATTTGCTGGCGCTCTGGGCGATGCCCGAGAGCGTATGGAGGACGTTGGCGTCCACCTTGCGGGAATAGGTCTGGCCCGACACGGGGGTCACCCCGTCAAACCCCATCTCTGCGGCGATGCGCCGCTCCAGCTCCTTACACTTGGCATGGTCGCCCTCAAAGAGCTCCAGGAAGCTGGCCTGCGTACCGGTGGTGCCCTTGCAGCCCAGCAGCTTCAGCGTGGAGATGCGGTACTCCACCTCTTCCAGGTCCTGAAGCAGGTCGTTCATCCAAAGCGTGGCCCGCTTGCCCACCGTGACCAGCTGGGCGGGCTGGAAGTGGGTGAAGCCCAGGGTGGGCAGCGCCTTATAGTCCCCGGCGAACTTGGCCAGATGGCTCAGGACCTGGACCAGCTTGTCCCGCACCAGTTCCAGCCCCTCCCGCATAAGGATGATGTCCGTATTATCCCCCACATAGCAGCTGGTGGCGCCCAGGTGGATGATGGGCATGGCCTTGGGACAGGACGCGCCGAAGGTGTGAATGTGGGCCATGACGTCGTGGCGGAGCTCCCGCTCTTTGGCGGCCGCCATATCATAGTCGATGTCGTCCAGATGGGCCTCCATCTCGTCAATCTGCTCCTGCGTGATGGGCAGACCCAGCTCCATCTCCGCCCGGGCCAGAGCGACCCAGAGCCGCCGCCAAGTGGAGAATTTCTTGTCCGGGGAGAAAATATACTGCATCTCCTCGCTGGCGTAGCGGGAGGACAGCGGGCTTTCATACACCGTTTTCTTCATCTGCTAACCTCTTTTCCGAAGTGGTCTGTTGAGAGTATATCATAAAATCCGCCCCCCCACAAGGGAAAAGCTGGCTGGACGGGAAAACGCTTGGAAGCGCTTGTATTTCAGGGCATTTATGTGTAAACTAGAACTAAATTCCCGGTCGGACAAAGGAGGTCGATGTTATGCTCAACAACTGGAACGCGGCGCCGGATGGGCCCGGCGCCGGGGAGTGCAAAAAACGCCTGAAAGCCCGGCGGCTGGACCTGGCCGGACTTCAGCAGCGCATCCGACAGGCCAAGCTGCCCATTCTCGTGCTTTTGGAGGGCTGGGGGGCCGCGGGCAAGGGCAGCGCCATCCGTTCCCTCATTCGGGAGCTGGACCCCCGCTTTTTCCAGGTGCGAAGCGTAGGAATGCCCACGGCGGAGGAGCGCCGCTGGCCCTTCCTGAAGCGCCACTTCGCCGTCATCCCCCCTCAGGGCAAGCTCCTCTTTCTGGATTCGGGCTGGATGGAAGAGAGTGTGCGGGAGTTTCTGCGGGGCGACCTCTCAGAGGAGGAGTTCGAGTGCCGGATGGAGCAGGTGCGCATATTTGAGCGGCAGCTGGCATCGGGGGGCTATCTGCTGGTCAAGCTCTTCTTCCATATCGATGCGGCGACCCAGCGGGAGCGGCTGGAAAAGCTCTCTGCGGATAAGGACACCGCCTGGCGGTGTGACGAGGAGGACTGGAAGCAGAACAAAAATTATGAAAAATACCGGGATGCCTTCGACCGGTTTCTGGAGGGGACCCACCGGCCCTGGGCACCCTGGACGGTCATTGACGGAACAGATGCCGTCCGCGCCCAGCTTGCCGCGGCCGATGTGCTCTGCGAGCAGATTACCTCCGCGCTGGTCCGGCCGCCCACGGCGGAGCAGCCGGAGTACCGCTGGCCGCTGCGTCCCGTCCAGCCTCTGTCCCAGATCGCCCTGGACCAGCATATGGAGGAGCAGGAGTATCAGGAAAAGCTGAAAAAATACCGAAAAAAGCTGGAAGCGCTCCACAACGAGCTCTACCGGAAAAAAGTTCCCGTGGTCATCGCCTACGAGGGGTGGGACGCCGCCGGAAAAGGGGGCAACATCAAGCGTCTGGCCTCGGCCCTGGACCCGCGGGGGTATGAGGTCATCCCCATCGCCAGCCCCACGCCCGACGAGCTGGCCCGGCACTACCTGTGGCGGTTCTGGACCCGGCTGCCGAAGACGGGACATATCGCCATTTTTGACCGGAGCTGGTACGGCCGGGTGATGGTGGAGCGGCTGGAGGGCTTCTGTTCCCGGGAGGAGTGGACGCGGGCCTACGATGAGATCAATGAGTTCGAGCGGGCGCTCGCCGGTTGGGGGGCGGTGGTGCTGAAGTTCTGGGTCCAGATCGACCAGGATACCCAGCTTGCCCGCTTTACCGAGCGGCAGAACACCCCGGAAAAGCGCTGGAAAATCACAGAGGAGGACTGGCGCAACCGGGAGAAGTGGGACGCCTACGAGGTCGCAGTCGATGAGATGCTCCGTAAAACCAACACGGAATACGCACCCTGGCACATTCTCGAATCCGTGGACAAGCGCTATGCGCGGATCAAAGCGATGCGTATTGTGGTGGACGCCATTGAGCAGGCGCTGTAAAAACCGCCGGCTCGAACGCAACACGAACGCCCCCGCCGGATCGTCCGGCGGGGGCGTTTCTGCGCGGAAACACTCCGTTATTCGGCCAGAAATTTCTCCAGGCGGTCCAGGCCCTCCTTGATATTCTCCATAGAGGCGGCATAGGACCAGCGCACAAAGTTCGGCGCACCGAAACCGGAGCCGGGCACCACGGCGACCAGGCCGTATTTCAGGAATGCGTCGGCAAAGACGTCGTCGTTGGTGATCTCTACGCCGTGAATGGTCCGGCCAATGAGCTGCTCCAGATTCATCAGGACGTAGAATGCGCCCTCGGGGCGGATGCAGCTGACGCCGGGAATCTGATTCATGCGCTCGACGATGTAATTCCGGCGCGCCTCAAACTCCCTGCGCATCTCTTCGATTTTGTCCTGGGGGGCGGTCAGCGCGGTGACCGAGGCCTTTTGCGAGATGGAAGAGGCCGAACCGGTGGAGTGGCTGACGTAGTTGGCCATGACCTTGGCGACTTGGTCGTTGGCGCAGGCGTAGCCGATGCGCCAGCCGGTCATGGCATAGGACTTGGAGACGCCGTTGATGATGATGGTGCGCTCCCACACGTCGGGACTCAGGGCCGCAAAACTGACGAATTTCCGGTTATCGTACACCAGTCCATAGTAGATTTCGTCGCTGATGACGTACAGGTCGTTCTTCACACACACATCCGCGATGCCCCGCAGCTCCTCTTCCCCGTACATCATGCCGGTGGGGTTGGAGGGATTGTTGAGAATCAGGCACTTGGTCTTGGAGGTAATGGCGGCGGAGAGCTTCTCGGGGGTGAGCTTGAAGTGCTCGGCCTCGGTGGCGGTGACCACCACGGGCACGCCGCCCACCATCTTGATGAGCTCATAGTAGCTGACCCAGTAGGGCGCGGGCAGGATGACCTCGTCGCCGGGGTTGACGATGGCCCGCAGGGCCAGATACACCAGGTGCTTGGCGCCGCTGCTCACCACCACCTGGGCGGGCTTGTAGTCCAGGCCGTAGTCGGCCTTCATGCGGTCGCACACCGCCTGACGCAGCTCCACGGTACCGGCTGCGGGGGTGTAGCGGGTCACATTGTTCTGGATGGCGGCAATGCCCGCCTCCTTGATGGCGTCGGGGGTATCAAAGTCGGGCTCACCGGCGCCGAAACCGATGACGTCGATGCCGTCGGCCTTCATCTGCTTGAACATGGCGTCAATGGCCATGGTGGTGGACGCCTGGACGGCCTCCGCGATCCTGGACAGCTCTTTCAATGGAATCTCTCCCTTGTATCCGTTTTCTTGACATATTATATGCGTCGACTTGCAGAATTGCAAGTCCTTATTTGAAAAACTTCCTGGTTTTTGAATGAGCACAAACCTCAAAATGCAAAATGGACTACCGACAAGCAGAAAAAGCGGGCGGCCTTCGGGCCGCCCGCTTGCATATTGGGATGTCAGGACCGCTTTCTGGCCCCCACCACCCGGACGATCACCGTGCTGAGGACCAGGTTGATGGCCAGCTCCAGCAGGAAGTTGACGCCGGTCATGATAAAGATGATGTAGTAGAT
>DWYC01000007.1 GCA_019118925.1 Candidatus Flavonifractor intestinipullorum | reverse complement strand
CCCATTCTGCCGGTGCTGCCCTACCGGGATCTGGAGGCAGTGATCCGCTTTATCCGCAGCCGGCCGAGGCCCCTGGCGCTGTATCTGTTCACCGCCAGCAAGGCGGTGGAGGAGCGGGTGCTGGGGACCTGCTCCTTTGGCGGAGGGTGCATCAACGACACCATCATCCACCTGGCCACCAGCCACATGCCCTTCGGCGGCGTGGGGGAGTCGGGGATGGGCAGTTACCACGGCAAACAGAGCTTTGACACCTTTACCCACTACCGGAGCATCGTGAAAAAGTCCACCTGGCTGGATCTGCCCATGCGCTACCACCCCTACAGCGAGAGCAAGCTGAAGATGATTCGGAAATTTATGAAGTAGGCGGCCAAGTATCCGTCAATATCACAGAGGCCGGGAGGGCATCGCCCTCCCGGCCTCTTGTCGCTATTCTCCGTCCGACGGGACGTAGCCGTACAGCCCTCGTACCGAGACCTCCCCGGAGCGGATCACCTCCCGCCGGCCATCGGCGTAACGGACCACCAGACCGAACTGGTCGTCAATGTCCTCGGCAAAGGCGCGCTCCCGCCGGTCCCGCCAGAGCAGCTGGATCTCCTGGCCCAGGGTGGCGCAGTCACGGCGGTATTTTTGGAGATAGGGGGTCAAATCGCCGCTCAGATCCGCCATGAGCCGCCGAAGAGCGGCGATCATGGCCGCGGCCAGCTCCGGCCGGGACACCGGCCGGCCCAGCGCCGCACAGAGGGAGGTGGCCATGGCCGCCACGTCCGGAGAGAAGTCCTCCGGCGTCTGGGAGACGTTGATCCCCACGCCGATCACCAGGGACTGGACGGCGCCGGTCTCCCCCTCCAGGGCCACCTCGGTCAAAATGCCCGCGATTTTTTTCTGGTGCAGGATCAGGTCGTTGGTCCACTTGATCTGGGGCCGGACCTGACACACCGCCTCCACAGCATCGCACATGGCCACCGCCGTCAGGGCGGTGACGGGCATCAGCTGCCCCGGGGACAGGGACGGACGGAACAGAGCGGACAGATAGACCCCCTTGCCCCGGGGGGACTGGAAGGAGCGCTCCTGGCGGCCACGCCCCCCGGACTGGTACTCCGCCACGGCAAAGGTGCCGTCCGCCGCACCGGCCAGGGCCTCCCGCTTGAGGTAGGAGTTGGTGGAGTCCACCTCCTCCAGGCACCGGAGGGCAGCCGCCTCCACGCCTATCACCTGGAGCGCACGGCCGATTTCCCGTTCCGTCAGGGCGTCCGGACGATCCACCAGGGCATAGCCCAGGCCCGTGCGGGCCTCGATGGTGTAGCCGGCGGCCCGCAGGGCGCTGACCGCCTTCCACACGGCGGCCCGGGAGATCCCCAGCTGCTGGCTGATCTCCTCTCCGGAGAGGTACGCGCCGGCGTGGGCTTGGAGCAATTCATAGACCTGATCCTTGCTGATGGGGAACGCCTCCTCTCTGTGATGTTCCAAAAATGAATCCAAATTGTATAATTCGCAACAACTATTTTAAATGGTTTTCGAAATTGGGGGTCACTGGTGGTGATAGACCCGGTGCTCCAGGGCAAAAATGCGGCTGGAGCAGGTGCCCGCCGGGGTCTGGTCCAGCACCTCCCGGTAGATCTCCATGCGGCTGTCCATAGTGTCGATGAGGGAGAGCAGCTCGCTCTCCGCGCAGATGGGCACCACCGCCGCGCCGAATTCCGGCTGGCCGTGGTGGGACAGCAGCAGGTGCTGGAGCAGGGTGGATTTCTCCTCAGGGATCCCCAGCGCCCCGGCGCAGGCCGCCACGGTCTGGGCCCCCATCACCAGATGGCCCAGAAGCTGCCCCCGGTTGGAGTACTCTGTCACCAGCCCCAGGGGGGAGGTGTTGAACTCCTCGCACTTGGCCGCGTCGTGGAGAATGGTGCCTGCCAGCAGGAGGCTCCGGTCAATGACGCCGGCATAGAGCCCCGCCAGATAGTCGGCGGTCCGAGCCATAAAGAGAGTGTGCATCAGGAGGCCGTGGAGAAAGCCGTGGTGGACCGTCTTGGCCGCGGGGATGGTAAAGAAGCGCTCCCCATAGTGCTCCAGTACCTTCTGACACACCCTGCGATAGTCGTCATCGGCGATGGAGCCCACCAGGGCCAGCAGCTCCCGGCGGGCATCGTCCTCGTCCAGGGGGGCGGCGGGCACCAGGGTTTTGACATTGTAGACATCGCCGGGTACCGCCAGGCGGATCTGCTCCACCGTCACCTGGGGCGCGCCGCGAAATTCGGAGACCATGCCCCGGATCTTCACCACCGCGCCGGTGTCAGCGGGGGAGACGGGACCGGAGTAGTCCCAGACCTTCCCCTCGATGGTGCCGGAGGCGTCCCCCAGCTCCACGCTGAGGAAGGGCTTGCCGTTGGCGGACTGCTTGGAATAGGCCCCGGACAGGAGGAAGAAGCCCTCCACCCGGTCACCGGGCCGAAACTCACGAATGGACATATGCGTTAACTCACTTTCTATTCATTTGGATACCCTTTGATTATAGAGGGTTTCCTGCCGCCGCGCAAGGTCCAATTCCCGGTGCGGCGAAACAAACCCTGCGAAGCCTCGGGCTCCGCAGGGTTTCAATCTAAAACAGGCACAGCTGCTCCGCAGGCCGCTCCCGAAGGGGCGCGGCGGGGGAGGGGACCACGGTATCCGGGAGCTCGGAGAGGAAGGGGGAGGGGGCCTGGGCGGTGGTGAGGATGAGTTCCTCTTTCGCCCGGGTGAGCCCCACGTAGAACAGCCGGCGCTCCTCCTCCATGTCGGTGCTGCGGCCCTGGGACTCCAGGGGCAGCATCCCGGCGCTGACGCCGGTGAGGAACACTACCGGAAACTCCAGCCCCTTGGCGCCGTGGAGGGTCATAAGGCGTACCGCGCCGGAGGCCCAGGTTTTCCCGGCAGAGCGCCGGAGGTCCGCCTCCTCGCCCAGTACCAGGGCATTCCACAGGGCGTCCAGGTCCGGATAGCACACCGCCATATGCCGCAGCTTGTCCAGCGCCGGGGAGGCGCCGCAGGACGCCTCCCACTGTTCCAGAAGCTGAAAAGGCTTTTTTTCACCCACCAGGGGGAACCATTCCTCCGCGCGGCGCAGCCACAGCTCCAGGTGGCCGTAGCCCCGGACCACCTCCCCCAGGGCGGGGAGGTCCCAAGCTGTCTGCCCGGAGCAGGCGGCCTTTGCCCGCTGGATGAGGTCCGCAGGACAATCCCACAGCAGGCGCAGAGCGGTCTCCAGGGCCAGCGTGTCCTCCGGATGCTGCAGGGAGCGGAAAAAGGCCAGCACACCCCGTACATCCGAATCATCCAGAAAGTCCTCACGGCCGCTGATGAGGCAGGGGATATCGTCGTGGCGCAGGCATTTCTCCACCAGCTCCAGCTGCCGGTGGGTGCGGCAGAGGACGGCGATCTCAGAGAAGGAGCGGTTCTCCCCCTCGTGGCCCAGGCGCTGGGCCTCCAGCATGTCCACGCCTCCGGTCATGCGGCCGATCTCCTTGGCCACAAAGACCGCCTCGGCAAAGTCGTCCCCGGCCTCCACCAGCCGCACCGCCGGCCCGGCGGGCCGGGTGGGCGTGAGGCGGCGGGGCGCCCCGCCGTTGTGGGCAATGACGGACAGCGCCGCCTCCAGAATGGCCGGGGCGGAGCGATAGTTCTCCTCCAGGCGGATGACCCGGGCCTGGGGCAGCTCCTCCGTCAGGCGCTGGAAGCACCGGCCGCTGGCACCCCGAAAGCCGTAGATGGACTGATCCGGGTCGCCGATGACAAAGAGGCTCTTCCCGCCCCGGCTCCAGGCGCGGACCAGATCGTACTGCATGTCGTTGATGTCCTGGAACTCGTCCACCAGCAGATGCTGGAACCGCCGCTGTCCGGTGGTGTCCAGGGAGAGAGCGGCGGTCAGCAGGTCGTCGAAGTCCAGGGCGCCCATGGCCGCCAGCCGGGCGCTGTAGGCACGGAGCAGCGCCTCGTCCAGCCCGGCCTCCGCCGCGTCGGCGCCGTTTTTCATCCGGGATACCGCCTGGAGGAAGGCGCGGCCTTTCATCTTGCTGCCCGCGTCCCGGAGGACCTCCTCCGCTGCGGTGAGGGCCTCCCCGGGGCTGATGAGCCGCACGTCCCCCAGAAGCTGCAGGCAGATGGCGTGGAAGGTGCCGATGGTCATACCGGCCACCGCCCGCCGTCCGCCCAGACGGTGCTCCAGGCGCTCCCGCATCTCGGCGGCGGCCTGGTTGGTGAAGGTGACGGCGGTGATTTCCCGGGGCTTCACGCCACGCTCCTCCACCAGCCAGGCGATGCGCTCCACCAGGGTGCCGGTCTTGCCGGTGCCGGGGCCCGCGATCACCGCCACCAACGGCTCCTCCGCCGTGACAGCGGCGCGCTGCTGGGGGTTGAGGGTACGCGTCTCCGGGACGCTGGTCTCTGCTGCCGGGGCGTTGACCGACGCCTTCAGCTCCCGCTTCGCGGCTTTCTTTTTGGCCGGCTCGGCGCCGAAGAGGGAGAGCTGCCCCTGGAGCCGCTGAATCTCCCCGGGTGTCAGCAGGGAGATCACGCCGTATTCCCCGTCGAAGCCGGGGCGGCGCTCCACCTGGCCCATCCGCAGGCGGCGGACGCCCTCCGCCACGCAGGGGCCGGCGATACGGCCAATGTCCTCCACCGGGACCTCCCGGAGGATGGGGAACTCCGGTCCCAGCTCCGCCAGCAGCTGCTCATACAGCTCCATCGTCCTCTTGGCAGTGGGAGAGGCACCGGTGGAGGCGGCAATGACCTCCGGCAGGGGGGCCAGGCTCTCAAAGGGCTTGGCGCAGGCCGGACGCGTGCCCGCCGGACGGTCCGCCAGCGCCTCCACCCGGTGCTCCACGCCGATGGTGAGCTTTTTACCGCACACCGGGCACAGCCCGTTCAAATCCGCGGTCTCGGCGGGCGTGAGGCAGACGCCGCAGTTGCGGTGCCCGTCCAGGTGGTACTTGCCTTCCTCCGGGAAAAATTCGATGGTGCCCAGGAATCCCTCCCCGGTGCGGATGGCCCGGACCAGCTGGGGATAAGAGAGCCCGGTGTCCAGCAGGTCCGCCTCCCGGCCCAGCTTGGCAGGGGAGTGGGCGTCGGAGTGGGAGACCAGGGTGAGACCGTCCAGGGCCGAGAGCCGCCAGTTCATGGGCGGGTCGGAGGAGAGACCGGTCTCCACGGCGTGGATGTGGCCGGCCATGTCGCCGAAGCACTCCTCCATGGTGTCAAACCCGGAGAAGGCCCCGAAGAGAGCAAAATGGGGCGTCCAGATGTGGGCGGGGATGAACTCCGCGTCCGGGCAGGTGTCCAGGGTCAGCTCCAGCAGGTCCCTGCTGTCCATCCCCAGGATGGGCCGCCCGTCGGAGCGGATGTTGCCGATAGTCTCCAGCCTGGCGGAGAGCTCCTCCGCCGCCTCCAGGGAGGGCAGGAGGATCAGGTTGTGGACCTTTCGGGTCCTGCCGTGGCGCTTATAGATGCAGCTGATCTCCCCAGTCACCACAAACAGGGGCGGCTCGCCGCCGGGGGCGTCCGGCAGGCGCAGCTCCTCCCGCAGGGCATAGAGCCCCTCGCCGGCGGGAAGAAGCTGCTCCCGCAGCTCCCCGCGCCAGGCGGGGTGGGTGAAGTCCCCGGTGCCCACCACCCGGATGCCCTTGCGCCGTGCCCAGAGGTCCAGGTGGGGGAGATCCCCCTCCCGGCTGGTGGCCCGGGAGAAGCGGGAGTGGATGTGGAGATCAGCGATGTACATGGTGAAGTCCCTCTTTCTCTATGGGTAAAATCAGATCACCTGGAACAGGAAGAATTTCAGGTAGTTGGTCTCCTCCACATTCAGGAGGATGGGGTGGTCCGGGGCCTGCTGGCGCGCCTCGATCTGCCGCAGCTGCCGGTCGGCGTCCCGGGCGGCGCTGCGCAGCATCTTCAGGAACATCTCCTCAGTGGCAAAGTGGCTGCAGCTGGCGGTGGCCAGATACCCGCCCCGGGGCAGAAGCTTCATGGCGCGGTAGTTGATCTCCTTGTAGCCCCGCATGGCGTTGTCCGCGGTTTTCCGGGACTTGGTGAAAGCCGGCGGGTCCAGGATGATGAAGTCGTAGTCATGGCGGCCGGCCAGGGTGGGGAGCAGGTCGAACACGTCCGCACAGACAAAGTCCATGCGGTCCAGAAGGCCGTTGCGGGCCGCGTTATCCCGGGCCATGTCCACCGCCGCCTGGCTCACATCCACGGCGGTGACGTGCTCCGCCCCGCCGTAGGCGGCGTTGAGGGCAAAGCTCCCGGTGTGGGTGAAGCAGTCCAGCACCCGCCGCCCCCGGGCCAGACGGGCCACCGCCCTGCGGTTATATTTCTGGTCCAGGAAAAACCCGGTTTTCTGGCCGTTTTCAAAGTCTACGTCGTAAAAAATACCGTTTTCACAGATGGTGGTATGGGTGACCTCCGGAGGCGCCTCCCCGGGGAGAGGGAACCAGCCCTTGCCCTCCGGCAGGCCCTCCCGGGCGCGGAGGGCGGCGTCGTTTCGCTCATAGATGCCCCGGATCTCCTGCCCGTCCTGCCGCAGCACGTCTGCCAGCAGCGGGAAAATCACATTCTTCCGCTGCTCCATGCCGTAGGAGAGGGTCTGGGTTACCAGGGTGTCGTGGAAGCGGTCCACAGTGAGGCCGGGGAACTGGTCGGCCTCGCCGAAGATGAGGCGGCAGCAGTTGAGCTCCTCCGGGGCCAGTACCGCCTTTCGATAGGCCCAGGCATACTCGATCCGCCGCCGCCAGAAGGCGGCGTCAAACTGGTCGTTGGCGTTGCGGCTGAGGAGCCGGATGCGGATCTTGCTGGCCAGGCTCAGCAGGCCGGTGCCCAGGTAGCTGCCCCGGCTGCTGCAGACATCCACCAGCGCGCCGTTTTCCGGTGCGTCGCCGGGGAGCTGGGTGATCTCCTCGGCGTAGACCCAGGGATGGCCGGCGGCGATGCTGTGCTCGGCTTTCTTTGTGATGGTATAGGCCGGATATGGGCGGCTCTGTTTCATGTCGAATCCTCTCTTTCACGGGCGCTGAGACCGGATATTGCTGCCATTATACCACGGGAAGCGGCATCTTGACTACACCTTTTCAGAGATCCCCGCCGTAGCGCCGAGAGGCGGCTCCATCAAAGGGAGAGGGGAGGCCGGTACATCGTACCGGCCTCCCCTGGGAGCGTATGGTTATTCTGTTTTGCCGAACGCGGCCTGCGTCACGCACCGGGCGAAGTCCTGGAAGCTGTCCCCGCTCCGCTGGGAAGCGCCCTCCACCAGAGAAAAGAAGCAGTTGGGGATCTCCCACAGCTTCAAATTTTTGGAAATGCAGGGGGCGCACCCCTGGTCGTGCCTACCGAGGCGCAGAGAGCGGAGGGCCCTGTGCCGCTTAGCGCAGGAGAGGCCCTGCGGGAGTTGCGCCGGCGGGGAAAATCTGTTATGATAGTGCGTAATCAACCAGAAACCCATGGGAAACGGGGAGGGAGGTTTAGGAGGGGCCATGAAAATCATCATTTCCCCGGCCAAACAGATGGGGGAGGAGCGGGAGTTCCTGGTCCCCCGGGGACGGCCGCTGTACGAGAGCCGGGCAGAGGAGCTGGCGGCCTATCTCAGGAGCCTCCCTTACCCGGAGCTCAGACGGCTGCTCGCCTGCAACGAGGCCCTGGCCCGCGCCGCCTACGAGACCTATCAGACAATGGAACTCCAGCGGGCGGATACGCCGGCCCTTCTGGCCTATCGGGGGATCCAGTACCAGTACATGGCGCCCCAGGTCTTTGAGGAGACCTACTTCGACTATGTTCAGGAGCACCTTCGCATCCTCTCCGGGCTCTATGGGATCCTGCGCCCCCTGGATGCGGTGATGCCCTACCGGCTGGAGATGCAGGCCAAGGTCCGCTTCGGCCCCTGGCGGGACCTGTACCACTTCTGGGGGGACAGCCTCTATCGCGCCCTGACAGACGATGGGGATCGGGTGATTTTGAACCTGGCCTCCCGGGAGTACAGCAGGGTCATAGAGCCCTGGCTGACCGGGGCGGACACGTTTGTCACCTGCACCTTTGGAGAGCTCCAGGGGGAGAAGGTCATAGAGAAGGGCGTCTATGTGAAGATGGCCCGGGGGGAAATGGCGCGCTGGATGGCGGAACACGCCGTAGAGCGGCTGGAGGATCTGCGGCAGTTTGACCGCTTGGGGTTCTCCTACTGCCCGGACCGCTCCCGGCCGGAGCGGCTGGTGTTCCTTATGGACGGGAAACCGCCCCGACGCCGCAGGTGACGGTGCCGTCATCGTCGTAGTCGTGGGTCTCCGGGTCGCTGCCGGTGCGTACGCCGGTGTGGAGGCTGTCCAGCAGGGCCATGTCCTCCGCCGCCAGCGTGAAATCAAAGATCGCAGCGTTTTCCACGATGCGCTCCCGGTGGACGGATTTGGGGATCACGACTACGCCGCTCTGCACATTCCAGCGCAGGATGATCTGGGCCGGGGAGCGGTGATACTTCTCTGCCAGCTGCAGCAGGGCAGGGCTCCCCAGGTCGCCCCGGCGCAGAGGGGCCCATGCCTCCACCTGGATGCCCCGGCTGCGGCAGAAGGCCAGGAGGTCATTGTTGTTCATCTGGGGGTTGCGCTCCACCTGGTTGACGGCGGGAACCACGGTGCCGTCTGCGGCCAGCCAGTCTAAGTGTCTGGGCTGGCAGTTGGAGACGCCGATGGCCCGGACCTTTCCGGCGGCATACAGCTCCTCCATGGCCCGCCAGGTGTCGGCCAGCCGCTGGCGCTTCTGGCCCGGCCAGTGGATCAGAAACAGGTCCAGATAGTCGGTCTGCAGGCGGTCCAGGCTCTCCTGGAAGGAGGACAGGGTGCGCTGGTAGCCGGTGTTGCCCAGATTGACCTTGCTGGTCAGGAAGAACGACCGGCGGGGCAGGGCGAGGGCCTGCAGGGCGCAGCCCAGCAGGTCCTCGTTGCCGTACATCTGCGCGGTGTCAAAGCTGCGGTAGCCAGCCTCCCAGGCCCACTGGACAGCCTGGTTCATCTCCTCCTGGCTGGAGGTGCGAAAGACGCCCAGCCCCAGCAGCGGCATGGCGACGCCGTTGTTCAGCAGAATATCGTGATCGGTCATGGCAGATCCCCCTTTTTTGTGATGATTTTATTATAGGGGGCGGCGGCTTTGCTGTCAATGCAAGAAACCTGTCTGCAGCTTGCATAAAACCATTGCCAGAAGGGCGGCAGATGGGGTATAATAGAGCCATTCCGACAAAATCAGAAGATGCGCTCTGCAAGGGAGCGATACGATAGCATTTTGAGAAAAGGAGAAATGGATATGAAATTTTCCAGCAAGGTCCAGCGATGCGGCCTGTCCCCCATCCGTAAGTTCCACCCCTATGCGGAGGCGGCCAAGGCAGCAGGCAAGAAGGTGTACCATCTGAATATCGGTCAGCCCGACATTGCCACGCCGGCGGCCTGCTTCCAGGCGGTGCGCGAGTTTGCCCAGCCTGTGCTGGAGTATGCGCCGTCTCCCGGGATCCCCAGCCTGATCCAGGCGGTCCAGGGCTACTACGACCGGCTGGGCACCCATCTGGAGGAGGGTGATATTCTCATCACCACCGGCGGCAGCGAGGCGCTGCAGATGGTCCTCAACTGCATTTTGGACGAGGGGGACGAGGTGATCGTACCTGAGCCCTTCTATCCCAACTATTCCACGTTTGTCTATGCCGCCGGCGGCGAGATCCGTCCCCTGCCCACCACGGCGGAGGAGGGGTACTTCTACGCCGACCGGAAGCGGATCGAGGCGCTGATCAACGAGCGGACCCGCGCCATCCTGATTACCAACCCCGGCAATCCCACCGGCGTGGTGCTGACGCCGGAGCAGTCCCGGATGATCGCCGAGGTGGCCCGGGATCACGGCCTGTTCCTCATTGGCGACGAGGTCTATCGGGAGTTCGTCTACGGCGGAGAGGATTTGGCCTCCATCATCACCTACGAGGATATGCCGGAAAACATTGTGGTCATTGATTCGGTATCCAAGCGCTTTTCCGCCTGCGGCGCCCGCATCGGCGCGCTGATCTCCCGGAACAAGGAATTGATGAACCATGCGCTGAAGTTCTGCCAGGCTCGCCTGTCTGTGGCGACGCTGGATCAGGTGGCCGCGGCGGCGCTGTATACGGTGCCCGCCGACTACTTTGCCGCCACCCGGGAGGAGTACAAGCGCCGCCGGGACACGGTGGTTTCGAAGCTGGCGGAGATCCCCGGCGTGCTGTGCAAGTGCCCGGAGGGGGCCTTCTACCTGATGGCAAAGCTCCCGGTGGACAACGCCGACGACTTCCAGATGTTCCTGCTCCGGGAGTTTGACGACAACGGCGAGACCGTCATGTACGCCCCCGGTGAGCCCTTTTACGGCACCCCCGGCCGGGGTGTGGATGAGATCCGGATTGCTTACGTCATCAATGAGGCGGATCTGTCACGGGCCATTGAGCTGTTGGGCAAGGGCATTGCCGCCTACAATGCCAAAAAGAAATAAGAACACCCCCCCCCAGGCGAGCCGGCTCGCCTGGGG
>DWYC01000034.1 GCA_019118925.1 Candidatus Flavonifractor intestinipullorum | reverse complement strand
ACCATCAACAAAGGCAACTGCAAAAGCAAAGGGGCATGTGCCTTAATGACACATACCCCTTTTGTCAGCAACCCTTGTCCGGCAACTGCCATAGTATTTGTTTCTCAAAACCTGTTTTATGGACAGCTACCCCATCGGGGCCGCTTTTGGCAAAATTGTCACTTTTTTTGCGCTGCCCGGCGGATAAGCTCCTGCCCCTCGGGGGAGCGGAGGGTATCCAGCACGATGCCCCGCAGCAGCTCCTGCACCGCCGGACTGGCCAGCAGGGCGTCCAGCATGGGCCCCTGGGGCTCTTCGCGCTTGGGACGTTTGGGCTTGGGGGCCGGGATGGGGACAAATCCGGGGTCATCCTCTTCCGCGGGGAGCGCATCCATCCAGTCCTCCTGGCGGGTACGGTCATTGCTCTCTCCCCGCAGGTAGAAGAGCGAGACCCCAAAATGGGCGGCCAGCTTCTCCTGCTGCTCTTTGGAAGGGGTCTGGCGTCCGGTCTCAAATTTCTCGATGGAGCCCTTGGGGAAGCCGAGCGCCGCCGCCAGAGCCGGCCGGCTCAGGTTGGCCTCGGTCCGCAGAGACTCAATCCGCTGTGCCAATGTTACCATGAGAGAAAAACCTCCGTGTATGGAAATGCGGCCTTATACGTCGGGCATCCGGGCGGTGGGCATCATGAGAACCTTGCCGGTGCCCCGGTAGACATTCACCAGCCCCTCGCCGGAGGCCGCCGAGCCGATGAGGCTCTTGCCCGAGCGCTCTACGGTGAAATTCAGGCTCCCGCTCCAGGCGATGGCGTAATTGCCGTCGACTTTCAGTACGTCGTCCTGAAGGGTGATTTCAATGAGCTCTTCCTTCGGGCACTCGGACTCGATGCAGAACGCGCCCACGCCGTTGAGACTCAGGTTGAACAGGCCCTCTCCGCCGGCCACGGCGGAGGAAAAGTTGGAGCGCATTACAGCCTTATGCTTCAGGTTGGAGTCGCAGGCCAGAAACAGCCCGTCGTCCAGCACCACCGAGCCGCCCCAGTCGGCGGCGTCCAGCAGGATGAGGTGCTTATACGTGGGCTCCAGCACCAGAATCCCGTCGCCGGTATACTCGGGCTTGATGATCGATTCACCGCTGGCCTTGCCCCGCACGGCCTTGCCGAACAGATCGCCCACGCCCTTGATGCCGGTGGTGGCGTTGACGTTGCCCAGCATCCACTGCATGGCGCCGGCCTGGATGGTCACATTGGCCCGGCTCAGGTCGCAGACCAACTGACGCTTTTTGACGTTCATCTTGGCGCTGTAGTAGGCCACCGCCGCCGAGCCGGGCGAGACGCTCAGGTCCCGCTGGTACTCCACCACCTGAAAGGGGCCCAGTTGAGCGAGAACGGCCACATCGTCGTTGTCGGTAAAATTAGAGATCTGATACATGGCTTCCACCTCCAGTTTCACGCTTCCCCTCCGGGGGAGCAATCTCATTATAAAGGTCCGGGCTTGGGAATACAAGGCCGCCGCAGGAAAAAAGACAGCAGGCGGCTGTCTTCTGTGAGCGGCTGTTTCCCTGCGAATAAAACCGGCGCAAACCGAAAACAAAAAGGACATCCCAAAGGATGTCCTTTCGTTTTGGAGCAGGTGACGAGGCTCGAACTCGCTACCTCCACCTTGGCAAGGTGGCGCTCTACCAGATGAGCTACACCTGCAAGCGACGAAAGTTATTATAGCGATAAACCGGGATTTTGTCAAGAGAAAATTTCCTTTTCCGCAAAGGGTTCCGTGCGTTCCCGCGGCGCCGCCTTCGCAGCCGGAATGAAAAAAGAAAAGACAACTGCAAAAACAGTTGTCTTTTCTTTTGGAGCAGGTGACGAGGCTCGAACTCGCTACCTCCACCTTGGCAAGGTGGCGCTCTACCAGATGAGCTACACCTGCGAGAGACAGGTGTTATTATAGCGGCAGAACGGCCAAAAGTCAAGCAAAATTTTTATGCGCCCGGCGAAGGGGAGGGGGAGGGTACGGACGAGGGCGGCACGGCGCTGGAGCCGCAGGCGGGGGTCTCCTCCCGGTTCCACTGGTAGCCCAGGGAGGAGAGCTCGTCGTCGGTGAGAAGGAGTCCCGCCTCCCGGCTGGCGTCGATGTGGCGGTAGACCCCGTCCTCCAGGGCGTACACATTCCAGAAGTGAACCTGGCCGTCCAGCGTGCCCTGGACCACGGTACTCTCCAGCTCCAGCTCCTGACACAGGAGCTGGAAGGCCAGCGCAATCCCCTGGCTGTCGGCGCGGTTTTCCATCAGCGCGGCGTAGGCGGTGGAGCGGGAGCCGTCTTCCGCCGCAGCGGCGACCTCCACCCGGGTCCGGAGCAGGTCGAAAAGAGACTGCGCGGCCCGGCGGGAGGATTGCCCCTGGAGGGACTCGGTGAGCTGAGCGGCCTGCTGTTGGAGCTGGGCGCTCCGCCGCCGGAGCACATCCGGGTCGTCGGGATAGGTGAGGAGGATCTCCACAATGCGCTCGCTGCCCGTCTCCGGATAGAGCGAGACGGTGTACTGGGGCATTCCAAAGGCGGCGGCGGGCGCGTCGTAATAGGCCTGCTGGATGAGAGATTCGATGTACTCCTCGTCCTCGTTGAAATAGGCGATGTGGAGCACCGATTCCGAGGCAAAGTCCAGAAGAGCTTCCCGCAGCTCGGCCCGGATGGCGGTGCTCCCGGTGACGTTCTGGACCGACTGGATCTGCTCCAGGGTCCGGCGGTAGGAGATGGTGATGCTGGCCTCGTAGTATTTGACCACCCGGGTGTAGTCGTATTTGATGAAATCCACGGCGTAGGCCCCGATGGGGGCGTCCCGGGCCACCTCCAGACAGGCGCTGTTCAGATCGGCTTCCACATCCCGGGTGTAGTCCGTCAGGCGGATGACGCCCGACGCGGCGCCCTGGTTGACAAAGTAGAGGATGCCGTTGACCAGATCCTGATAGGTGGAGACCTGGAGCACATCGGAGTCGTCGGCGGTGGCGGGGTGCTCCGGGTGGGGGGTGACCACCAGGTAAGAGCGCTCCAGCATGGCCGAACAGCCGCACAGCAGCCCGAGGAGCAGCAGCGCCGGGAGGATGCGTCTCATGGGGACCTCCTTTTTCATGTAAGGGGATTACAGACCCAGGGACTCGCCCACCAGAACCACCTCGGCATAGGGAATGGCGTTGGGCTTGCGCCAGAGGACGGTGAGGGCCCGGCAGATGCGCTGAGGGCTGTCGCAGTCGTAGCACTTGTCCCCCCTGGCGGCGCAGGGGGTCTGGACGCCCAGACGCTGGGCGTTCTTGGGGGAGGCGATGTTCCGGGCCCGCCAGAGGGCCCGCTCGTAATCGGGCTCCACCTTGTTGACGCCCACCACGAAATAGACCTCCTTGTGGCCGTAGATGGTGGCGGCCACCCGGTTGCCGGTGCCGTCGATGTTGATGATCTCGCCGCTCTCCGCCAGGCCGTTGACCGAGGTGAGATAGACCTCCGCCCCGGCGGCCTGCTCGTGGGTGGCGCCGCTCCAGTGGGAGTAGAAGGTGTTATGGGCGGCCAGGCGCTCCATGAGCCCCAGCTCCTGGATGGTCATGGAGCCCCCCATACCGATGGTGCGCCCGTCCAGCTTGCGGTCCAGGTAGTCGGCGGCCTCGCCGGCGGTGGGGAAGCAGACGACGTGAAAGCCGTGCCGCTCCAGATTGGCCTGCAGCCGTTCCAGATTTGCCATAGTGATGACCTCCTAATTAAAAAATCTCGCTTCTTACGCGCGCAGAATCCTCACAGCTCGTTTTGCTGATAGGAGCGGAATCCATCGCCCAGCACCTCATGGGCGTTGCAGACAATCAGGAACGCCTCCGGGTCGATGGAGCGGATGATGCGTTTGAGAGGGACAATCTGCCGCTGCTTAAAGGCGCACAGAAGGACCTTCTTCTCCTCTCCGGACCAGGCCCCCATGCCGTGGAGAACGGTGACGCCCCGGTCCAGCTCCCCCAAGATGGCCTGAGAGACCTCCTTGGGATGGCTGGAGATGATATAGGCCACCTTGGCCTGGTCCATACCGTAGAGCACCATGTCCATGGACACGGATGCAATATACAGGGAGACCACGCCGTACAGGGCGCTGGAGAAATTCTGGAAGGTCAGGGCCACCGCCGCGATGACCACCAGGTCCACCGCCATGAGCAGCTTCCCCATGGGCAGCCAGGAGATCTTCAGCTTGAGCAGCCGGGCCAGCAGATCGGTGCCGCCGGTGGTCGCGCCCTGAAGGAGCACCACGCCCAGCGAGAGGCCGATGAGCAGGCCGCCGAAGATGGTGGCCAGCATGGGGTCCATGCTCTGGAACGGGATGAGGGCGGCAAAGAGGTCCACAAAGACCGAGGAGATAAACATGGCGTACAGGGACGAGAAGAGCAGGTGCCCCCCCAGCAGCCGCCAGCCCAGCAGGAAGAGGGGGACGTTGAGCACAATGACGACCCCGCCGATGGGGGCAATGGGCAGAAAGTGGTTGATAATCTGTCCCACGCCGGTGATGCCGCCGAAGCCGATCTGATTGGGCACATAGCACCAGTCGAAGCCCAGGGCGTAGACCGCCGAGGCCAGGGTAATCCACAGATAGGAGAAGAAGAGACGCCGAACGTTTGCTTTGTCCATGGGAAGAACCTCGTTTCCGTTGGAATCAGTCCAAAAGGGTCATCTGCTCCTCGCCCCGGTCCTCGGCGCGCAGAAGGGCCCCGGCGGCGGGGAGTGTCCGGGCGCGGTAGCGGGAGGGATTGACAATGGCGGTCTCCTCCAGCGGGCGGACCGCCTCCAGCTTATATTTGGGCTTGAGGGTCATGATCTGCACACCCTGCGTGGTGCGGGTGGACTTGGGGGCGAGGGCGGCGGTCTGGAAGAGGAGACAGCGCCCCTCGGTAGAGAACACGGCCAACTCCCGTTCCTCCATCAGGAGGAGGGCGGCGGCGAGGGGAGATTTGTCGGAAAACGCGCCGGTGAGCCGCTTGCGGCGGGTCTGGGTCTTGTAGGCCCCCAGTTCCACCCGGGCCGCCTTGCCGTTCTCAAAGAAGAAGAACACATGGCCGCCGTAGTCCCCGGTGATGCAGGCCCACACCACATTCTCGCCGCTGTCCATCCCGAGCCGGGTGGGGAGAAACTCGCCCAGCACGCTGGCCTTGGTGTCGGCAAAGTCGGAGAGGCGGGACTTATAGCACTGCTGGCGGTCGGTAAAGACCAGCAGTTCGTCCCGGTTGTTCCCCTCCCACTGGAGGAAGGGGCCGTCCCCCTCTTTATACTTCTGCTCGCCGCTCATGCGCAGCGACTGGGGCGTGATCTTCTTCAAATAGCCCTCCCGGGAGAGAAAGACGTGGACCGGATAGCCGGGGATCTCCTCTTCGGGCGCGGAATCGGCCTCCGCGGCGTACTCGTAGAGAATCTCGGTGCGCCGGGGGAGGGCGTATTTCTTTTTCACGGCCTGGAGCTCGGCGATGATGACCTTTTTCACCCGGGCCGGGTCGTTGACCAGATCCCGCAGGTCGGACAGCTCCGCCTCCAGCGCGGCGGTCTCCTGGGTGCGCTTGAGGATGTACTCCCGGTTGATGTTGCGCAGGCGGATGTCGGCCACGTACTCGGCCTGGGCCTGGTCGATGCCGAAGCCGATCATCAGGTTGGGGATGACCTCGGCGTCCTCCTCCGTCTCCCGGATGATGGCGATGGCCTTGTCGATGTCCAGAAGGATTTTTTGCAGGCCCTGGAGCAAGTGGAGCTTTTCCGCCTTTTTCCCGATGGTGAAGTGGGTGCGCCGGCGCACGCTCTCCATACGCCAGGCGGTCCACTCCTCCAGAATCTGCCCCACCCCCATCACCCGGGGCATTCCGGCGATGAGGATGTTGAAGTTGCAGGAGTAGGCGTCCTGGAGGGGGGTGGAGCGGAAGAGCCGGGCCATGAGCTTGTCCGGGTCGGTCCCGCGCTTGAGGTCGATGGTGAGTTTGAGGCCGTTGAGGTCGGTCTCGTCCCGCATGTCGGCGATCTCCTTGATTTTACCGCTCTTGATGAGCTCGGAGACCTTGTCCATGATGGCCTCCACCGTGGTGGAGTAGGGGATCTCATAGATCTCGATGAGATTTTCCGGCTTGAGATAGCGCCACTTGGAGCGCACCTGCACCGAGCCGCGGCCGGTCTCATAGATCTGGCGGATGGCCTTCTCGTCGTAGAGCAGCTCCCCGCCGGTGGGGAAGTCGGGGGCCTTCAGAATGGGCAGCAGGTCGCACCCGGGCTTTTTCAGCCAGGCGATGGCGGCGTCGCACACCTCGGAGAGGTTGAACCCGCACAGATTGGAGGCCATACCCACGGCGATGCCCTGGTTGGCGCTCACCAGTACATTGGGAAAGGTGGTGGGCAGGAGGGCGGGCTCCTTCATGGAGTTGTCATAGTTGTCCACAAAGTCCACCGCGTCCTGATCGATATCCCGGAAGAACTCGGTACAGATGCCGTCCAGGCGCACCTCGGTATACCGGGGGGCAGCCCAGGCCATGTCCCGGGAGTAGACCTTGCCGAAGTTGCCCTTGGAGTCCACAAAGGGGTGGAGCAGCGCCCCGTACCCCCGGGAGAGGCGGACCATGGTGTCGTAGATGGCCGCGTCGCCGTGGGGGTTGAGCTTCATGGTCTGGCCCACCACATTGGCGCTCTTGGTGCGGGCGCCCCCCAGCAGCTTCATCTGGTACATGGTGTAGAGAAGCTTGCGGTGGCTGGGCTTGAAGCCGTCGATCTCCGGGATGGCCCGGGAGACGATGACGCTCATGGCATAGGGCATATAGTTGAGCTCCAGCGTCTGGGTGATGGGCTGCTCCAGCACCCGGGCGTGGAGGCCCATGACGTTGGGGTTGTTCACGCGCTTTGCCCCGGTCTCCGGGGCTTTCTTTTTTGGCATGCGATTCATCCTTTTTCCGGTTTCATTACGAGATATCGGCCAGTTCCAGATATTTATAGCCGTTGTCGGCGATGTGGTCCTTCCGCCCCTGGAGATTGTCGCCCAGAAGCAGGTCAAAGACGGCGGCGGTGCGCTCCACATCCTCGGGCATGACCTTGATGAGGCGGCGGGTCTCGGGATTCATGGTGGTCAGCCACATCATGTCCGGATCGTTCTGGCCCAGGCCCTTGGAGCGCTGGATATCCACCTTTTTCCCCTTCAGAGAGGCCACAATGTCGTTTTTCTCCCGGTCGGAGTAGGCAAACCAGGTTTTTTCCTTGCAGGTGATCTCATAGAGGGGGGATTCGGCGATGTAGACGTACCCCCGCTGAATCAGGGTGGGCACCAGGCGGTAGAGCATGGTGAGGATCAGCGTGCGGATCTGAAAGCCGTCCACGTCGGCGTCGGTACAGATGACGATTTTACTCCAGCGCAGGTTCATCAGGTCGAAGGAGGACATATCCTTCGCGTGGCTGTTCTGCACCTCCACGCCGCAGCCCAGGACCTTGAGCAGGTCGGTGATGATCTCGCTCTTGAAGATCTTGCCGTAGTCGGCCTTGAGGCAGTTCAGGATCTTGCCCCGCACGGGCATGATGCCCTGAAATTCCGCGTCCCGGGAGAGTTTGACGCTGCCCAGGGCGGAGTCGCCCTCCACGATGTAGAGCTCCCGCCGCTCGGTATCCTTGGTGCGGCAGTCCACGAACTTCTGAACCCGGTTGGCGATGTCCACATTGCCCGAGAGCTTCTTTTTGATGTTCAGCCGGGCCTTCTCGGCGCTCTCCCGGGAGCGTTTGTTGACCAGGACCTGCTCGGCGATCTTCTCCGCGTCGAAGGGATTTTCGATAAAGTAGACCTCCAGCTGCGCTTTGAGAAACTCGCTCATGGCCTCCTGAACAAACTTGTTGTTGATGGCCTTCTTGGTCTGGTTCTCATAGGAGGTCTGGGTGGAGAAGTTGTTGCTCACCAGCACCAGACAGTCCTCCACGTCGGCCCAGGTGATCCGGCTCTCATTTTTCTGGTACTTGTTCTGCTGGCGCAGATAGCCGTCGATGGCCGAGACAAAGGCGCTCTTCACCGCCTTTTCCGGGGAGCCGCCGTGCTCCAGCCAGGAGGAGTTGTGGTAGTGCTCGATGACCTGCACCGCGTTGGAAAAGCAGAAGGACACCGAGAGCTTTACCTTATATTCGGGCTTGTCGGCGCGGTCCCGGCCCTTCCGCTCGGTCTGCCAGAAGACCGGCTGGGTGAGGGTGTTCTCCCCGGAGAGCTCCTTGACATAGTCGATGATGCCGTTCTCGTACCGGAAATCTTCGCTCTCGAATTTGTTGGGCCCCACCTGGTTGCGCAGGCGGAAGGTCACCCCCGCGTTGACCACGGCCTGGCGCTTGAGCACGTCCCGATAGTAGTCCACGGGGATGTCGATATCGGTAAAGACCTCCAGGTCGGGAAGCCACCGGAAGCGGGAGCCCGTCTTTTTCCCGGGGTAGGGCTCCTTCTTCAGTCCCCCCACATTCTCGCCCTTCTCAAAGTGGAGGGTGTACTCAAATCCGTCCCGGTGGATGACGGCGTCGAAATACCGGCTGGCGTACTGGGTGGCGCAGGAGCCCAGGCCGTTGAGACCCAGGGAGTACTCGTAGTTGTCCCCCGCGCCGTTTTTATACTTTCCGCCGGCGTAGAGCTCGCAGAATACCAGCTCCCAGTTGTACTTCTGCTCCCGCTCGTTCCAGTCCACCGGGCAGCCCCGGCCGAAGTCCTCCACCTCGATGGAGTGGTCGGCGTAGCGGGTGACGGTGATGAGCGTGCCGTGGCCCTCCCGGGCCTCGTCGATGGCGTTGGAGAGGATCTCAAAGACGGCGTGCTCGCAGCCGTCCAGCCCGTCCGAGCCGAAAATAACACCGGGCCGCTTGCGTACCCGGTCGGCGCCCTTCAGGGCGGAAATAGATTCGTTGCCGTAGCCTGTCTGCGCGTGATTTGCCATGGACCTTCCTCACTCCGTGTCAAATTGATCGAAATTCTGTTTCACTTTATCATACCCCAAATTTAGGGGACGTGTCAAGAAAAGCTCCGGCAGGACGCAACGAGGGCCGCCCCACCGCTTGCCGGTGTGGCGGCCCTCCACGGCCTCCTCCCGATGGGGGAGCCGTCACGGGACAGGGCCGCTCTCCTTTCGCCTTTCGCCAGAGGGCGCATGCGCCCGGCACCGGCTTAAAAGGAGATGTTCCGGGAGAGGTCTGCCCCTCCCTGCCTGTCCGAAGCTAGTATGTGCCGCCGGGGCGGCGGCATACCAGGGAAAAACTGGTATAAAAAAGGGCATATCCGGCCAGACTGCTCATAGACTGGACACAGGAACAGTGGAAAGGAGCGTCCCATGGTACAGCGACGGAGCAAACAGCGCACAGCGGAAGAGGCGGAGCGGAAAATCCTCCTGGAGGGGCTGGAGGGGGCGCGCCTTGGAATCGCACGGGCCTATGCCGGGTTCAACAGCGCCGCCGACCCGGAGCTCATCGAGTCCTTTGTCTACGAGATCAACGCCCTTCAGGCCCGGTACAGCTACCTGCTCCGGCAGGTGAAGGCCCTAGACGGAGTGCAGCCCCGGCCCCAGAGCGCCGGGGAGGGACGCCTGGACCTGCCCACCACTCTGCCCGGCTGACGGCCGGGCGCGGGGAAAGGGGGAGCGGTATGGAGGCGTGGCTGGAGAAACTGCCCCTGGTCCTGACAGGGGGAATGGTGCTCATCGCCCTGCTGACCGCCCGGCGGGCGGTGGCAAAGGGGCTGAGGCTGGCCGCCCGCACAGGTGTAGGGCTGGCGGTGCTGGCGCTGCTGAGTCCGGCGGGAGGAGCGCTGGGCATCCATCTGGGGGTGAATCTCTTCAACGCCCTGGTGCTGGGTGTGCTGGGGGCGCCGGGATTCGGACTGCTGCTGATGATGAACTGGGCCCTGGCGGGGCCGTAAGCGGGAGTTATAGGGGCCGGGACCCAATGGGTCCCGGCCCCTTGATGTATTCCGGCAGATGTCATTTTGCCTCCAGAGCGGCGAGCATCTCCTCCAGCGTATCCTCCACGCTGGCACAGTGGCGGGGGAAACGGGCCTTCAGAGCCGGGTCGCTGCCCTCCATCAGGTAGGCGGCGCCGGCGTAGTCCAGCATCGCCACGTCGTTGTAGTTGTCCCCGAAGGCCGCCGTCTCCTCCGGCGTGAGGTGCAGGGCGGAGCAGAGCTGCCGCAGGCCGCTACCCTTGTCGGAGAGGGTGAAGTCCAGCCAGCCGGCCCCCGCCTTGGCCATGTGGAACCGCTCCGCCCAGCGGGGGGCGAGGACCGCCTGCCAGGGGTCGGGTCCCTCCTCCCCGTAGACCGAGACCTTCAAAATCGGCTCGTCAATCTGGGAAAAGGCGTCCACCTGGGTGATGCGGTTGCCGGTATGGCGGCGGAAGGGCTCCAGAAAAGGGGAACCCCGGAGCAGATAACTCATATTGCCGGCGGTGATCACCACATGCCCGGGCAGAGGGGTGGAGCACATCTCCTCCGCCAGGGCGAGGGCCGCTTCCCGGGGCATGGGGGTTTGGGCGAGAACCGGGGCGGTCTCCTCCGGACCGGGGCCGTAGAGAATGGCGCCGTTTTCACACAGGTAGGCCAGATGGTCGGCGATGGGGGCGAAGAGCCGGCGCAGGCTGTGGTACTGCCGCCCGGAGGCGGGGCAGAAGAGCACGCCCCGGGCCCACAGGCGCTCGATCAGGGGGAAGAGGCGGGGGTTGAGCTCCTTCTGTCCGTAGGGGAGCAGAGTGCCGTCGATGTCGCTGGCGATGAGTTTGATCACGGGAGGGTCCTCCTTTGCAGACGGGAAGCGCTCAGCGCGTGCGCAGGTCCCGAATGATCTTGAAGAGCTGGATGAGCAGGGTGGGCAGGAAGGCCAGCAGGACAATCTCGCCAATGTGGCCGGCGTCCAGCGCCACGGCCTCGAAGAGGGCGTTCAGGCCCGGGATGAAGAGCACCGCGGCCAGGAGCAGCACACCGCCGCCGAAAGCGGCCAGAGAGAAGGGATTGGAGCGGAAGCCGATGCGGAAAATGGACTCCTTGCCCCGGCAGTTGAAGCCGTGGAACAGGCGGGCCAGGGTCAGGGTGGCGAAGGCCATGGTGGACGCCGCCGCCGCGCCGCCGTAGCCCAGCCCCAGATAGAAGGCGGCCATGACGGGGATGGCGATGAGCAGGCCCTGACCGAAGATGCGGGTGAGCAGGGCCCGGTCCAGAATGGGAGCCTTGGGGTCCCGGGGCTTCTGGTTGAGCAGGCCCCGGCGGGCGGGCTCCATGCCGATGGCGATGGCGGGCAGGGAGTCGGTCAGCAGGTTGATGAAGAGCAGGTGTACCGGCGCGAAGGGCACCGAGAGGCCCATCACGGAGGCGTAAATCACGCACAGGATGGCGGCCATATTGCCCGAGAGAAGGAACTGAATGGCGTTTTTGATGTTGGCGTACACGTTCCGGCCGTTGACCACCGCCCGGACGATGGTGGCGAAGTTGTCGTCGGCCAGAATCATGGACGCGGCGTCCTTGGAGACCTCGGTGCCGGTGATGCCCATGGCCACGCCGATGTCGGCTTTCTTCAGCGCGGGGGCGTCGTTGACGCCGTCGCCCGTCATGGAGACAATGCAGCCCCGGCGCTGCCAGGCGGAGACAATGCGGATCTTATGCTCCGGGGAAACCCGGGCGTAGACCGAGACCTTGGGCAGGATCTGATCCAGCTCCCCGTCGCTCATGGCGTCCAGCTCCACGCCGGAGAGGGCCATATCCCCGTCCTGGAAAATGCCGATCTGCCGGGCAATGGCCGAGGCGGTGACCTTGTGGTCGCCGGTGATCATAATGGTGCGGATGCCGCCCTGCTTGGCGTCGGCCACCGCCTGGATGGACTCGGGCCGGGGCGGGTCGATCATGGCCACCATGCCCACAAAGGTATAGTCCTGCTCGTCGTCCAGGGTGAGTTCCTTCACATCGGTGAGGACCTTCTGCGCGAAAGCCAGCACCCGCAGGCCCTCGTTGGAGAGCTGCTCGTTGACCGCGAGAATCTCCTGCCGGCGTTCCTCCGTCATGGGCACCTCACCCTGGGCGGTGAGCAGCCGGGTGGAGCGGGCGAGCAGGGTGTCGATGGCGCCCTTGGTCAGCAGGGTGGGCGCCCCGTCCAGCACGTGGAGGGTGCTCATGAGCTTCCGGTCGGAGTCAAAGGCCAGCTCCTGAACCCGGGGGTGGTACTTGCGGTAGAGCGTCTCCTCCACGTCGAACTGCTCGGCCAGCTGGACGAGAGCCACCTCGGTGGGATCGCCGATGGAAGCGCCGCTCTCCGGATCAAAGGTGGCGTCGCTGGCCAGAATGCCGATTTTAAGCAGCAGGCGCTGGGGATCGTTGGACAGGTCCACCTCGCCGCTGGGGATAATCTTGCCGTCGGCATAGAGCTTCTGGACGGTCATGCGGTTCTGGGTCAGGGTGCCCGTCTTATCCGAGCAGATAACCGACACGGCTCCCAAGCTCTCCACCGCCTTGAGATCCTTCATAATGGCGTTCTGCTTGGCCATTTTCTGCGTACCCATGGCCAGCACGATGGTGACAATGGAGCTCAGGGCCTCCGGAATGGCGGCCACGGCCAGGGCCACGGCGAAGAGCAGGGAGTCGAGAATGCCCATATGGCTGCGGAAGATGGACAGGGCGAACACCGCCGCGCAGATGACCATGATGACAATGGCCAGCTTGCCGGAAAAGTCGTCCAGGCTCTTCTGGAGGGGCGTCTTGCGCTGCTGGGTCTGGTTCATGAGGGCGGCGATCTTGCCCAGCTCGGTGTCCATGCCGGTGGCGGTGACCAGCACCTCCGCCCGGCCGTAGGTCACCAGGGAGCCGGAAAAGACCATGTTCTTCTGGTCGCCCAGGGCGACTTTGTCGCCGCCGATGACCTCGGCGGTTTTGTCCACACTCTCGCTCTCGCCGGTGAGAGAACTCTCGTTGACCTTCAGGGAGTAGTTATGCAAAATCCGTCCGTCGGCCACCACCAGGTCGCCGGCGTCCAAAAGCACGATGTCCCCGGGCACCACCTGGGCCGAGGGGATCTCCACCCGCACGCCGCCGCGCAGGACCTTGGCGGTGGGGGAGGACATGGCCTTCAGGCTCTCCAGAGACTTTTCCGCCTTCAGATACTGCACCGTGCCCAGCACGGCGTTGAGGATGAGCACCGCAAAAATGACGATGGTGCTCTCCACATTCTCAGAGATGGCGGAGATGATGGCCGCGATGATGAGGATGACCACCAGCAGGTCCTTGAACTGCTCGGCGAACACGGCGGCCACCGATTTTTTCTTGCCCTCGCTGAGTTTGTTGGGGCCGAAGCGCTCCAGGCGCTGGGCCGCCTCCTGGGGCGCAAGGCCGCCGGAGGAGACGTTCTGGGACCGGAGCGCCTCTTCCGCGGTCTGCTTGTAATAGGCTTCTGACATGTCTGCACATCCTTTTCTTGAGAGTGGCCGGCCGGGCGGGCAACAAAAAAAGACCCCCCAGCGGCTGCGTATGGCGGCAACCGCTGAAAAGTCTTGTTACCGAAACCGGCGTATACCGCCAGGACGCCCGGAAGGCGGCCGTGGTGTTGACGGTATCCCCGGACCGGAGCGGTCCGGAACTACTCCCTTTTCAACGCATGACAACTATATCACGCAGCGGAAGAGAAGTCAACTCGTATTTTCCGGCGGGAGGGGACGAAGAGAGAATTTTTCTGCGGGAACCACTGTTCATAAATTTTTAAAGAAAAAGCGGGACAAAGTATGTTAAAATACAAAAGATATCAAAGGCAAATCCTTTGAAATGCAGCAAGGGAGACGGTGAGAAGATGAGACGCAGCGGTACAATCAAAGGCAGGGCGCTCCGCGCGGTGTGCGGGCTGACGCTGGCCCTGGCGCTGGCTGTGCCGGCGGGGGCGGCCCAGGCGGCCTTTACCGACGTGCCTGCGGGGAGCTGGTACAGCCAGGCGGTGGAGGAGGCAGTGGCCGCGGGCCTGATGAGCGGCACCAGCGCCACCACCTTCAGCCCCGACTGGGCGGTAACCCGGGGAATGGCCGTCACGGTGCTCTGGCGGCTCTCCGGCGCGCCGGCTCCGGCGGGAGAGGGGAGCTTTACCGACGTGCCGGCGGACACCTGGTATACCCAGGCGGCGGCCTGGGCCCAGGAACAGGGCATCGCCTCGGGAGACGGCAGGGGGGCGTTCCGGCCCGAGAGCGCCATCACCCGGGAGGAACTGGCGGTGCTGCTCTATCAGTATGCCCTGCGCACCGACAGCGATACCGCCGAGGGCGTGCTGGAGCTCTACCGGGATGGAAATACCGTCTCCTCCTGGGCCAAGACCGCCATGGAACATGCGGTGGGGGCGGGGCTCATCACCGGAAGCGGCGGAACGCTCGCCCCGAAACGCGCCGCCACCCGGGCGGAGCTGGCCGTGGTGCTGGAGCGGCTGACCACGCCGGCCATGGGTTGACGGTCCCAGCCATAAAAAGTGGGGCAAGTGCGCCGAAATGGATTGACAAACCGGCGGACAGGCGCTATTCTCTTACCATAAAGAGACAAAATGGGCCGGAAAGCACAAAAAATCTTAAGACTTTACCGGAAAAGGGGTGAGGAGTGTATGGAGAACATGCCGAATGTCCTGATGTCCTATTTGCGGGTGACGCAGCATATGTCTCAACAGTTCCGGGCCCATTTTGGCAAGCTCAATCTGACCTTTCCTCAGGCGTTGGTACTCAACGTACTGGGGGAGGAAGGGCCCATCCCCATCAGCGCCCTGGCGGAGCGGACGGGAAGCGCCAACAGCACTGTCTCCGGTATCGTGGACCGGCTGGAAAAGCTGGGTTTGGCCCAACGCAAGCGCTCGGAGCAGGACCGCCGGGTGATTTATGTGGAGGCTACGCAGCAGTATCACGAACTGCGAAAGAAGGCCGAGACCAACGTGAGCGGCTATTTTAATTCGCTTTTGGGCGATATGACGCCGGAGGACCGGGCCCAGGTGGCCGAGGCCTTCTGTAAATTGGACGCCGTGCTCACTGCCCGGACGGAAGGGGCGGAATAGAGCCCGGCGCCCCGGACGAGGGGTAGAGGAAATTCATGCGTTATCGTGGATATCGAGGATATGGGCCCTATCGGGGCCGTTCGCGGGGCAGCACCGCCCTGAAAATTGTGATCGTCCTGCTGGCGGTGGTCCTGCTGGCGGTGGTGGGCGTCTACTTTGTGGTGGACCGCTTTGGAGTCTACTCCAGCGACGGCTTCCGCCTGGAGCTGCCCTTCCGTACCGGAGAAGCGAGCGCGCCGCCCCAGGATAGCGCGCCTGTGGTGGTGGTCTCCACCGACCCGGAGCCCACGCCCAGCCCCACGCCGGAGCCGGAGGAACCTCTTCACGCGGTGATGCTGCCCCGCTCGGCCCTGAGCGACGGCACCGCCGCAGAGCAGGTGGCGGCGGCGGGAGGGAACGCGGCCGTCTTTGATATGAAGGCCGACGACGGCACGCTGGGCTATGTCTCTCAGCTGGAAATAGCGCAGGAAGGACAGTCCACCGCCGCCGACAGCGCCCTGAACGGGGCGATCCGCACCCTGAACGCCTCTGAACTCTATACGGTGGCCCGGGTGTCCTGTTTCCGGGACAACACCGTCCCCTATCACGTGCCCGAGCTGGGCGTCAAGACCAACCGGAATTACAACTGGCGGGACAACGGGGATTACCGCTGGCTCAGCCCCACCAGCGAGACCGCCCGGCAATACGTCACCGGCGTCTGCCTGGAGCTGGCGGAGCTGGGCTTTGACGAAATTCTGCTGTGCAACAGCGGCTACCCGGTGGACGGCTACCTGAGCTCCATCCGGGTGGGGGAAGCCTATGACGCCGGCCAGTTCCAGAGTGTGATCACCGCGTTTTACGACCAGGTGGGGCAGGCGCTCCAGGCGCAGTACCCGGAGGTCAGGCTCTCCATTGCCACCACCGGCGCCGTACTGGAGAGCGGCAGCGACGCCACCAGCGGACAGAGCCTCTCCGGCCTGGCTGCGCGGGCCCAGCGGGTGTGGGCCGACCTGGGGGAGACAACCCGGGAGCAGGCGCTGGCGGCGCTGTCTGCGGCCGGCTATGCCGATCCCGCCGCGGCGCTGGTGGTTCAGACGGACCAGGCGGGCGCCGCCGGAGAGAGCTGGGCGCGGTCCATGCCGCGAGGATAACCGTTTGGATGTTGCGGAGGGGACGCCTCTCATTTTGAGAGGCGTCCCCTCCGTTTTGCATGCTCCGGACCGGAGTGAACGGGCGAGTATGCATTTTTCACAAAAATAAATCGAATACGAACGGATTTTGAATGGGCCATCGGATGAAAAGCGTCCTTTGAATCGGAGAAAAAGGATGTTTTTCTCCATAAATTGCGGATATAAATGAGGAAAAAATCTATACTTTGACCTTGCGCAAAAAAATCGGGGAAAAGAAACTGGAAATTTTAAACTTGCAATTCTACCATGTTTCAAGTATGATTATCTTTGGAATTGGGAAAATACCTGGTTCAGATGACGGAGGAAAGGCGGTGATACCATGTCTCTTGAGGGAATCAAGCAGGTAACGGAAGCGGAGGAGATGACCCGGCGGCGGAAGGCGGAGGCCACGCACCAGGCCAAAACCATACGCTCCGATGCCCAGCGCGCCGGAGAGGAGGCCCTGGCCCGGGCCCGCGCTCAGGCGGAAGCAGAGGTGGCCGGCTATATGAAGCAGGCGGAGGAGAAGGCCGCGCAGCGCTCGGCTCAGATTGTGGAGCAAACCAAAGGCGCCTGCGGCGACCTGCGGAAAGCGGCGGAGCGCCGCATGGCGGAGGCGTCGGCACTGATTGTAGGAAGGGTTGTGAAGGTCTGATGTCCATTGTCAAAATGAAGCGGCTGCGCCTCTTTGGCATGCGCTCAGACCGGGAAGCGCTTTTCCGGGAGCTCCAGCACCTGGGGTGCGTGGAGATTGACGAGCCCCAGGTGGACGGGGAGGACGCCCTGTGGGCCTCGCTCTCCCGGCCGGACGACCGGGCGCTCAACCAGGCCCGGGAAGAGAGCGCTCTGATGCTCTCATCCCTGGAGATCCTGAAGGAATATGCCCCCGAGAAAGGCGGCCTGGCGGGACTGCTCAAAGCCCGTCCCGTCGTTTCGGAGCAGGAGCTCTTTGACGACGCGGCCTATGCCGCGGCGCTGGAGACGGCCCGGGGGCTGGTCTCCGTCGGGCAGAAAATCACCTCCCTCTACGCCGAAGAGAGCAAGCTGCGCAGCCAAAAGCTGACCCTGGTCCCCTGGCTGGACCTGGATCTGCCGCTGGAGACCGCCTCGACACGGGAGGTGCGGATTCAGCTGGGCACGATCCCCGTAAAGACGCCCATGGAAGAGGTGCTCTCCGCGCTGAGCACGGCCACCGAGCTGTGCCAGCTCACCCTGGTCAGCGAGGACACCGCCGCCCACTATGTGCTCCTCATCTGCCATCAGCAGGCCGCAGAGAGCGTGGACAACGTGCTCAAGGAGTACGGCTTCTCTCCGGCCAACCTGCGGGGCTGGACGGGCACCGCCCGGGAGAACGACCGCCGTCTGGAAGAGCAGATCGCCGGCCTGGACCGGGAGCTGGAGGAGGCCAAAGCGGAGATCGCGGCCCAAAAAGACCGGCGGGGCGTCCTGGAGCGCTGCGCCGACCGGGCCGCCCAGGAGATCCGGCGGGAGGAGGCCAAGGCGCACCTGTTGGATACGACTTGCACCTTCTACCTCCAGGGCTGGATTCCCGCCGAGTCGGAAGAGCGGCTGGCTGGAATTCTGAGCAAGTACACCTGCGCGCTGGAGACGGAGGTCCCCGCGCCGGAGGACTACGAAGAAGTCCCCGTTCAGCTCAAGAACAACAAGCTGACCCGGCCCTACAACGTAATCACTGAGATGTACAGCCTGCCGGCCTATAACGGCCTGGACCCGAATCCCTTTATTATGCCGTCCTTCGCGCTGTTTTTCGGCATCATGTTTGCCGATATGGCCTACGGACTGCTGATGGTGCTCATCGGCGCAGTCGCGTTGAAGAAGATGCGGCCAAAGGGTACGATGAAAAACATGATGTGCCTGCTCATCCAGTGCGGCATCAGCGCGTGTATCGTCGGCTTCCTGACCGGCGGCTTCTTCGGCGATGCGGTCAGTGTGGTGGGCGGCATCTTCGGCCAGGAGTGGAGCTTGGTGCCCTATCTGGGGACCATCCACATCGGCGAGATCGCCATTGACCTGCCCCTGGACCTGCTGGAGGGCAACAACCCGCTGTATGTGCTCATTATGGCCATGGGCATCGGTATTGTCCATCTGGCTGTGGGCGTGGGCATCGGCACCTACCTGAACATCAAGGACGGAAAGTGGCTGGATGCCATCGCCGACCTGTCCTGGTGGGTGATCCTGGCCGGAATCGGGGTCATGGTGGTCACCGGGAGCAACGTGGTCCTGATTGTGGGTGTCGTGATCATGGCGGCGACCGCGTTCCTGCAGGGCAAGGGCATCGGCCGCTTCACCAACATTTTCAGCGCGGTGTATAACGGCGTGACCGGGTATCTGGGTGACATTCTCTCCTATTCCCGTCTGATGGCGCTGATGCTGGCCGGCTCGGTCATCGGCAGCGTATTCAACCAGCTCGGCTCTCTGGGCGGACTGGTGCTGTTTATCCCGGTGGCGCTGATCGGCCATACGCTGAACTTTGCGCTGAACCTGATCGGCTGTTTTGTGCACACCATGCGTCTGCATTTCCTGGAGTTCTTTGGAAAGTGGTACCGCGACGGCGGGCGGCCGTTCCGTCCCCTCAACTACAACACCAAATATGTAGATATTAAGGAGGAGTAAAACTATGAATTTCTTTGCTGATTTCGGTGGTCTGGCCATCGGATTCCTGGGCGCTTCGCTGGCCTGCGGCCTGAGCTGCGCCGGCTCCGCCCGGGGCTGCGGCATCGCCGGTGAGGCCGGCAACGGCCTGCTGTGCGAGGACCCCTCTGCTTTCGGTAAGGTCATGATCCTTCAGGTTATCCCCGGCACCCAGGGCCTGTACGGCCTGGTGGTTTGGTTCTTTGCCCTGCTGCAGATGGGCGTGTTCAGCGGCACCGCCGTCGGCATGAGCGTGGCGGACGGCCTGCGCGTGGCCTGCGCCTGTATCCCCATGGCCACCGGCTGCGCCATCTCCGCTCCCGCCCAGGGCCGCGTCGCCGCCACCGCCATCACCCTGATGGCCAAGCGCCCCAACGACTGGGCCAAGGGTATCATCCTGTGCATCACCGTCGAGTTCTACGCCATCCTGTGCCTGCTGGCCTCCTTCCTGATGCTCCTGAACCTGAACCTGGGCGTCTAAGCCGCCGGGAATCACCGGAAAGGCTGGTAATGAGATATGAACGGCATTGAAAAATTGATACAGCAGATCGACGCCGACGCCAAGACTGAGATCGATGCGATCCAGGCCCAGGCCCAGGCGGAAGCTGCGGAGCTGACCGCTCAGTACGCCCAGCAGGCCGAGCGGGAGAAGCAGGAGATTCTCGCCCGGGGCCGCAAGGCCGCGGCCGAGCGGGAAGAGCGCCTGGTGGGCGTGGCCCAGCTGGAGGCCCGCAAGCAGCTTCTGGAGGTCAAGCAGGAGATGCTGGAGAAGGCCTTTGAGCAGGCCCTCCAGGACCTCCTGAACCTGCCGGAGAAGGACTATGTGGAGCTGCTCTCCAAGCTCATTGCCCAGGCGGCCCAGAGCGGCCGGGAGGAGGTCATTTTCTCCCAGAAGGACCGCCCCCGCTACGGCAAGGCGGCGGTCACTCAGGCCAACGAGCGCCTGGGGGAGAAGGGACATCTGACCCTCTCGGCCCAGACCCGCCCCATTCAGGGCGGCTTCATCCTCAGCGATGGAGAAGTGGAAGTAAACGGAACGTTTGACACCCTGGTCCGGCTCCAGCGCCGGGAATTGGACGGCCCTGTGGGGAAAGTGCTCTTCCAGGACCAGGCATGACGGCCACACCGATGGGAAAGGAGGAAGTGTCTTGCCCAAATCGCTGAAAGACACGGATTATCTCAGTATTTCCACCCGGGTGCGGGCCATGGAGAGCAAGTTACTCACCCGTGAGCGGCGCAGCCGGATGGTGGAGGCCCGCAGTGACGAGGAGGCGGCCAAAGTCCTGACGGAGTGCGGCTATGACGAGCTCAGCAGCCTCACCCCCGCCCACCTGGACGGGATGCTCTCCCAGGCCCGGGAGGCGGTCTATCAGGACCTGGGCACGGCGGTGCCTGACGGACGGCTGCTGGACGTCTTCCGGATGAAATACGACTACCACAATGCAAAGACCCTGCTCAAGGCCACGGCCATGGGGGTGGACGCCGCCCGGCTTCTCTCCGGCGGCGGACGCTACCGCGCGGAAAAGCTGGCCGAAGACTTCCGCCGGGAGGAATTGCGGGACTACACCCCCGCTTTTCGGGAGGCGATTACCCGCGCCCGGGAGGTCCTGGGCGCCACCGGCGACCCTCAGCAGGCCGACTTCCTGCTGGATAAGGCCTATTTTGAGGAGATGCGTGCCTCCGCCGCCCAGAGCGGCAGCGCGTTCCTCCAGGGCTATGTGAAGCTCATGGCCGACGTAGCCAACCTGCGCTCGGCGGTCCGGGCCGCCCGGATGGGCAAGGGCCCCGACTTCCTGGCCAAGGCGCTGGTTCCCGGCGGAAATGTGGCCGAGTCCACCATTCTCTCCGCCAAGAGCGGGGACCTGACGGGCCTTTTCCGGCGCGGACGTCTGGGCGAGGCCGCGGCGGCCGGAGCCGCCCTCTCGGGCGGCGGGTCCTTCACCGCATTTGAGCGGCTGTGCGACAACGCCCTGAACGACTATGTGCTCCAGGCCAAGCGCGTCCCCTTCGGGGAGCAGCCGGTGCTCGGCTATCTCTTCGCCCGGGAGGCGGAGTTGACCGCGATCCGGACGATTCTCTCCGGGCGGATGGCCGGCCTGAGCGCCGAGACCATCCGGGAAAGGCTGCGTGATCCCTATGTCTAGCTATAAGATTGCGGTCCTGGGGGATAAGGACAGCGTCCTGGGCTTCAAGGCTCTGGGCCTGGATGTGTTCCCCGCCGACACGGTGGAGGAGGCCCGCAGGACGCTCCATACTCTGGCCAAGGACAACTATGCGGTAATCTACCTCACGGAGCAGTACGCCGCGCGTATGGCCGCCGACGTGGCCCGCTACAAAGACGAGCTGACCCCCGCCGTCATCCTCATCCCGGGGAAGGACGGTACGCTGGGCATCGGTATGGCCAACGTCAAGAGCGCCGTGGAGCGGGCCGTGGGCGCCGACATTTTATAACCAAATTCAAACCTGAAGGAAGGTTGAGACCGAATGGGCAAAATTGTAAAGGTTTCCGGCCCGCTGGTGGTGGCCACCGGCATGGAGGACGCCAACATGGCCGACGTGGTCCGCGTGGGTGAGCAGCAGCTCATCGGCGAGATCCTGAACATGAGCGGCGATTCCGCCTCCATCCAGGTCTACGAGGAGACCTCCGGCCTGGGCCCCGGCGCCGAGGTGGTGACCACCGGCTCCCCTCTGGCGGTGGAGCTGGGGCCGGGCCTCATTGAGAATATTTACGACGGCATCCAGCGCCCCCTGGAGGAGATCATGAAGCGGGCGGGCGCCAACATCACCCGCGGTATCCAGGTTCCCGCCCTGGACCGGGAGAAGAAATGGAACTTCACCCCCGTGGCCAAGGCGGGCGACGCCGTCCAGGGCGGCGACGTGATCGGCACCGTCCAGGAGACCAGCGTGGTGCTCCACAAGATCATGGTGCCCCCCAATCTGAGCGGCAAGCTGGAGCTGGTGGCCAAGGCGGGCGACTACACCGTGGAGGACACGGTGGCCGTGCTGAAAACCGCCAAGGGCGAGACGGTCAACCTGACCATGATGCAGAAGTGGCCCGTCCGCGTAGGCCGTCCCTATAAGCACAAATACCCCCCCAGAGCGCCCCTGTGCTCCGGTCAGCGGATCATCGACACCCTCTTCCCCATCGCCAAGGGCGGCACCGCCGCCGTCCCCGGCCCCTTCGGCTCGGGCAAGACGGTGGTGCAGCACCAGCTGGCCAAGTGGTCCGACGTGGATATCGTGGTCTACATCGGCTGCGGCGAGCGCGGCAATGAGATGACCGACGTACTCCGGGAGTTCCCCGAGCTGAAGGATCCCCGCACCGGCGAGTCCCTCATGAAGCGCACGGTGCTCATCGCCAACACCTCCGATATGCCCGTGGCCGCCCGAGAGGCGTCTATCTACACCGGTATCACCATCGCCGAGTACTTCCGGGACATGGGCTATGACGTGGCCGTCATCGCCGACTCCACCTCCCGCTGGGCCGAGGCCCTGCGCGAGATGTCCGGCCGCCTGGAAGAGATGCCCGGC
>DWYC01000033.1 GCA_019118925.1 Candidatus Flavonifractor intestinipullorum | reverse complement strand
GGTTGCCGGAGGGGTTGAAAGTTGATGCGCTGCTGCCCTCCATCAGGCCCAGCTCATAGGCGGCCTGGACGTTGGCGGCGTACCACTCCCCGGCGGGGACGTCGGTGAACTGCCCGGCGGTGTAGGGGTTGCTCTTCTGGAAGTTCTCCAGCCCGGCGGCCAGGGCCGGGGCGGACAGAGACAGGCAGAGCGCTCCGGTGAGGAGCAGGGACAGCAGGCGTTTTTTCTTCATGCGGCGTCTCTCCTTTTCAGAAATTGGGACTGCTGAGAACAGCATAGCACAAAGCACAGAAAAAACAAGTCCCAATTCGATTTCGTGTTCTCAGCGACGTCAAAGCCTTATGCTGCCAAGGGCAGAAACTGCACAGGAACACAAAACAGAACTGGGAGAAAAACAATAAGCTGGCTGCATAGTATCGGAGTCCGATGTATTAGGAGGCCAATCCATTGTGAGACAGGGAAAAGAACGGACAGGATGCCCCGTTTGTCCGAGATTTTCGAAAAAAGTTTTGGTCATCCGGATGTCCATTTGGGGAATTGCGGGAAAGGGGCTGGGCCCCTATTCGCGTCCAAGAGGGAGTGCCCCGCGAAGCCCCCTTTTCTTCCCAGACTCCCATTTTCTGCTTGCAATCTTTACCGAAGTGAAGTATAATAACCCCTGAGCTTTTACCGGCCGAGGCAGGCCGGCGCGGGAGACTGCCCGCGGAAGGAAATCAGGCGGGAGAGGCCCGTCAGACAAAGGGGTTTGACCAACATGGAATTCAAAAACGAGTATTTGCAGAGCGTCTATGACGCCGTGGTGAAGAAGGACCCGAACCAGCCGGAGTTCCTCCAGGCGGTAGGCGAGGTGCTGGAGTCCCTCCAGCCCGTGGTGGAGAAGCGCCCCGACCTCCAGAAGGCGGGCATCCTCCAGCGCATGGTGGAGCCGGAGCGGGTGATCCAGTTCCGGGTGCCCTGGGTGGATGACCAGGGCAATGTCCAGGTCAACCGGGGCTTCCGGGTCCAGTTCAACTCGGCCATCGGCCCCTACAAGGGCGGCCTGCGCTTCCACCCCAGCGTGAACCTGTCCATCATCAAGTTCCTGGGCTTTGAGCAGATCTTCAAGAACAGCCTCACCGGCCTGCCCATGGGCGGCGGCAAGGGCGGCAGCGACTTCGACCCCAAGGGCAAGTCCGACGCCGAGGTCATGCGCTTCTGCCAGTCCTTTATGACGGAGCTCCAGCGCCACATCGGCCAGTTCACCGACGTGCCCGCCGGCGACATCGGCGTGGGCGCCCGGGAGATCGGCTTCATGTACGGCCAGTACAAGCGCCTGCGCAACGAGTTCACCGGCGTGCTCACCGGCAAGGGCCTGACCTACGGCGGCTCCCTGGCCCGGACCGAGGCCACCGGCTACGGCCTGTGCTACTTCACCGACGAGATGCTCAAGGCCAACGGCAAGAGCTTCGAGGGCCAGCGGGTGGTCATCTCCGGCAGCGGCAACGTGGCCATCTACGCCAACCAGAAGGCCACCCAGCTGGGGGGCAGGGTCATCGCCATGAGCGACTCCAACGGCTATATCGTGGACGAGAACGGCATCGACTACAAGGTCATGAAGGAGATCAAGGAGGTCAAGCGGGCCCGGATCAAGACCTACCTGGACTACGTCCCCACCGCCAAGTATGTGGAGGGCTGCTCCGGCATTTGGACCGTGCCCTGCGACATCGCCCTGCCCTGCGCCACCCAGAACGAGCTGGACCTGGCCGGTGCCCAGGCCCTGGTGAAGAACGGCTGCTATGCCGTGGCCGAGGGCGCCAACATGCCCTCTACCCCCGAGGCTGTGGAGCACTTCAAGGCCAGCGGCGTCCTGTTCGGGCCCGCCAAGGCGGCCAACGCCGGCGGCGTGGCCACCTCCGGCCTGGAGATGAGCCAGAACTCCCTGCGCCTGAGCTGGACCTTTGAAGAGGTGGACGAGAAGCTTCACGGCATCATGCGGAACATCTACCACAATGCGGCCCAGGCCGCCGAGGAGTACGGCATGCCCGGCGACCTGGTGGCCGGCGCCAACATCGCCGGCTTCCTAAAAGTGGCCGACGCCATGCTGTGGCAGGGGATCTCCTACTAATAAAGGGCGCCCCAAATACAAAAAATAGATATGCGGAGAGGCCCGCCAGAGGCGGCCTCTCCGCATATTTTATTTGTTCTCTCTGTTCTGCACGGGGGAGGGGAGGAAAAAACGGCATTTTTTGCCGATATTTCATGGTTGACTTCCAATTACCACCATGATATAATTCCAAATTGCGCGGGTGTACTCTGCGCTGGCGGAAAATGGGGGAAAAGTTCCCGATTTCCGCGGGATCACAGGAACAGGGGGGATGACGGTTGCTGACCGAGCTCAAGGCCGGACCCCGTGTGGTGGGCGCCAAGCAGACCCGCCGCGCGCTCAACGATGGACGGGCCCTCCGGGTCTATCTGGCGGAGGACGCCGACGCCGGTGTCACCGGACCCGTCGAAGCCCTCTGCGCCCAGAAGGGTGTGGAGACAGTCAAAATTCCCGGTATGCGGGAGCTGGGCCAGGCCTGCGGCATCGCCGTGGGCGCCGCGGTGGCGGCGCTGGTCCAATGATCTGGTTTTAACGGAATAATTTCCTGTTGTTCCGTTAAAATATAAATTCAAGAATGGAAGAAAGGAGGAAACATTCATGCCTACGTTCAACCAGCTCGTCCGCAAGGGCCGCGAGAAGGTGACCTACAAGTCCACCTCCCCCGCCATGCAGCATGGCCTGAACACCCTGAAGAACCGCGAGACCGATCTGCCCTCTCCTCAGAAGCGGGGCGTCTGCACCGCCGTTCGTACCTCTACCCCCAAGAAGCCCAACTCCGCGCTTCGTAAGATCGCCCGTGTGAAGCTCACCAATGGGTACGAGGTCACCGCCTATATCCCCGGTGTGGGCCACAACCTGCAGGAGCACTCTGTGGTCATGATCCGCGGCGGCCGTGTTAAGGACCTGCCCGGCGTGCGTTACCACATCATCCGCGGCACTCTGGACACCCAGGGCGTCAGCGGCCGTATGCAGGCTCGCTCCAAGTACGGCGCCAAGCGGCCCAAGGCCGGCAAGAAGTAAGCCACCTGTTTACTTCACAGGAACGCCGGAGGCGTTCCGCAAGAGCATGACATTTTTTCGCGCATAAGCGCAAGGCAGTTGTCCTTGCAGAGGCGCTTACCTATATAAATAGGGGCGTTTCCCGCGAGGCACTGGACAAGCAGGCACTTGTCTTACACGGGGGCTGCCATGGGGCAGCTTTCGAGTACCTATGAAATCATACTGTGAAGGAGGGAAGCAAAGTGCCCAGAAGAGGAAATGTACCCAAGCGGGAGGTTTTGCCCGATCCGCTGTATAACTCCGTCCTGGTGACCAAGCTGGTCAACAGCATCATGCTGGACGGTAAGAAGGGTGTCTCCCAGAAAGTGGTCTACGGTGCTTTCGACATCATCAAGGAGAAGACCAGCAAAGATCCCCTGGAGGTGTTCACCACCGCTCTGGAGAACATCATGCCGTCCCTGGAAGTCAAGGCCCGCCGCGTGGGCGGCGCCACCTACCAGGTGCCCATCGAGGTGCGGCCCGAGCGCCGGCAGACCCTGGGTCTGCGGTGGCTGACCAACTACGCCCGGAACCGCAGCGAGAAGACCATGAAGGAGCGGCTGGCCGGCGAGATCATGGACGCCGCCAACAACACCGGCTCCGCGGTGAAGAAGCGCGAGGATACCCACAAGATGGCCGAGTCCAACAAGGCCTTCGCGCACTACCGCTGGTAGGTTTAAGGAGTTATTAGAGTATGCCTAGAAAAGTCAGCTTAGAGAATACGCGCAACATCGGTATCATGGCCCACATTGACGCGGGCAAGACCACCACGACGGAGCGTATCCTGTACTACACCGGCGTCAACTACAAGATCGGCGAGACCCACGACGGTACCGCCACCATGGACTGGATGGCCCAGGAGCAGGAGCGTGGTATCACCATCACCTCCGCCGCTACCACCTGCTACTGGCAGGGCACCAAGAACCAGTTCCCCCAGACCCGTATCAACATCATCGACACTCCGGGCCACGTGGACTTCACCGTTGAGGTGGAGCGCTCCCTGCGCGTGCTGGACGGTTCCGTGACCGTCATGTGCGCCAAGGGCGGCGTTGAGCCCCAGTCCGAGACCGTGTGGCGTCAGGCCGACCACTACAAGGTCCCCCGCATGATCTACGTCAACAAGATGGACATCATGGGCGCTGACTTCTACAACGTGCTGCACATGATCCACGACCGCCTCAAGTGCAATGCCGTGCCCATCCAGCTCCCCATCGGCAGCGAGAGCTCCTTCAAGGGCATCATCGACCTGGTGGAGATGGACGCCGACGTCTATTACGACGAGATGGGCAAAGACATGCGCGTGGAGCCCATTCCTGAGGACATGATGGAGCTGGCCCAGGAGTACCGGACCAAGCTGATCGACGCCTGCGCGGATCTGGACGATGAGATCATGGAGCTGGCACTGGAGGAGAAGCCCATTCCTCAGGAGCTGATCCGGAAGGTTCTCCGTCAGGGCACCATCGACAACAAGATTGTGCCCGTCACCTGCGGCACTTCCTACCGCAACAAGGGCGTGCAGAAGCTGCTGGACGCCATCGTGGACTTCATGCCCTCTCCCGTGGACATTCCCGCCATCAAGGGCATCAATCCCGACACCGATGAAGAGGATGAGCGTCCCGCCTCCGACGAGGCCCCCTTCTCCGCTCTGGCCTTCAAGATCGCCACCGATCCCTTCGTCGGCCGGCTGTCCTTTATCCGCGTCTACTCCGGCACGCTGAACACCGGCACCGCCGTGCTCAACTCCACCAAGAAGCAGAAGGAGCGCATCGGCCGTATCCTGCAGATGCACGCCAACCACCGCGAGGATATTGAGACCGTGTACTCCGGCGATATCGCCGCTGTCATCGGCCTGAAG
>DWYC01000032.1 GCA_019118925.1 Candidatus Flavonifractor intestinipullorum | reverse complement strand
ATGAAGGCCGCCCAGCCCAAGATCGTCAAGCGGGGGCTCTTCCTCCGCCGGGCCCGGCACCCCCTGCTGGACCCGGCCAAGGCGGTGGCCAACGACCTGATGCTGGGGGAGGACTTCGACACCCTGGTGGTCACCGGCCCCAACACCGGCGGCAAGACGGTGACCCTCAAGACGCTGGGCCTGCTGGCCCTGATGGTCCAGTGCGGGCTCCACATTCCCGTGGACAGCGACAGCCGCATCCAGGTCTTTTCCCGGGTCCTCTCCGACATCGGAGACGAGCAGTCCATCGCCCAGAACCTGTCCACCTTCTCCTCCCACATGGTCACCATCGTGGGCATCTTGAAGGAGGCCGACGAGGAGAGCCTCATCCTCTTCGACGAGCTGGGGGCGGGCACCGACCCGGTGGAGGGCGCCGCCCTGGCCGCCGCCATCATCGAGAGCACCCGGGAGCTGGGAGCCCTGGTGGCGGCCACCACCCACTATGCCGAGCTGAAGGTCTACGCCATGACCACCAGGGGGGTGGAGAACGCCTCCTGCGAGTTCAACGTGGACTCCCTGGCCCCCACCTACCGCCTTCTCATCGGCATCCCCGGCAAGTCCAACGCCTTCGCCATCTCGGAGCGGCTGGGCCTGCCCAAGGCCATCATCCAGAAGGCCGCCCAGCGTCTGGACGCGGAGAACGTGCGCTTTGAGGACGTGCTCACCCAACTGGACGAGCAGCGCCAGGAGATGGAGCGAGAGAAGGAGCAGGCCGCCAAGCTCCGCCGGGAGATGGAGGACTCGGCCAAGGTGGCCCGGGAGTACCGGGAGAAGCTGGAGAAGGAGCGGGCCAAGGCTGTGGAAAAGGCCCAGGCCGAGGCCCGGCGAATCCTGGACGACGCCCGCAGCACCGCCGACCAGGTCTTTCAGGAGCTCAACGACATGCGCAGGCAGCAGCGGAAAGAGGAGGACTGGCAGCGGGTCAACGAGGCCCGCGCCGGCCTGCGCCACCGGCTCAACGAGGCCGAGGACAAGCTGGGCGCCCGGCCGGACGAGCCCGCGCCGCCTCCCACCCGCCCGGCCCAGGCCGGCGATACCGTGGAGCTGGTCAAAATGGGTGCCCGCGCCACCGTTCTGAGCGTCCAGAAGGACGGCTCGCTCCAGCTCCAGGCGGGCATTTTGAAGATCACCGCCCGGCAGGACGAGGTCCGCGTGGTGGAGGGGGAGGACCGCGGCGGCAAGCAGGCCCGCAAGATCGCCAGCCGGGCCGAACACAAGCTGCGCAGCGTAGGGGCCTCTCCGGAGGTGGACCTGCGGGGCATGACCACCGACGAGGCCATCGGCGCGCTGGACATTTTCCTGGACAACGCCCTTATGGGCCGCCTGGAGGAGGTGGTGGTCATCCACGGCAAGGGTACCGGCGCGGTGCGCAAGGCGGTGCGGGAGCACCTCAAGCGCAGCCGGTACGTCAAGTCCTTCCGCCCGGGCCGCTACGGCGAGGGAGAGGACGGCGTAACGGTGGTGCAGCTCAAGTAAAAACACCCCTGTGCGCCGGTGAGCGAGTTCCCGGAAAAAACGGTCCGTGCCCGGCGGATTTTATGCAAAATGTGATTGACGATTTGGGACAAATTTGGTATTCTTATATGTGAAATTATGCAAGCGCATAACTAGGGGAGGAAACGCTATGTATATGAAAGAGGCAATGGTGAACAACCAGGTCGGTCTGCACGCCCGTCCGGCGACTTTCTTCATTCAGAAGGCCAACGAGTACAAGAGCTCCATCTGGGTGGAAAAGGACGAGCGCAGAGTGAATGCCAAGAGTCTGCTTGGTGTGCTCTCCCTGGGCATCGTCAAGGGTACCACCATCAATCTCATCGCGGACGGTCCCGACGAGAAAGAGGCGGTTGAGGGCCTGATCGAGCTCATCAGCTCCAACTTTGCCGAGTAACTCTGCACAGGCACCGGAAAAAGCGCCGCAGCTGCGGCGCTTTTTTTGACATCCGCGCAGGCGCTGCCGCCGGCACACGGACCGGCCGCGGGAAGGAGGGGGCTGTTTTGCCATGACCTTTGATGAATTGAAAGAAAAAGCCCACGCCCTCCCGCTCAAGCCGGGGGTCTATATCATGCAGGACGCCAAAAACCAGGTGATCTACGTGGGCAAGGCCAAGGCCCTGAAAAACCGGGTGAGCCAGTACTTCGCCCACCTGGCCTCCCACACGGAAAAGACCCGGGCCATGGTCAGCCAGATCGACCATTTCGACGTGATCGTGGCCGACTCGGAGTTCGAGGCCCTGGTGCTGGAGAACTCCCTCATCAAGCGCCACCAGCCCCGCTACAATATTCTTCTCAAGGACGACAAGGGCTACCCCTATATCCGCCTGAGCGTGGGGGAGGCCTATCCCCGCTTCTCCCTGGCCAACAAGGCCGCCGAGGACGGGGCCCGGTACTTCGGCCCTTATGGCAGCCGGGGGAGCACCCAGACCATCATTGACGCGCTGCTTGCCGCCCTGCGCCTGCCCTCGTGCAGCCGGAATTTCCCCCGGGACATCGGAAAGGGCCGCCCCTGCCTCAACTACCACATGGGCCGCTGCGACGGCTACTGCCGGAGGGAGATGGACCAGTCCCGGTACGCGGAGGCCATCGAGCAGGCCGTCCGGCTCCTGGAGGGCAAGTTTCAGGAGGTGGGGGAGGAGCTTCAGGCCGAGATGGAGCAGGCCGCGGAGGAGCTGCGCTTCGAGCGCGCGGCCGAGCTGCGGGACCGCTACCAGGCCATCGAGCTGCTGGGCAAGCGGCAGAAGGTGGTGGCCGGGTCCCTGGCCGACACCGACGTGGTGGGCTTCCACCGGGGGGAGGCCAAGAGCTGTTTCGTCGTTCTCCACTATGTGGACGGAGAGCTGGCCGCCAAGGACTGGACCCTGATGGAAACCCCCATGGAGGAGGACGAGGGAGATGTGGTCTCCGCCCTGGTGCGGAGCTTCTACGGCGGCCGGGGGAACCTGCCCAGGCAGATTCTCCTGCCCTGCGAGCTGGAGGACGAGGTCCCCATGGCCCGGATGCTCTCCGAGCAGGCGGGGCGCCGGGTGGCCCTGGTCACCCCCCGGCGGGGCGCTAAAATGGACCTGATCCGCCTGGCGGAGAAAAACGCCGTGGAGGAGGTGGTCCGCGCCACCTCCCGGGAGGAGCGGCAGAGCAAGCGCCTGGAGCTGCTGGGCAAGTTGCTGGGACTGCCGGAACCGCCCGGGCGCATCGAGGCCTACGACATCTCCAACACCGGCCGGGACGACATCGTGGCCTCCATGACGGTGTTCGTGGACGGAAGGCCCCTCAAGCGGGATTACCGGCACTTCAAGCTCAAGGACATGGACGGCCCGGACGACTACGCCTCCATGGAGCAGGTCCTCACCCGGCGCTTCCAGCGCTACCTGGACGGGGATGAGAAGTTCGGCGAAAAGCCCGACCTGCTCCTCATCGACGGAGGGACCACCCACGCCCGGGTGGCGGTGAAGGTCCTGGCCGGGCTGGGGCTCACCGTCCCGGTTTTCGGCATGGTGAAGGACGAGCGCCACCGCACCCGGGCCCTGGTCAGCCCGGCGGGGGAGGAGATCGGCATTCAGGGCAACCCCGCCCTCTTCGCCTTCGTGGGCCAGATTCAGGAGGAGACCCACCGCTTTGCCATCGAGTTCAACCGCCTCCAGCGGACCAGGCGGGTTCAGGGCTCGGTGCTGGACCAGATCCCCGGGGTGGGGGAGAAGCGGCGCGCCGAGCTGCTCAAACACTTCAAGAGCATCAAGAACATCAAGGCCGCCTCTCTGGAGGAACTGGAGCAGGCCGTGCCCAAACATACCGCCCGGGCGGTCTACGGCTTTTTCCACACGCCGCCCGCAATCCAACATGGAAAGGATGAAACGCCATGCGAGTCATCTCCGGCGAGGCCCGGGGACGGCGGCTCAAAGAGCTGACCGGCCTGGAGACCCGGCCCACCACCGACAAGGTGAAAGAGTCCATCTTCAATATCATCCAGTTCGACATTGAGGGCCGGCGGGTGCTGGACCTCTTCGGCGGCACGGGTCAGCTGGGCATCGAGGCCCTCTCCCGCGGGGCGGCGTCGTGCACCTTTGTGGATCTGCGCCGGGAGGCGGCGGCCCTCATCCGGGAGAACGTGGCCCTGTGCCGCCTGGACGACCGGGCCCGGGTGGTGCAGGGGGACTCCCTGTCCTTCCTCGCCGGGTGCCGGGAGAAGTACGACCTGATCTTCCTGGACCCGCCCTACGCCTCCGGCCTGCTGGAACAGGCCCTGGAGCGGGCGTGCGCAATTGACATCCTGACGGAAAATGGTATAATGGTGTGCGAAAGCGCCGTGGACCAGACGCTCCCCGCCCTGCGGGAACCCTATGTCAAGGGCCGGGAGTACCGCTACGGCAAGATCAAGATCACTCTCTACCGGCGGGAGGCGTAAGGCGTCCGCCGGGAGGAGGAGGACGTTGCATGAAAATCGCCATTTACCCCGGGAGCTTCGACCCCATCACGCTGGGGCATTTGAATATCATCAAGCGGGCCTCGGTCTGCTTTGATAAGCTCATTGTCTGCGTGATGGTCAACTCGGACAAGCTCCACACCGGGCTCTTCACCCCGCCGGAGCGGGCCGAGCTCATCCGGAAGGTGGTCTATAAGCTGCCCAACGTGGAGGTGGACTGGTCCACCACCCTCCTGGCCGAATACGCCCGGGAGAAACGGGCCTGCACCCTGGTCAAGGGGCTGCGGGCGGTGTCCGACTACGAAAATGAGCTGCAAATGGCGCTGCTCAACCGCAAGCTCAACCCCAGGCTGGACACCATGCTCCTGCCGTCGAGCGCGAAATACACCTATATCAGCTCCAGCGTGGTCAAGGAGATGGCCCGCTACGGGGCCGATCTGTCGGACTTCGTGCCCCGGGAGATCATCGACGATGTGAATGAACGAATGCGACAGAGGAGGGGTGAGTAATGGCCAGCGGCGTGGAAGAGCTGATGGATTTACTCTATCAAATGATCGACGAGGCCAAGGGTGTGCCTCTGAACAGCGAGAAGTGCATTATTGAGCGGGATAAGGCCCTGGACCTGCTGGACGAGATCCGCAGCCAATTTCCCATGGAGCTGAGCGAAGCCAAGAAGCTGGTGGCCAACCGGACCGACTACCTGGCCTCCGCCAAGCGGGAGGCCGAGCTGATCCGCAAGCAGGCCGACGACCGGGCCAAGCAGATCCTGGCTGAAGACGAGCTGACGGCCCAGGCCAAGCAGCGCTCCAACGAGATCCTCCGCCAGGCGGAGGAGCGCAGCCGGGAGCTGCGCCGGGCGGCCAACGAGTACTGCGAGGACGCCCTGCGCCGCACCGAGGAGGCGGTGGCCGAGGCCTATGACGAGATTAAAAAATCCCGGGCCCGGTTCCGCAGCGCAGCCGCCAATCTCAACAACAAAACGTCCCCCTAAACGGACCGTAACGCCCCTCTTCCCCGCGGGAAGAGGGGCGTTTTGTTTGCTGGAAGATGCGGTATTATTTCAATCGAACGGATGTTTTTGTTCTGGAATCCAGGGGGTTCGACGGAAAATCTCTGACTTTTTTCAAAAAAAAGAACAAACAAAGTATTGCAATTTTATTACGAAGCCTTTATACTAAAACAGACGGGTGGAGGAAAGTGGAGCAAAAGGGAAGGCTCCGGCGGGAGCGTGGAAGGCAGGGACGGACATGGAGGGCACCTATGAGCACACCATCGACGCCAAAGGCCGTATGGTCCTGCCCGCCCGGCTCCGGGAGGAGCTGGGGAGCGTGTTCCACATCGCCGTGGGGGCCAACCGGGATTCCGCCGGTATGTGCAAGTACCTGGTGATGTACCCCGCCGCCGCCTGGCAGAAGCTCCAGGAGCGGGTGGCCGCCCTGCCCAGCAGTCAGGCCGCCGCCATGGACGTCATTTTCGCCAACGCCGCCCGGTGCGAGCCGGACGGCCAGTGGCGCATTCTCATTCCCCAGGACCTGCGGGACTACGCGGGACTGAAACGGGATGTGGTGGTCATCGGCAACAACGACAAGGCCAAAATCTGGGATGCGGAGAGCTGGAACGCCAAGAAGCGCCGGGAGCTCACCCCGGAGCAGGTGGCCGAGACCATGCTGCTTCTGGGACTTTAAGGCCCCGCGCGGCCGGTGGAGAGGAGACCGTTCAGGTATGGAAGAGTTCACGCACCGCCCCGTCCTGCTGGAGGAGTGCATCCAGGCGCTGAATATCCATCCGGAGGGCGTCTATCTGGACGGGACGCTGGGCCGGGCGGGCCACTCCCGGGAGATTGCCCGGCGCCTGACCACCGGGCGTTTGGTCTGCGTGGACCGGGACCAGGCGGCACTGGACGCCGCTCAGACCCGGCTGGAACCCTGGATGGACCGGGTGAGCCTGGTGCACAGCAATTTCTGTGAGATCGACGCCATCCTCGACGGGCTGCACATCCCCGCTGTGGACGGGATGCTCTTTGACCTGGGGGTGTCCTCTCCTCAGTTGGACGACGCGTCCCGGGGGTTCAGCTACCTCGCCGATGCGCCGCTGGACATGCGGATGGACCGGGAGGAGGGCCTTACGGCGAAAACCGTGGTGAACGAGTGGCCCCGGGAGGAATTGCGGCGGATTTTCAGCCGGTATGGCGAGGAGCGCTACGCAGGTCCCATCGCCGCGGCCATTGACCGCCGCCGGCAGGAAACACCCATTGAGACCACCCTGGAACTGGTGGACGTCATCCGTTCGGCCATGCCGGCCAAGGCCCTGCGGGAAAAGCAGCACCCCGCCAAGCGCTGCTTCCAGGCCATCCGTATCGCCGTCAACGACGAGCTTGGGGCGGTGGAGCGGATGCTCCAGGCGGCGGTACCCCGGCTCAACCCGGGGGGGCGGCTGGCGGTGATCTCCTTCCACTCGCTGGAGGACCGGCTGGTCAAGACGGCCCTGGCCGAGTACGCCCGGGGCTGCACCTGTCCGCCGGATTTCCCGGTGTGCGTGTGCGGGAAAAAGCCCCAGGTCACGCTGCTCACCCGCAAACCCATCACGGCGGGGGAGCGGGAGCTGGAAGAGAATCCCCGCGCCCGCAGCGCCAAGCTGCGGGTGGCGGAAAAGATATAGTCCCGGCCCCCAGGGGGCCGAACAAGGCAGGTTACCAAAGAAAAGGAGTTGATTCCCATGGCAGAGATGGCCAAGCGGAGAAGGAAATACGCCTACGGCTCTGTGCCGGGGAGCAACGCCTACGAGGGCTCGGCCGCCCGCCGTCTGGAGCGGGACACGCTGGTCCGGCCCCGTCCTCAGGTCCGGGCCAGAGAGCGGGCGGTGGCCCGTCCCCGCGTCCAGGTGCGGGAGGCCGGCCGCGTCTCGGTCTTTGCGGTGGTGGGCTTTGCGGCGGTGGCGCTGTGCGCCGTGCTGCTGATGTTCGGCTATGTGCAGCTCGCCCAGATCTCCGACCAGGTGGTCTCGCTGGAAAATGAGATCACCACCCTCAAGAGCGAGGAGGCCCAGCTGCGGGTGCAGTACGAGCTGGCCTACGACCTGAGCGCCATTGAGGAGGCCGTCACCGCCGACGGCAGCATGATCCGCCCGGAGGACAGTCAGATCGTCTATGTGGACCTGTCTGCTCCGGACAGCGTGGAGCTCTTTAACGAGGAGAGCCCCATGACCGGCGTGATGGGGCTGGTGGAGAGCGCAAAGGACATTTTTAGAGAAGTCGTGGAATATTTCCGCTGAATCCCGCCATATAGTTCCGTGACCTCAAAAAGAGAACACGGGCCGCCGCGGGGCGGCCCACTAGAGAGGGCGTAAGAAAACGAGAGTTTCTTACGCCCTCCTGCGGCATTTTTAAGGAGAATGGGCATGAAATCTGACAAAAATCGCCAAACAGACCCGCGCGCGGGCCGTACCGCCGCCAACCGAGTGATCCTCCGGCGTACCCTCTTTCTCATGGCGGTGTGCGGCGTGGTGTTCTTCATCCCCCTGGTGGGGCGGCTCTATCAGCTCCAGATCGTGCAGCACCAGGAGCTGGAGTCCCGGGCCATCGACCAGCAGACCTGGGATAAGGAGGTCATCGCCAACCGGGGGACGATCTACGATGCCAACGGCAACGTCCTGGCCATGAGCGCGGAGGCCTACTACATCCAGCTCTCTCCCCACGAGATCGAGCAGCGCCAGGAGGAGTACCGGGAGAAGGTGGAGAAGGCCAACGCCGCCGAGACGCCGGAGGAGCGGGAGGAACTCATGCCCGACTACCCCGAGCCCACCAACGAGTCCATCGCCCAGAGCCTGGCGGAGATGCTGGATCTGGACGCGGCGGACATTCTGGAGCGGCTGGGCCGCACCAACTCCTGGAGCGAGGTCATCAAGACCCAGGTGGAGAGCGACCAGGCCGACCTGGTCCGCACTTATGCCAAGGAAAACGGCCTCTCGGCGGGCATTTACGTCCTGCCCAGCTCCAAGCGCTACTACCCCTACGGAAGCCTGGCCGCCCAGATCATCGGCTGGGTCAACTACAACGACGGCAACCGGGGCGCCTACGGCCTGGAGGCCCTGTACGACGAAGAGCTCTCCGGCCAGACCGGGCGCATCGTCACCGCCAAGGACGGCACCGGCAAGCAGCTCCTCTACCGCTATGAGGACTACGAGGACGCGGTGGACGGCATGGACCTGCACCTGACGCTGGACGCCACCATCCAGTCCTACTGTGAGCGGGTCCTCACCGAGGGCGTGGAGAAATTCGAGGCCCAGGACGGCGGCTTCGTCCTGGCCATGGACCCGGACACCGGAGCCATTCTGGGCTGGGCCAATTCGCCCTCCTACGACCTGAACGAGCCCCGGACCATCAGTGACGAGAACCTCTCGGCCCAGCTGCAGGCCATTTTGAACGACAGCTCCCTCACCGACGAGGAGAAGTCGGCCCAACAGACCAACCTCCTCTACCAGCAGTGGAGCAACAAGGCCCTCAACCAGACCTATGAGCCCGGCTCCACGTTCAAGAGCATCGTGCTGGCCGCCGCTCTGGAGGAGGGCGTGGTCAACGAAAACGACACCTTCACCTGCACCGGCTCGGTGATGGTGGACGGCTATCCCCAGCCCATCCGCTGCTCCGACCGGGACGGCCACGGCACCCAGAACCTGGCCCGGGCGGTGGCCAACTCCTGCAACCCGGCCTTCATCGCCATCGGCCAGCGGCTGGGGACCTCCACCTTCTACGATTATCTGGAGGACTTCGGCTTCCTCTCCCAGACGGGCGTGGACCTCCAGGGAGAGCCCAGTGCCCCCAATTACAACCTTATCTGGCCCCGGGACTCCTTCACCCACGTGGACCTGGCGGTGGCCTCCTTCGGCCAGCGCCTCCAGGTGACCCCGCTCCAGCTCATCACGGCGGCGGCGGCGGTCATCAACGGCGGCCACCTGATGCAGCCCTATGTGGTGGAGAGCGTCACCGACGCTGATGGCAACGTGGTCCAGCACACCGAACCCACCGAGGTCCGCCAGGTCATCAGCGAGGAGACCAGCGAGCGCTGCCGCACCATTCTGGAGCAGGTGGTCATTCCCCCGGGAACCGGCAAGCAGGCCTATGTGGCCGGCTACCGCATCGGTGGAAAGACCGGCTCCTCCGAGACGCTGGAGGACGACCACACCATCGTCTCCTTCCTGGGCTTCGCCCCGGCCAACGACCCGGAAGTGATCGTCCTCATCGCCTACGATAACCCCAAACCCACCGGCCCCAACTCCAACTATACCTCCGGTATGTACTACATCAGCGGCGGCAACATGGCCGCGCCCCAGGCCGGCGAGCTCATCCCCGATATCCTGGACTACATGGGGGTGGCGAAACAGTACACCGATGAGGAGAAGGCAAATATGGACGTGGCGGTGCCCAACGTCATCGGCCTGACCCTGGAGGAGGCCACCGCCAAGCTCGCTGACAGCGGCCTGGAGGTGCGCACGGTGGGCGAGGGAGCCACGGTCACCGATCAGACCCCCCTCACCGGCGTGGCCATCCCCGGCGGAAGCGAAGTCATTTTGTATCTGGGGGCGGAGAAACCCACCGATAAAGTGACGGTACCCAACCTCCAGGGCCTGAACCGGGAGCAGGCGGAAGCGGCCTTGTCCGAGGTGGGGCTCTACCTCAAGGCCACCGGCCTCACGGTGGGCAGCGACGTAAAGGCCGAAAGCCAGGCCATTGCCGAGGGCACCCAGGTGGAGCGGGGCACCGTGGTGGAGGTCCACTTCATCCAGAGCACCGCCAGCGGCGGGGCCAGCAGCGGCCTGTAACCCTTCGAAGCATTCCAAAATCACATTGGCAGACTTGACCCAAAGGGGTGAATGTATGAGACTGCGCCAGCTTTTGCAGGGCGCCGCCCCTTTGGGGGCGTCCGCCGACCTGGATATGGAAATTTCTGGTATATCCTACGATACCCGAACCCTGCGCCCGGGGGAACTCTTCGTGGCGCTGGAGGGGCACGACGACGACGGCCACCGCCATCTGGGGGAGGCCCTGGCGCGGGGGGCCGCCGCCGTCCTGTGCCGGCGGGAGCCGGACGTCCCCCTCCCCTGGGTCCGGGTGGAGGACACCCGGGCCGCCCTGGCGGCGGTGTCGGCCAACTGGTTCGGCCATCCGGCACGGCGCCTGACGGTGGTGGGGGTCACCGGCACCAACGGCAAGACCACCACCACCTACCTGCTCAAAGCGGTGCTGGAGGGGGCGGGGGCCCGGGTGGGCCTCATCGGCACCAATCAGGTGCTCATCGGGGCGCGGAGCCTGCCCGCCCTGCGCACCACCCCCGAGAGCTGGGAGCTCCAGCGCCTCTTCTGCCAGATGGCCTGCGCCGGATGCACCCATGTGGTCATGGAGGTCTCCTCCCACGCCCTGGCCCTCCACCGCACCGACGGCATCCCCTTTGCGGTGGGGGTGTTCACCAACCTGACCGAGGACCATCTGGACTTTCACGGCACCATGGAGGCCTACCGGGAGGCCAAGGGACGGCTGTTCGGCCAGTGCGCCGCGGCGGTGCTCAACCTGGACGACGGGGCGGGGCGCTGGTATGCGTCCCGGGTGAAGTGCCCCAAGGTCACCTACTCCGAGCGCCGGGACGAGGCCGACCTCACCGCCCGCAACCTGCGCCTGTTTCCCGACCACATCCAGTTCGAGGCCGTCACCTGGGGAAAGCTGTGCCGGGTGAGCCTCCCCATCCCCGGGGGGTTCACCCTTTATAACGCCCTGGCCACCCTGGGCTGCGGCCTGGCTCTGGGTCTGGAGCTGGAGGAGATGGCGGCCTCCCTGGCCCGGGCCCGGGGCGTCAAGGGCCGCCTGGAGGTGGTGCCCGTTCCGGCGGAGTTCACCGTCCTCATCGACTATGCCCACACCCCCGACGCACTGGAGAAGGTCCTCACCGCCGTGAAGGACTTCACCCCCGGGCGGGTCATCTGCCTCTTCGGCTGCGGCGGGGACCGGGAGCGGGAGAAGCGCCCCAAGATGGGGGCCATCGCGGCGGCGCTGGCCGACTACGTGGTGGTCACCTCCGACAACCCCCGCACGGAGGACCCCATGGCCATCCTCCGGGACATTCTCACCGGCATGGGGGGCAGCGACACGCCCCGCCAGGTGATTCCCCACCGAAAGGCGGCCATTGCGGCCGCCCTCTCCCTGGCCCGGCCGGGGGACACGGTGCTCCTGGCCGGAAAAGGCCACGAGACCGAGCAGGAGGTGGGGCGGGAGCGCCTCCCCCTGGACGAGCGGGAAGAGGTGTCCGCCTGGTTCCGGGCCCAAAGCCGGGCGGCGCTGAGCGAAATTCCCGGCCCGGGCGGGGAACTTTTGTAAAGATTTTGGGTGGAAATCACCGCGTGTGTATGATAAAATACCTCCCTGAGCGTGTGTGCGCCCCAACGAGGTATGGAGGTTCAAAAGAATGGAAATTGGCAGCGTGATCATCAGCATCATCCTGAGTTTTGTGGTGTCGGCCGTGGCGGGCCGTCTGCTCATCCCCGTCCTGCGCAGCCTGAAGGCGGGGCAGTCCATCAAGGAAATCGGTCCCACCTGGCATAAGAATAAGCAGGGCACCCCCACCATGGGAGGGCTCATGTTCATTTTCTCCATGGCGGTGGTACTCCTGACGGTGGGGGCCCCCGACCTGGCCGCCGGGCGGCTGGGGGGGCTGTATACCTACCTGTTCGCCCTGGTGTTCGGGGCCATCGGCTTCCTGGACGACTATATGAAGGTGAAAAAGAAGGAGAACACCGGCCTCACCGCCGGGCCCAAGTTCCTGCTGCAGCTGGCGGCGGCCATTGTGTTCACCCTCCTTCTGCGCAACGAGGGGTATCTGACCCCCGATCTGTACATCCCCTTTATCAACGTGACGCTCCAGCTCCCCTGGATCGTGTATATGGTCTTTGCGGCCTTTGTCATGGTGGGCACGGTGAACGCGGTGAACATCACCGACGGCATTGACGGCCTGTCCAGCAGCGTCACCGTACCGGTGGCCCTCTTCTTCACCGTGGTGGCCGCCCAGTGGCAGCACCGGGAGATCTCCATCCTGGCGGGGGCGCTGGTGGGGGGACTGCTGGGCTTCCTCATCTACAATTTTCACCCGGCCAAGGTCTTTATGGGGGACACAGGGTCCCTGTTCATGGGCGGCATGGTGTGCGGCCTGGCCTTCGCGCTGGATATGCCCCTGATTCTGGTGCTGGTGGGGATTGTCTACATCGCCGAGACCCTCTCGGACATCATCCAGGTGACCTACTTCAAGCTCACCCACGGCAAGCGCATTTTCCGCATGGCCCCCCTCCACCACCACTTTGAGATGGGTGGATGGAGCGAAGTCAAGCTGGTGACGGTCTTTGCGGGGGTGACGGTGCTCTTCTGCCTGCTGGCCTATGCGGGCGTCATGAACCGCTATCCGGTCTGAGCCCCAACGCCATCTCCGCCGCGTAAGGAGGTGATTGTTTGACCCGTACCCGCAAACGAGATCTGACCGTGGAAGAGCAGCTGGCCCGCGGGCCCATCGACCTGCCCTTCCTGATGCTGGTGGTGATGCTGACGGCCATCGGGGTCGTGATGGTCTTTTCCGCCTCCTATCCCACCGCCATCAACGAGGGGAAGGACCCCGCCAACTACTTCATCCGGCAGGCCGGCTTCGGCGCCGGGGGCCTGCTGGCCATGTACTTCATCAGCAAGATCAACTATCAGCGCTTCCGCTGGATGTCGGTGGGAGTGCTCATCGCCTCCTATGCGCTGCTGATCCTGGTGCTCCCCTTCGGCTACGGCCGGAGCACCGTGGGCGCCCAGCGGTGGATGAGCCTTTTCGGGGTGAGCTTCCAGCCCTCGGAGATCGCCAAGGTGGGAGTTATTCTCTACTTTGCCGCCCGCCTGTCCAAACGGAGCAGCGAGAAGCCCGCCCGCATCCGCCGCCGCTCCCGCTGGAAGGCGCCCTTCTATGTCCTCAAGCACCTGGGCTTTTTCGAGCTGGTGCCCTATGCGGCCATTCTGGTCTCCATCGTGGCGCTGATGATGCTGGAGCCCCACATGTCGGGGGCTATTTTGATTCTGGTGGCGGGGGCCGCGGTGCTCTTTGCCGCGGGCATCCATCTGGGGTGGTTTGTGGCCGGGGGCGGGGCCATGCTCCTGGTCCTGGTGGCCATGATGAGCGGCTACCAGTCCACCCGCATCCAGGTCTGGCGGGACCCCATGGCCTACTACGACACGGGCGAGGGCTTTCAGATCATCCAGTCCCTCTACACCATCGGCTCGGGCGGGCTGCTGGGGGTGGGCCTGGGGAAGGGCCGGCAGAAGTTCCTCTTCCTGCCCGAACCCGAGAACGACTTTATTTTTCCCGTCATCTGCGAGGAGCTGGGGCTGGTGGGGGCCTGCGTGATTTTGTTCCTCTTCGCCCTGCTCATTCTGCGGGGGTTCTGGATCGCCATCCACGCCCGGGACCGCTTCGGCGCGCTGCTGACGGTGGGCATCATCACCCTTTTGGCGGTGCAGGTCTTTCTCAACGTGGCGGTGGTCACCAATCTGATCCCCACGACGGGCATTTCTCTGCCCTTCTTCAGCTACGGCGGCACGGCTCTGATGATTCAGCTGGCCGAGATGGGCATGATCTTAAGCGTATCCAGGCAGATTCCGGCGGCCAAGCAGGGCTGAACCGGCCTCGGCCGTGTTTTGAAACAAGAACTGGGAAGTGATCAACGATGAATGTACTCTTTACCTGCGGCGGCACGGCGGGGCACATCAACCCGGCGGTGGCTCTGGCGCGGCTGTTTCAGCTGCGGGACCCGGACTGCAAGGTCCTCTTTGTGGGGGCCGACGGGGGGATGGAGAACCGCCTGGTACCCAAGGAGGGCTATGAGATCCGCACGGTGACCATCACCAATTTCCGCCGCTCCTTCACGCCGGCGGCCATCGGCCACAATGTAAAGACGGTCTTTAACATGGGCCGCTCCAAGCGGCAGGCCGACCGGATTTTAAAGGATTTTCAGCCCGACCTGGTGGTGGGGACGGGGGGATATGCCTCCTACCCCATTGTTCACGCCGCGGCGGCCAGGGGGATTCCCACCGCCGTGCACGAGTCCAACGCCGTGCCGGGCCTGACCACCAAGGCCCTCTCCAAGGTGGTGGATGTGGTGATGGTGGGCTTTGAGGAGAGCCGCAGCCACTATGAGCACCCGGAGAAGGTGGTGGTCACGGGCACGCCGGTGCGGGGGGATTTCTTCCAGTACACCCGCAAGGAGGCCCGGGCCAAACTGGGCCTGGAGGACGACCGGCCGCTGGTCCTCTCGGTGTGGGGGAGTCTGGGGGCCCTGGTGATGAACCGCCAGACCGCCGATTTCATCGCCCGGGAGTGCCGGGAGGGGGAGCCTTTCCACCACATCCACAGCGCCGGGCGGGACTACTCCGCCGTGTGCAAGACGCTGGAGGCCCTGGGGGTGGACCTTAAGGCCCACCCGGGCATCGACGTGCGGGAGTATATTTACGATATGCCGGTGGTTATGGCGGCGGCCGATCTGGTGCTCTGCCGGGCGGGGGCCTCCACCATTGCCGAGCTCACCGCCATCGCCAAGCCCTCGGTGCTGGTGCCCTCCCCCAACGTGGTGGCCGATCACCAGACTAAAAATGCCCAGGTGCTCGCCCAGGCGGGGGGCGCGGTCCTCCTGCCGGAGAAGGAGTGCTCCGGCGAGAAGCTCTATCAGGTGGCCTCCGACCTGCTCACCCACAAGGAGAAGCGGGACGCCATGGGAGCCGCCCTGCGGCGCATGGCGGTGCCGGACGCCGGAGAACAGATCTACCGCACCCTGATCCAGCTGGCCCACAAAGGCGGCCGCTGAACGCACCCCACTTCCGCCCCGGCATAGGATGGGTTATCACACCAACCGAGGGGGAAGGAACACCATGCATGCATATATCGTGGAGGGGGGACGGCCTCTGTCGGGCCGGGTGGGGGTCCACGGAGCCAAAAACAGCGTCCTGCCCATTCTGGCGGCGGCCATTCTGGCCCCGGGGGAGAGCGTGATCCACAACTGTCCGGCCCTGTCCGACGTGTCCGCCTCCCTGGATATCCTGGGGCGGCTGGGCTGCCGCACGGCCCAGAGCGGCGGAACCATCACCGTGGACGCCACGGTCCTCACAGGCAGCAGCGTACCCGACGCCCTCATGCGGGAGATGCGCTCTTCGGTCATCTTCCTGGGGGCCATTCTGGGCCGGACGGGGGAGGCCAACCTGTCCCTCCCCGGCGGGTGCGAGCTGGGACCCCGCCCCATCGACCTGCATCTGGAGGCCATCCGGGCTCTGGGGGCCCAGGTGCGGGAGGAGCCGGGGGGACGGCTCTCCTGCCGGGGGGCGCTGACGGGGCGGGAGATCGTCCTGGCCCGGCCCAGCGTGGGGGCCACCGAGAACGCCATGCTGGCGGCGGCGGCCGCCCGGGGGACCACCGTCCTCCACAACGCCGCCCGGGAGCCGGAGATCGTGGACCTCCAGGCATTCCTGCGCGCCCTGGGGGCGGAGGTCCGGGGGGCGGGGAGCTCCACCGTGGTCATCCAGGGCGGAAAACCCCTCCATGGCGGGGAGTTCACCGTCATGGGGGACCGGATTGTGGCCTGTACTTACCTCGCGGCGGCGGCCGCGGCGGGGGGCTCGGTCACCGTGACCGGGGCCGACCCGGCCCACTGCTCGGCGGTGACGGCCGTCCTGCAGGAGGCCGGCTGTACGGTGCGCAGCGCCGGCGGCGCCATCGAGCTCATCAGCCGCCAGGGCCTGCGGGGGGCGGGGGCGGTGCACACCGCGCCCTATCCCGGCTTCCCCACCGACGCACAGCCGCCGGTGATGGCCGCTCTGGCCCGGGGAAGGGGGACCACCCTCTTTGTGGAGCACATGTTTGAAAACCGCTACCGCCACGTCTCCGAGCTGCGGCGCATGGGGGCGGACATCCGGGTAGAAGACCGGGTGGCGGTGGTGTGCGGGGTGGACACCCTCCACGGCGCGGCGGTGGAGGCCGCCGACCTGCGGGGCGGCGCGGCCCTGATGGTGGCCGCCCTGGGGGCCGAGGGGGAGAGCCGCATCACCGGCGTACACCACCTGGACCGGGGCTATGCCTCCCTGGCGGAGGATCTCAGCGCTCTGGGCGCCCGGGTCCGGCGGGAGGAACTCACTTTTTCTTAAGGAATGCTTCACACGGGATTCACGCAATCGAATTATACTGAGCGCAAGATAGAAAAACGGGGAGGACAATCGCCATGGCGGCCAGGAGAAAACGACGGGCAAGACGGCGCAGGGGGCGCTTTGGCTTCCTCTATAAGCTCTTCTCGCTCTTTCTGATCCTGGCCGCCATTGTGACGGGCTGCATCGTCTTTTTCCGGGCCAACCACATTGTGGTCAGCGGGGAGAGCCGCTACAGCGAGGAGGAGATCATCGCCGCCACCGGCATCGAGGAGGGGCAGAATCTCTTTCAGCTGGACAAGTTTTCCATCATCCGGCAGATGCGCAGCCAGCTCCCCTACCTCGACGACATCTCCATTACCCGCAAGCTGCCCGACACCCTGGTGATTACCGTCACCGACAGCCAGCCGGTGGCCGCGCTGGAGTACAACGGAGAGTGGTGGCTGCTGGACAGCGGGTGCAGCCTGCTGGAGCGGGGGGACGCCTCCCTGGCCCAGGGCCGGGCGGTGCTGCTGGGTTTGACCCCGCTGTCCCCCTCGGTGGGCACCCGTCTGGCGGTGGACGCCGCGGAAGAGGACAAGCTCACCGCACTGCTCGCGCTGCTGGCGGCCATGGAGGAGCGGGGCATGACCAGCCACATCACCGACTTTATTGATCTGACGTCGGAGGGGGAGATCCGCCTGGGCTACGACGGGACGCTGACGGTGGCCATCCCCCTGTACAGCGGCGATTTTGCCCTCCAGGCGCTGCGGCTGGAGGGGGCCCTGGCGGAACTGCAGGAGCAGAACGGGACGGTGGCGGGGACGCTGACCCTCCCGTCGGAGGGCACCCGGGCCTGGCTGACGGCCCAGCGCTGGATGCCCGAAGGGCTGCCCGAATCCACCGGCACCGCCCAGAGCGGAACGGAGGGTGAGAGCGGAACGGAGGACGCGAGCGGCGCGCAGGCGACTCCCACGCCGGAGCCCTCCCCGCAGGTGACGCCCACCCAGCCGCAGCAGGCGCAAGGATAAGGAGGAGACATGAAAGGACGGAAACGAGGAGAGCTGGCCGTGGTGGCGGCCTTCGTGCTGCTGGGCTTTTTGCTGGGCGTACAGCTCAAGAGCGTCCGGCTGCACTCGGCGGTGGACGCCACCAGCGCCAGCCGTCTGGAGACCCTTCAGGAGCTCTACAACGACCTGAGCAATGAGCGGGACGGCCTGGCCGACCAGCTTGCCACCGCCCAGAAGGAGCTGGAGGACTACCGCCAGGCCGCCGCCAGCGGCGAGGGCAGCGAAGCCCTCCGGCAGGAGGTGGACTACCTCTCCATGGTGGCGGGGCTCACCGACGTGGAGGGCCCGGGCGTCATGGTGGTCCTTCAGGACTCCACCGCCGAGAACACCACCGGGGACGAGGCCGACTACCTTATCCACGACAGCGACCTGCTCTCGGTCATCAACGAGCTGCGGGACGCAGGGGCCCAGGCCCTCTCGCTCAACGGCCAGCGCATCCTGGCCACCAGCGAGATCCGCTGCGCCGGCTCGGTGGTGCTCATCAACGGCCAGCGGGTGACCGCGCCCTTTGTCATCTACGCCATCGGAGACCCCACCACCCTGCACAACGCCCTGACCATGCGGGGGGGTGTGGTGGACGTGCTCAGCCAGTGGAAGATTCAGGTGAATGTGACCATGAGTGAAAAGCTCCTCATTGAGAAGTACAGCGGCTCCATTGCCACCAACTACCTCACCCCGGCCACGGAGACCACAGAAGGGGGCGAAGCGGGATGAAACTGGAACTGATCGGCCTGGCTGTGGGCCTGGCCCTGGGCTTCCTCTGCCCCTGGACGGTGCCGGCGGGGTGGTCCCTCTATGTGGCCGCCGGCCTGCTGGCCGCATTGGACTCCGCGCTGGGCGGCGCCCGGGCCCGGCTGCAGGGGCAGTTCAAGCTGGGTATTTTTCTCTCCGGCGCGCTGGGCAACGCGGTCATCGCGGTGCTGCTCACCTGGCTGGGGGAGAAGATCGGCATCCCCCTCTATCTGGCGGCGGTGGTGGTGTTCGGAACGCGCCTGTTCCAAAACTTTGCGGAAATGCGAAGGGAACTATTGACCGGCAGGCCAAAGCGCGATAAAATAGAATAAAGTGCCGCTTTATCCCCGGTGCAGCGGGGGAAAATCGAGTTTTTTCAACAAAATTGTTTGAATAGGATACATAGGAGGAGCAATTATGGCGTTTCTACTGGATACCGAGCCAGATAACGTGGTGTCGATAAAGGTCATCGGCGTGGGCGGCGGCGGAAATAACGTGGTCAACCGCATGGTGGAAACCGGAATGGAGGGCGTGGATTTCATCGCCGCCAACACCGATAAACCCTTCCTGGACGCATCCAAGGCGACCTACAAGGTCCAGCTGGGCGAAAAGCTCACCGGCGGACGGGGCGCGGGCGCCGACCCGGAGAAGGGGCGCAAGGCCGCCGAGGAGAGCCGGGCCCTCATCTCCAAGACGCTGGAGAACACCGACATGGTGTTCATCACCGCGGGCATGGGCGGCGGCACCGGCACCGGCGCGGCGCCCATTGTGGCCGACATCGCCAAGGAGATGGGCATCCTCACTGTGGGCGTGGTGACCAAGCCCTTCAATTTCGAGGGCCGCCGCCGCATGA
>DWYC01000031.1 GCA_019118925.1 Candidatus Flavonifractor intestinipullorum | reverse complement strand
GTCCCGGCCGATGACCGGGTCCAGCTTGTTCTGCCGGGCCCGCTCCACCAGGTCGGTGCCGTACTTCTTCAGGGCGTCGTAGGTCTCCTCGGGGTTGTCCGAGGTGACGCGCTGGTTGCCGCGGACCTTGGTCAGGGCCTGCAAAACGCCCTCCTTGGTCACGTTATAGGTGCGGAAGAGCTCCTTCAGGGCCCGGTTGGGGTGCTCCACCAGGGCCAGGAGCAGGTGCTCCACCGAGACGTACTCGTCCTTCATGGACGCGGCGATGGACTCGGCGGCGTTGAGGGCCTGATCCACGTCCTGGGCCACGTAGATTTTGCCCTGCTCCCGGCCGGAGCCCGAGACCCGGGGCAGCTTCTCTACCTCGGCCTGGACGGCGGCGTGGAGGGAGGGCACGGTGAGGCCCATATTCTCCAGAAGCTGGGGAATCAGGCCGTTCTCCGCCTGGAGGAGGGCCAGGAGAATATGGGGCTGCTCAATCTGCTGGTTGCCGTACTCGGTGGCCAGGGACTGGGCGTTTTGAATGGCTTCCAGGGATTTCTGGGTATATTTCTGAGCGTTCATATACGCGATTCACATCCTTTCAGAGAGAGAAAATAGAGGATTACACATGGTTAAGCAAAGGGAAAACCTGATACGGAAGAGGAGCCGGCCAGCGAGGACTGACCGGCTCCCGAGAAGTTAATCAATGGCAATGCGCTTGGACTGGGGCACCACGGGGCGGGCCTTGGGCAGGCTCAGCTCCAGAATGCCGTCCCGGTAGGCGGCGGTGACGGCGCTCTCGTCGATGCCGGTCACATCGAAGCTGCGGGTAAAGGAGCCGTAGCGCCGCTCCCGGCGGATGTAGTTGCCGGCCTTTTGGGCCTCGCCGCCCTCCTGGCGCTGGGCGGTGATGGTCAGAATCCCGTCCTTCAGGTCCAGGTGCAGGTCCTCCTTGCGGAAGCCGGGCAGCTCGCATTCTAAGACAAAACGGTCGCCCTCGTCCCGGATGTCGGTGCGGAAGGCGGGAACGCTGCTGCCCTCGCCGAAGAAGCGGCGCTGGAAGTTGTCGAAGGTATCGAAGAAATTGTCGTTGCTGTTTTCAAAGGGAAGCATACCAAACATAAGTCAAAACTCCTTTGCAGTCAAATGAAGGGGGAGAGAATTAGCAATTAAATAAGATAGCTGCTAACCAACGGGCCGGGACGCCGCTCTGAGTGGCGTCCTCTGGGGAGCTCTCCCCGTTTGTTTGGCCTTAGTATAGGCTTAAAATATGAACAAATCATGAACAGTCTATGAAACCACTGTAAATATTAGCACTCATATTAGAAGAGTGCTAATATCGGACGGATACAAACTTTCTCTTTACGCCGGGCCAAAAAGAGAGTATACTACTGCCCTGAACGCCTGAAACGAGAGGGAGAGCGTATGAAACGGACCAACGACCTGGGGCGGGACCCGGTTTTTCCGCTGGTGCTCCGGCTGGCCATTCCCACCATGCTGGCCCAGCTGGTGAGTGTGTTATACAGCATTGTGGACCGCATTTACATCGGGAATATCCCGGAGATCGGAGCGACCGCCCTGGCGGGCGTGGGGGTGTGTGGCCCCATTGTGACGCTGCTGGGGTCTTTTGCCAATCTGGTGGGGCTGGGCGGCTCGCCCCTGATGGCCATGCGCATGGGGGAAGGGCGGCTGCGCCGGGCCCAGCGGATTATGAACAACTGCTTTTTGCTGCTCATTCTGCTGGCAGTGGGCTTGACGGTCCTCTTTCTGCTGAGCAAGGACCAGCTGCTCCGGTGGTTTGGCGCCAGCGAGGCCACCTTTCCCTATGCGGATACCTACCTCACCATCTATACCGCCGGAACCTTCTTCGCCCTGCTGGCCACAGGAATGAATAATTTTCTCATCTGTCAGGGATTTTCCGGCCTGGGCATGGCCACAGTCATGCTGGGCGCGGTGCTGAACATCGTGCTGGACCCGGTGTTTATCTTTGCGCTGGACCTGGGGGTGGCCGGGGCGGCCATCGCCACCGTGCTCTCTCAGATCGCCTCCTGCGCCTTTGTGCTGGGGATGCTCCTGAGTAAAAAGGTGCCTGTGCGTCTGGGATGGGGGGGCTTTGCCTGGCCGGTGATGCGCCGGGTACTCCTCTTCGGGCTCTCGCCCTTCCTCATCATCGCCACCGACAGCGTGCTGCTCATCGTCCTCAACACCGTGCTCCAGCGCTACGGCGGGCCGGAGCTGGGGGATACCCTGGTGACCTGCGCCACCATTGTGCAGAGCTATCTGCTCCTCATCACCATGCCCATGGGGGGCATGACGCTGGGCACCCAGCCGGTGGTCAGCTTCAACTACGGCGCCGGCCAGCCGGAGCGCATCAAGACGGCCCTGAAGGTCATTGTGGGGCTGTGCCTCGCCTTCAGCGCCGTGATGATGGTGGTGACGCACACCCTTTCCCCCCTCTTTGTCCGGCTCTTCACCCCCGACGAAGAGATCCTGGCGCGCTCAGTGGGGTACATCAAGAGGTTCACCTGTATGATTCTCCCTCTGGCCATTCAGTATCCGCTGGTGGATGAGACCACCGCCCTGGGCCGGGTGAGGCAGGCGCTGTTCTGCTCGCTCTTCCGAAAGGGCGTGTTTTTGGCGGCGGTGCTGCTGCTGCCCTTCTGCTTTGGGGCGGAGGCGACCTTCTTCTGCGAGCCCATCGCCGACGCGGCTGCGGCCGCCATGACCTCCTTCCTGTTCCTGCGGGCCCTGCCCCATGTGCTGCTCTCCTGCGGCCAGCGCCGCCGGACGGGCGGGGCGGCCTCCTGACCCCCAAAACCGCAAACCGCCCGCAGGAATTCTCCTGCGGGCGGTTTTTTCTGTGGAATCACATATGGCTCCAATCCATGACGTCCTTATTTTTGACAAAATATTCGATTCCCGAGTAGACGGTGGTGAGTACGATGACCGCCGTCACCAGAGTATCCACCACCGGAGGGACCGGGAGGAGCATTAGGCAGATGCCCACCATGGTGGAGGCGGTCTTGACCTTGCCCGACCAGGCGGCGGCGATGACCCGGCCGTTGTCCACGGCGATGAGCCGCAGGCCGCTGACGGCGAACTCCCGCACCACCACGATGAGCAGCGCCCAGGCGGGCATCCGGCCCACCTCCACAAACCAGAGCATGGCGGCCATGACCAGCATCTTGTCGGCCAGGGGGTCCATAAATTTACCGAAATCGGTGATCAGATTTCGGCTGCGGGCGATATGTCCGTCCACAAAGTCGGTGGCGCTGGCCAGGATGAAGATGACCAGGGCCACATAGCGGTTATAGGGAAAATCCAGGTAGAGCACCACCAAAAACACGGGGATGAGGGCGATGCGGAGCATGGTGAGACGGTTGGCCAGATTCATGACTCCTCCTCCTCGATCTCACCGGTCAAATCGCCGTCGGAAATTCCCGTCAGGCGCACTGGCACAAAGGTCCCGGCGGGCACCTGCCCGGCGGCGGTGAAGAGCACCCGGCCGTCGATCTCCGGCGAGTCGGCCCAGGTACGGCCCACATAGCAGCCCTCCTGGGGGTCGAAGCCCTCACAGAGGACCTCCACCACCGAGCCCAGCCGCGCCTCATTCCACGCGTCCATAATCTCCGCCTGGAGCTCCATCACCTGCTCTACCCGGCGCCGGGCCACCTCGGGGGGCACCTGATCCTCCATCCGGGCGGCCAGAGTGCCCTCCTCCGGGGAGAACTGGAATACCCCCGCCCGCTGGAGCTTCTGCTCCCGCAGGAACTGGCACAGCTCCTCAAAGGCCTCCTCCGTCTCCCCGGGCAGGCCGCAGATGAGCGAGGTGCGGATCACCACATCGGGCATGGCGGCGCGGAGCTTGTCGAAGAGGGCGACAAGCTCCGCCTTGGGGGAGCGGCGGCGCATGGCGGAGAGGATGGCGTCGTTGCAGTGCTGGATGGGAATATCCAGATAGTGGAGAATCTTGGGCTCCCGGGCGATGACAGCGATGAGCTCGTCGGTGACCGCCTCGGGATAGAGGTAGTGCAGCCGGATCCAGTGGAAGGGCAGCTTGCACAGCTCCTCCAGCAGCCGGGCCAGATTGCTCCCGTCCTCCAGGTCCAGGCCATAGCGGGTGATGTCCTGGGCGATGACGATCAGCTCCTGCACGCCCCGGCCGGCGAGCTCCCGGGCCTCCCGCAGGAGGGAGTCCATGGTGCGGCTGCGGTAGCGCCCGCGCAGCTTGGGAATGATACAGAAGGCGCAGCCGTTGCTGCACCCCTCTGCGATCTTCAGAAAGGCGGTGTAGGGCGCGGTGGTAACCATGCGCGCTCCGTCCTCATAGGTGTGCTGGATGTCGCCGAAGTGTTCGGGGCGCGCCCCCTCCATCAGCTCCTCCACGGCGGAGACCACGTCGGTGTAGCTGCCGGTGCCCAGCATTCCGTCCACCTCGGGCAGCTCCGAGCGGATTTCCTCCCGGTAGCGCTGGGTGAGGCAGCCCGTTACCAGCAGCTTGTTCAGCTTGCCCTCTTCCTTCAGCCGGCCCAGGGCCAGAATATGGTCGATGGCCTCGCTCTTGGCCGAGTCGATGAACCCGCAGGTGTTCAATACGGCCACGTCGGCCCCTTCGGGCTCGCCGGTGACCTCGTATCCCGCGTCCCGGCACAGAGCCATCATCTGCTCGGTGTTCACCAGATTCTTGGCGCAGCCCAGCGAGACGAAGGCCACTTTATATCGCTTCAATGAGATTCCTCCCCGGTCACATCTTCCGGCGGGGCCGTTTGGGTCCCGGCTCCGCCGCTACAAAGGCAAGTTTATACGATTTCCGCCAAAAGTCAACGGTAAAATCCCCGCAGGGCTCCCTGTTAGCCGCCCCGCCAGGCCGGGTCGTCGGTAATACCGAGCAAGTAATCGGTGGACACATGATAAAATTCAGCCAAAATGACAAGGCGGGCCAGGGTAGTACCTGTCTTACCGCGCTCCAAATCGCCGATTTGGGTGATACTTGTCCCGAGTAATTTCGCAAGATCGGCCAAGACCAGACCGTGTTCTTTGCGCAGCGCATGCAGGCGCGCACCAAACATTTGCAGATCGAGCATAGAGACTCCTTGACAGGTTGGATATAATCTGACCCCAGGATTGAAATTTTATCTTAACTCTGACGAACTAAGAAGAACCATAGCCGCTGGGAGACCCTGGCCATCTTCCGGCAGGGCCTTTCCTTCGGCGCCCGATTTGCCCTTGCGGTCCTAGGTCAGTCGTCCTCCGTCTCGGCGCCGTAGCGCCGCAGGCCCTCTTTGATCTCCTCCCAGCGGTAGCCCCGGCGGGCCAGGGCGTCGGAGGCCCGCTTGAGGGCTTTCCGGTCCCGCGGGTCGGCCCCCTGCATCTTTTTGCGGATCAGCCGGTCGATCTCCTCCTCCGGGTCTGCGGCCTCCTCCAGGGCCTCCTCCCAGAGGTCCCGGGGCACGCCGCGGCGGTAGAGCTCATCCCGGAGCTTTCCTGCGCCGTACCCGGCGGCGGAGTAGTGGCGCACCACATGCCGGGCAAACTCCCGGTCGTTTAAATAGCCCAGCTTCTCCAGCCAGTCGGCCACCGCTTCGGCCTGCTCCGGGGTGGCGGGGGGCTCCTGAGGCTTGCCGGAATCCCGCGTTGGACGCCAGGGACGGGCGGTCAGCTTCTGGATGAGCTCCTTCCGGGACATGGGGCGGCGGGAGAGGGCGTTCAGGGCCTTCTCCCGCAGGGCGGCCAGGGCGGCGGCGGAGGCCAGGGCCTCCAGCGTCTCCGCCGGGAGCTCCATGCCGCTGTAGAGGCCGAAGGAGACCACCTCGCCCTCTCCCACCCGCAGCAGGGAGCCGTCCTCCAGGTGCAGGAGCCAGCGGCCCTGGACCCGCTGGGAGGGGGTCAATTTCAGCAGTTTCATTTACGCCTCGCCGTCGGGGGTCTCGCCGCCGTCGTCAAAGTCCTCGGCGCTTACGTCCACCGCCCGGCCGGCGGCCTTGGCCGCGGCCTTGGACTGGGTGGACATGAGTTTGTAGGAGTTTTTGCGGATCTCGGCCTCTACCTTGTCGGCCTCCTCCGGGTTGTCCTTGAAATACTGCTTCACCGCGTCCCGGCCCTGGCCCAGGCGCAGGTCGCCCATGGAGAACCAGGAGCCCGACTTCTGGATGAGGTCCAGCTTTACGCCCAGGTCCACCAGCTCGCCCACCTTGGAGATGCCCTCACCGTACATGATGTCGAACTCGGCCTCCCGGAAGGGGGGAGCCACCTTGTTTTTGACCACCTTCACCTTGGTGCGGTTGCCGATGATCTCGGAGCCGTTTTTCAGGGACTCCACCCGGCGGACCTCCATCCGCACCGAGGCGTAGAACCGCAGCGCCCGGCCGCCGGTGGTCACCTCCGGATTGCCGTAGACCACGCCCACCTTTTCCCGGAGCTGGTTGATAAAGACCACGATACAGTTGGTCTTGGCGATGGAGCCGGCCAGCTTCCGCAGGGCCTGGCTCATCAGCCGGGCCAGCAGGCCCACGTGGGAGTCGCCCATGTCCCCCTCGATCTCGGCCCGGGGGGTGAGGGCGGCCACCGAGTCCACCACCACCACGTCGATGGCCCCCGAGCGGACCAGGGCCTCGCAGATTTCCAGACCCTGCTCGCCGGTATCGGGCTGGGAGATGAGCATGGAGTCGATGTCCACCCCCAGTGCCCGGGCATAGGTGGGGTCCAGGGCGTGCTCGGCGTCGATGAAGGCCACCTCGCCCCCCCGCTTCTGGGCCTCGGCCACGATGTGCAGGGCCAGCGTGGTCTTACCGGAGGACTCGGGGCCGTAGATCTCCACAATGCGCCCCTTGGGGACGCCGCCGATGCCCAGGGCCAGGTCCAGAGAGAGGGAACCGGTGGGGATGGACTCCACCATCACGTGGGTGTTCTCCCCCAGACGCATGACGGTCCCTTTGCCGTAGGTCTTTTCAATATTGGCCAGACAGGTCTCCAATGCCTTCTTTTTGTCCGAAGCGGGCGCGGGGGACTCCAGAGGTTTTTTCTTATCAGCCATTGCCGTATCATCCTTTCCGGCCGGCTGGGCCGGCCCCATTCCAACTTCCGGCGGAGCAGAGAAACGGTCCGCCGTTGAGGATAAGATACCAAAAGATAAGTCCCATAAAAAGGACTTTTATTCTTCCGGGCGGATTCCCGCCACCACCCGGGGGATCTGCTGGGTGTCCGGGAAGGAGCGCACCTGCCGGTAGCCGTTGCGGGAGAGGATCCACTCCACATCGCTGGCCTGGCCGATGCCCACCTCAAAGAGCAGGGTGCCGCCGGGGTGGAGGGCTTCCCGCCAGTTCTGGGCGATGGCGCGGTAAAAATCCAGCCCGTCGGCCCCGCCGTCCAGAGCGAGGCGGGGCTCATAGTCCCGCACCGTGGGGTCCAACCCGGCCAGGTCGCCGGTGGGGATGTAGGGGGGATTGCAGGCGATGACCTGGAACTCTCCCAACTCGGCGGGAGGGCGGAGCCGGGCGTCCGCCTGGAGGCAGGTCACCCGGCCCTGGAGCTCATTGCGCCGGGCATTTTCCCGGCACAGGCGCAGCGCCCCCTCCGACACGTCGCAGAGCACCGCCCGGGCTCCGGGCACATTGGCCGCCACCGCCAGCCCCACGCAGCCGCTGCCGGCGCACAGGTCCAGCACCCGGCAGCGCTCGCCGGCGGCCCGGGCCAGAAGAATGGCCTGCTCGGCCAGAACCTCGGTATCCATGCGGGGGATGAGCACGTCGGAGGTCACGGTGAAGGGCAGGCCGTAAAATTCCCACTCCCCGATCAGATAGGCCACCGGCTCCCCGGCCAGACGGCGGCGGACCAGCTCGTGGACCTTCTCCTCCACCTGGTCGGGGGCGTAGAGCATCCGGTCCCGGTAAAAAGCCTCCCGGCTCTTGCCCGCGGCAAAGCAGACAATCTCCCGGGCCTCCAGCTGGGCCGACTCGACGCCCGCGTTTTTAAACTGTTTTCGGGCGTCCAGATAGAGGTTATTGTAGACGCTGGCCATAGTTTATCGGTCTCTCCTTCACATTTACACACACATTGGCCCGGATTACCAGGCGTCCTTGCCCTTCTGGCTGGGCAGCACCAGTTCCAGAGAGCGGATGCCCACCTCGATCATGGAGTCGTCGGGCTCGAAGGTCGTCCAGTTCTGGAGCCAGAGTCCCGGCGCGGTAAAGACCCTGCTGAGCAGATTGTCGTGGGCGCCCATCCAGCGGTTGATCTCATAGGTGATGCTCACCACCACGGGCAGGAGCACCAGGTGGGCGGCCATGCGGGCAAAGACATTGGTCAGCTCCACGAAGGAGAAAAAGACGCTGGAGATGAGGATGGATACCACAATGACCACAAAGAGGAAGCTGGTGCCGCAGCGGGGGTGGTGCCGGGGCTGCTTGCGGACGTTCTCCACCGTCAGGGGGAGTCCGGCCTCGTAGCAGAAGATGGTCTTATGCTCGGCGCCGTGGTACTGAAAGACCCGGTGCATGTCCTTGGTTTTGGAGCAGAGAATCAGATAACCGGTGAAAATGATCACCCGCATCACGCCTTCCAGCAGGTTGCGGCACCACATGGGCATCTCCCCCGCCAGCCACGCCAGCGCCCCCACCACCGCCGTGGGCAGGAGGATAAACAGCCCGATGGAGAAGGCGAGGCCCAGCACCATGGCCAGGGTGATGATCAGAGAGTAGACTTTTTCGCTGCCCAGCTTCTCTTCCAGCCAGGTTTCGAATTTGGAGGGGGTCTCGTCGGTCTCCTCATCCTCGGGGTAAAATTCCGCCGAGAACATGAGGGCCTTCACGCCGTTGGCCAGCGAGGAGCCAAAGTTGAACACGCCCCGGATGAAGGGGGTGCCCAGAATGGGGTGGCGGTCCTTGATAAGAACCCGGTCCTCCACCTGCTCCTCCAGTCCGCCGTCGGGACGGCGGACCACCACGGCTTTTTTCTCAGGGCCCAACATCATAATGCCCTCAATGAGCGCCTGCCCGCCGATCATCGTTCGGAACGGGGCGCAGGCGCGCTGCTTTTCGTCTGACATAGCGGTCTCCTTTTTGATCTGGTTTGGGAAATGCCGGAGCGACTCTATGGTATCAAATTTCCCGGGGAATTGCAAGAGAAAATCGAACTTATGTTCCGGTTGGGAAGTGAAGCGTCACCAGACAGCCGCCCCCCTCGGCATTGCCGATGTCCAGAGTGCCCTGGTGGAGGGTGACGATCTCCTCGCACACGGCCAGGCCGATACCGCTGCCCCGGGCCTTGGAACTGCCCTTGTAGAATTTCGTCTTGACGTGGGGAAGCTCTTCCTCGGGGATGCCGGGGCCGTAGTCCCGGATGGTGATGACCACGTCGCCGTTCTCGCCGGGGAAGATGGCGGTATCAATGCGCTTGCCGCTGCCGCCGTGCTTGGCGGCGTTGTCCAGCAGATTGCAGAACACCTGCCGGAGCCGCTCCGGGTCGGCGTTCATAAGGGGGAATTCCGCCTCGCAGTCGGTGTGGGTGAGTTCGATCCCCTCCCGGTGGAAAAATTCCCGATAGGTGTACACCGCGTCCTCCAGCTCGGCCTTGATGTCCACCGGCTCGATGGAGAGGTTAAAGCGCCCGTCCTGAATCCGGGAGAACTCCAGAAGCTCTTCCACCATATTGGTCAGGCGCCGGGCCTCGCTGACGATGATCCCCATGCCCTTCTTGACGTCCTGAGCGTCCCGGACCTCGCCGTTCATGATGGTCTCGGCCCAGCCGTTGATGGCGGTGAGGGGGGTGCGCAGCTCGTGGGAGACCGAGGAGATGAACTCGTTTTTCACCTTCTCGGCCTGCTTGATCTTTTGGGACATGTCGTTGATGGCGTCGATGAGATCGCCGATCTCGTCGTCGTATTTTTTCTCCATCTGCACACCGTAACTGCCCGCGGCGATGCGCTCGGCGGTGGAGGTGACCTCGGTCACGGGATTGACGATGGTGCGCAGGAAGTAGAGATTGGAGGCGTAGATCATGGCCACAATGAGCAGCCCCACCAGCAGCGCCGCGCCGATGATGATGACGATCTGCCGGTCCACCAGCTTCAGCGAGGTGACCAGACGGATGACGCACACCGCCTCCCCATTCACCGTCAGGGGACAGGAGACGGCCATAATCCGCTCGCCGGTATCGGGGGCCCGGCCGGTCCAGACCTTCATCATGGGCTGCTGGCTCTCGTTATCCCCCAGCGCGCAGTCGATGTCGGGGGTGCCGGGGGTATAGCCCGAGCTCTCAAAAAAACTGGAGAAGCGCACCGCGCCGTCCGTGTCGATGAGCTGGAAATCCAGCTTGTCCTTCTCCTGAAACTGGTAGTTGATATAGGTGTAGGCGTTCTGATAAAACGCCTCCTCGGTGCGGTAGCTGCTGAAAAAGCTCACGGCCGAGCTGGCCCGCTCCTGGAGCTTATTGCTCATGCTGCGGTAGTAATAGCTGACCATGGAGACCGAGAAGGCCGAGACCGCCAGCAGTACGATCAGCAGGGCGGAGCTCAGGCTGTTTACAATCCAGCGTTTGCGGATGCCCTTTAATTTTTTCATGGATGCACCACCCTGAAGCGTTGATCCGGAGCGGCTACGCGCCCCACTTGTAGCCGTATCCCCATACGGTGTTGATATAGGTGGGATTGGTGGGGTCGTCCTCGATCTTGATGCGCAGCCGGCGGATATTGACGTCCACGATCTTCAGCTCGCCGAAGTAATCCCGGCCCCAGACCGTGTCGAGGATATCCTCCCGGGAGAGGGCTTTCCCCGGGTTGTCCATGAAGAGCTTGATGATGGCGTATTCCACCTGGGTGAGCTTGATGCGCTGGCCGTTTTTTTCCAGCGTGCGGTTGCGGGTGTTGAGGAGGAAGGGGGGCTGGCTGATCTCGTCGGCATTTTCCATCACCGTACCGCCGGCGCGCCGGTAGAGCGCATCCACCCGGGCGGTGAGCTCGGCGGGGGAAAAGGGCTTGGTCACATAGTCGTCGGCGCCCGTCATCAGGCCGGTGACCTTGTCCATCTCCTGGGTGCGGGCGGTGAGCATGATGATGCCGATCTGGCTGTTGCTGGCCCGGATGCGGCGGCAGACCTCAAAGCCGTCGATGCCCGGGAGCATGATGTCCAGCAGAGCCACCTTGATATCGGGGTTGCGCTGGAGCTGCTCCAGGGCCTCCTCGCCGGTGCCGGCCTCGATGGTCTCATAGCCGGCCCGTTTCAGGTTGATGACCACAAAGCTGCGGATATTGGCCTCGTCCTCCAAGACCAGAACTTTTTTCATAAATGGTCGCTCCTTTGATCAATACAGGCTGTCCCAGTCGGTGCGGATAATCTGGAACTGCTCCTTAAGGCTCTCCTCGTCCAGGCCGCAGTCCCAGCTGTTCTCCTCAAAGCGGGCGGCATAGAGGACGCTGGGCTCGTCCTCGCCGCTGTCGCCCAGAAGGAAGCGGCCGGGCAGGCTGGCCCGGGCCTCCCGGTTGCTGCCGCTCAGGCGGTAGATGGTCAGGAAGGGGATGGGCGCGACGTCGTTGTCGCCCTCCCAGTAGGAAAAGACCACCGCCCGCTCCCCACCGCCGGCCGCGTCGTTCCGGGAGAGGGTGATCTTTCCCAGCCAGTGCTCGGGCAGAATGAGGTACCAGCCGTCCTGGCTGTTATAGTAGGTGGTAAAGACCGGCCAGGCGTTGCCCTCCAGATCGTATTTGCTCCAACGGTTGATCCAGAAATTGGGGGCGGAGCTGGTCTGACGGTACTCCTGAATGGCGGTGGAGGAGGGAATTTCCATAATGGAATCCTTGTCGATATCGGTGGGGGAGACCACCGAATAGTAGCCCCAGGTGCTGCTGCTGAAGCCCAGCGCCTCATCCAGGGTAATGTTGCGCAGCGTGGCCTCGTCCGGGTCCCAGGCGAAGATGTCGGTGACGCTGCTGTTGCCGTTTTCTCCAAAGCTGGAGGTGAGGAAGAGGGCGGGGACGTAGTCGCGCAGATACCCCCGGCGCAGGTCGCTGTCCTCCGAGACATTGGTCACGCCGGTGGAGAGGGGAGCGGTGGACTGGAGCTGCATCATGCCGTCCTGGAAGTCGTAGAGCTCCATGTCGCCGCCCCCCTCGGAGGCGGCCTTGAGGACCATAATCTCCTGCTCGTTGTCCTGATCCATGTCAAAGACGGAGAAATTTGTGTAGTCGGTGCTGAAGATCTCCACCACCTGGCCCGGAGAGACCGAGTAGGCGGAGAGAAGATGGACCTTCTCACTGATCTGCCAGCTCACAATGAGCTCCCGGTCGGGGTTGTCGTCCAGATTTTCATAGGCGATGGTATTGATGTTGGTGCCCGCGCCCTCAATGACGGACTGGAGCTCATAGGCGTCCCGGCTCTGGTGGTAGATATAGATCTTCAGGGGCTTCTCCTCGCCGCTCATGCGGAAAAAAGCCAGGGCGGACTCGGCCACGCCGTCCCCGTCCAGGTCCTGAAGCTGAATATTCTGAATATTTTCCCCGGTGAGGGGAGCGCTGAACTCGGCGCCCTGGTTGATGACGGCCTGAATCTGCTCAGTCAGATCCTGGTAATCCTCGGGCATCTTGGGCAGGAGATACAGGTCGTCCTCGGCGAGAAAGGCGGAACAGCCCGTGGCGCACAGGGCCATCGCCAGCGCCAGGGCCCCGGTGCACAGCCGTTTGAATCTGCTCATAAAAGGCCTCCTCAGGCGGTAAGCGGCGCCAGACCAGACCGGATTATCCGGCGCGGCGGGCACTCTGAACCATTGTACCACATTTCCAACCCAATTGGTATGCCCAATCGGGAATTTTCCGGTCTCTCTGCGGGCGAAACGGGCCGCCGCGTTGGACACAGGGCCCGCAGCTCAAACGGACGGGGCGAGGAAGCGGGGAATGCCGGGAAAGATGCGGTGAAAGCACTTGGTCAGGAAGCCGACCAGCAGCGCGGAGATCACCGTTCCCTCCCGGATTCCCTGCAATCCATGGAAGAAGAGCAGGGAGAGAAGGACGGCGGTGGCCATCAGCGTCACATCAAAGCACACCTTCACGGTCCCGAACTCCTTCTTCAGGCTCCGGGACAGGGCGGTAACCGCCCCTTCGCCCGGCACCATGAGCACTCCGGCGGAGACCTCCACATAGATGCCGAAGGCCAGAATCGCACAGCCGAACAGCAGGGAGAGGAGCTTCATCGGATAGCTCCCGGGAGAGAGCCAGGCGAGCAGGGACATGCTCACGTCGATGAAGGCGCTGAACACCACGTTGACCGCGATCTGGAGGAACTGAATTTTGGGGAATTCCCGCCCCAGCAGCGCCGCCTGCAGGAGGATGAACCCCAGATTCAGAACAAAGGTAAACGCCCCCAGAGAGGGGGCGAATTGCAGGCTGAGCACATAGGGCACGCTGGAGATGGGGGAGGTCCCCAGGGCGGCCTTGGTGATGAACGCGATGCCGAAGGAGTTAATCAGCACGCCAACCACAAAAAAGAAGTACCGTTTGGCCAGATTGCGTCCAGAAATTTGCCGGGATTTGCTCACGTAGGTCATTCCTTTCCCATAAACTCTATGTATAATCATAGCACAGAGGGCGGGCTTTGCACAAGAGCTGCGCCGGACTTGCAAAAACAGGCGGCCGGAACCGGTCCGGCCGCCTGCTGCGGGGTCAGCAAAGGATTTAGAGCCAGCTCTCCTCAATCTCGTGCTTCTTGGCCCGGGTCATCAATTCGGTAATGACCAGGTGGGGGTCCTTCCCCTCGTAGAGCACCGAGTAGGCCGCCTGTGTGATGGGCATCTCCACCCCCATCTTCTCGGCCAGAGCCTTGCCGGTGGCGGTGGCGTAGTACCCCTCTACCACGGCGCCGATCTGCTCCAGGGCCTCCTGCACGGGGACGCCCTGGCCGATGAGGATGCCGCAGCGGCGGTTGCGGGAGTGCATGGAGGTACAGGTGACGATCAGATCTCCCACGCCGGTGAGCCCCGCAAAGGTCTCCCGCCGGCCGCCCATGGACACGCCCAGCCGGGCGATTTCGGTGAGGCCCCGGGTCATCAGGGCGGCCTTGGTGTTATCGCCGAAGCCCATGCCGTCGCACACGCCGGCACACAGGGCGATGATGTTCTTCAGGGCGGCCCCCAGCTCCACCCCCACGATATCGGGAGAGGTGTACACCCGGAAGCGGCCGTTCATAAAGAGGTCCTGTACCAGCTCGGCGGCCTTCTGGTCCCTGGAGGCCGAGACCACCGCCGTGGGCACGCCCCGGCCCACCTCCTCCGCATGGGAGGGCCCGCACAGGGCCACCACCGGGAAGTCAGGGCCCAGCTCCTCGCCAATAGCGTCGGTGAGGGTCAGGGAGGTGTCCTTCTCAATGCCCTTGGACACCGAGACCACCACCGTCCCCGGGTCCAGAAGGGGGGCGAGCCGCCGCGCGGTGGTGCGCACGGCAAAGGAGGGCGTGGCCAGCACCACCACCGGACAGCCCTTCACACAGGAGAGGTCGGCGGTGAGCCCCAGCTCCTTTGACAGGGGAACACCCTTGAGCATGGGGTTTTCCCCCGTCTCCCGGAGGACCCGGGACTCCTCCTCAAAATAGGACCAGAGGGTCACGTCGTTTCCATTTTCCAGCAGCACCAGGGCCAGAGCCGTGCCCCAGCCGCCGCTGCCCAGCACCGCGGTCTTCATTGGGACCCCTCCTTCTTTTTGTGGAGCGTGAATTTCGATTCATTCCCCTGGAGCAGGCGGCGGATGTTGCCGCGGTGTTTCCAGAGGATCAGTCCGCCCAGAAAAACGGCCAAAATGGTCAAGAGGACGTCGTGATAGACAAACCAGGTGGCAAAGGGGAAGCTGGCCCCCGCCCAGCAGGAGCCCAGGGACACATACCGGGTCAGCACGGCCAGAACCAGGAACCCGCCCCACACCACCAGGGCCACCCGCCAGTCGATCATGATGGCGATGGTCCCGCCGGAGAGGATGCCCTTGCCTCCCTTGAAGCCGAACATGCAGGGGAACATGTGCCCCAGCAGGCAGAAGGTGCCCGCCCAGTACTCGAACAGGGCCCGGGTGGCCTGCTGAGCGGCCGCGTCCTCCAACATCAGGAGCTGTCCGGCGAGCCAGACGCTCAGCTGGATGGCCACCACCGCCTTGAGCACGTCGCAGAGGATGACCACAAAGGTGAGGGGGCCGCCGAAGGTACGGTAGAAGTTGGTGAGCCCGGCGTTCCCGCTGCCGTGGGTGCGCACGTCGTTGCGCAGGATATATTTGGAGACGATGACCGCCCCGTTGAAGCAGCCGCAGAAATAGGAGAGAACCGCCGCCAGCAGGGCGGGAAGGAGAATGCCGGTCCCCTGGCTGGCTAAAAAGGCGAGCGTGTCCACCATATTACCCCTCCTTGTCGCTCTTCTGCCGGATGGTCAGCCGGATGGGCGTGCCCTCCAGGCCGAAGGTAGTGCGGATCTGGTTTTCCAGGTAGCGCTGGTAGGAGAAGTGGAAGAGCTTGGCGTCGTTGCAGAAGCAGACGAAGTGGGGGGGACGCACCCCCACCTGGGTCATATAGAAGATCTTCAGCCGCCGCCCCTTGTCGCTGGGGGGCTGAACCCGCTGGGTGGCGTCGGCCAGGACGGTGTTGAGCATTCCGGTGGTGATGCGCATGGCGGCCTGGTCGTTGACGTAGTTGATGAGCTGGAAGAGGCGGTTCACCCGCTGCCCGGTGAGGGCGGAGATAAAGACGATGGGGGCGTAGGTCATATAGGAGAGGTCCCGGCGCACCGCCTCCCGCATCCGGTCCATGGTCTTGTCGTCCTTCTCCACGGCGTCCCACTTGTTGACCACGATGATGCAGGCCTTGCCCGCCTCGTGAGCGAGACCGGCCACCTTGGTGTCCTGCTCGGTGACCCCCTCGTTGGCGTCGATGAGGATGAGACACACGTCGCAGCGCTCGATGGCCATGGTGGCCCGCAGGACGGAGAACTTCTCGATGGGGTCGTCCACCTTGGACTTTTTCCGCATCCCGGCGGTGTCGATGAAGCGGTACTTGCCCTCGCTGTTCTCAAAGTAGCTGTCCACCGCGTCCCGGGTGGTGCCCGCCACGTTGGAGACAATGACCCGCTCCTCGCCCAGGATGCGGTTGAGCAGGGAGGACTTGCCCACATTGGGCTTTCCGATGATGGCCACCTTAATCACGTCGTCCTCGTCCTCTTCTTCCTCCTCCGGGGGGAAGTAGTCGAAGCAGGCGTCCAGCAGATCGCCGGTGCCGTGGCCGTGGACGGCGGAGACCGCGATGGGGTCCCCCAGGCCCAGATTATAGAACTCATAGATATCGGGGTTGGTGCGGCCCACCTGGTCCATTTTGTTCACAGCCAGCACCACCGGCTTGCCCGACTTGAGGAGCATCTTGGCCACGTCGTAGTCGGAGGCGGTGAGGCCGCTTTTGATGTCGCAGACGAAGATGATAACGGTGGCGTTCTGGATGGCGATCTCGGCCTGCTCCCGCATAAAGGCCAGAATCTGGTCGTCGGTGCCCGGCTCGATGCCGCCGGTGTCCACCAGATCGAAGGAGCGCCCCCGCCACTCACAGGGGGCGTAGAGCCGGTCCCGGGTGACGCCGGGGGTATCCTCCACGATGGAGAGGCGCTGGCCGGTCAGCTTGTTGAAGAGCATGGACTTGCCCACGTTGGGCCGGCCCACAATGGCGACTAAAGGCTTCAATGGTATCACACTCGTTCCATTTGAGGATTAGGGGTTATAGCGGTAGTATTCGTCCTCGGGAGGCAGAGCGGGCCGGGCACAGAGGACCTCCCGGCCCAGCATGGCGTCAATGAGGTCGAACCCGCTCTCGGCGGGGACGGGGAGGACGGGGACGCCCAGGGCCGTTTCCACCTGCTCCACGGTCACGTCGTCCAGAAAGACCCGCTCCCCGGCGCGGAGCATGTTGTCCGGGATCAGCAGCCGCGCGCCCAGGTCCTTTCCCTGGAGCTGCTCCATCAGGTCGCCGCCGGTGACCAGTCCCGAGACCGTGATGGTCTCCCCAAAGAACCGGTTGCGGATGGGGTAGACGGCGCCCTTTATTGTAGCACATTCGGCCCGGACCATGTCAACGACCTGCCGGATAAAGGGGGCGGCGGACACGCCGGTGGCGATGGAGAAGGGGGGCGGCGCCTCGCCGGAGAGGTCCTCCCCCTCCAGGGCCAGCTGTGCCTGGCTCAGGAGCAGGCGCAGCATCCCCACGCCGTTTTCCAACTGGTTCATATCCTCATAATAGGCCTTTTCGGGCAGCGGCCGGCCGGCCAGGAGATAGAACTCGTCGGAACACCAGGCCAGGCCGGTCCCGTTTTTCTCCAGGAAGGCGGCGGCAAAGGCCTCCACCTGGTCCAGGACGGACCCGGCCTGCCCGGGGGTATAGGGGTCGATCTTGCACAGCCCCTCCCGGAATCGGGTGACGCCCACGGGGACAATGGCCACGCTCTCCACCGCCGGGTAGAGCTCCGAGAGCTCCCGCAGGGTGCGCTCCAGAGCGGGTCCGTCGTTGATGCCGGGACAGGCGACGATCTGGCAGTTCATGGAGATGCCGGCCTGGGCAAAGCGCCTCATGATGGAGAGGCACTCCCCGGCCCGGCGGTGTTTGAGCATGGCCTCCCGCAGGGCGGGGTCGGTGGCGTGGACCGAGATGTTCACCGGGCTGATGCGCAGGTCGCAGATGCGCTGGATCTCCCGCTCCGAGAGGTTGGTGAGGGTGATGTAGTTGCCCATCAGGAAGGAGAGGCGGGCGTCGTCGTCCTTGAAATAGAGGGTCTTTCGCATCCCGGGGGGCATCTGGTCCACGAAGCAGAAGATACACCGGTTGGCGCAGGCGCGGGCCCGGTCCATGAGATAGGTCTCAAAGTTGAGCCCCAGGTCCTCGCCCTCCGCTTTGCGCACCGAAACGGTGCGGCTGCGGCCCGCCCCGTCGGTGAGCGCCAGGGTCAGCCGGGCGTCGTAGGCGTAGAATTTATAGTCCAGCACGTCCACAATGGGGTGGCCGTTGACGGCGGTCAGGGTCTCGCCCGCCTTCACTCCGGCCCGCTGGGCGGGGCTGTGGGGGTCCACCGATTGAATTCTGGTCAAGCTCATAGGCGTGCGCTCCTTTGGACGCTTCTCTTTATATCATACCCTATTTCCGGGCAAAAAGAAAGAGGGGACGAACTCCCCTCCTCTTTTCTCCGGCTATTTACTTCGCCTCAGCCTCCGCGACCTTACCGAACTCATGGCCGTTGTAGCTCATGCAGGACTTGCACATCCGGTGCGGGAGGCGGAACGCGCCGCACTTGGGGCAGGTGGTGATACCGGGGGTATCCAGCTTCCAGACGGAGCTGCGGCGCTTGTTGCGGCGCTGCTTGGACACTTTACTCTTAGGGACTGCCATTTATGACACCTCCTTAGGTCCATGCCCTGGCTGGGCAATTGATTTCTTCAGTCATCCGACTCTTTATCCAACAGCTGCGCAAGGGCAGCAAAACGTGGATCAAGTTCACGCCCGCAGGAACACGGGCCGTCGTTCAGATTGGCGCCGCAGCGGGGACAAAGACCCTTGCAGTCCTCTGAACAAAGGTGTTTTGCATCCATGGAGAGGACCACCGCAGTGGTGAAGAGCTCGTCCAGATCGACCTCTCCGTCCTCCAGGAGAACGATGTCGTCGCTCTCCTCGTCGGCCAGCTCCTCGGCCAGCAGCGTCTCCACCGGCACGGACATGGGCTGGGAAAAGGGCTTGAGGCACCGGTCGCACCGCAGCTCCAATACGCTCTCGGCCGTTCCCGTCAGGAAGAGCGCCCCGGCGCGGTTTTCCACCCGCCCGGTGATTTCAACCGGATGGGGGAGGGGACGCTCGCCATAAAAGTCCAGACCGGACAGGTCCAACGTGTAGGAAAAGGGCTGGGCAGAACCCGGAACCCGGATCAACTCACGGAGATTCAGACGCATGGCACACCTCTCACAATGTCACAGCAGACATTATAGCGAAATTGCGGGGCAATGTCAATCATTTTTTCTTTACAGAGCGGGATTTTGCGGAATCCACGATCCGACCCCTTTTCCGGCGGGCGCTTTTGTGCTATACTGCCCTTATCTTATGCTCAGAAGTCGGGAGGACCGCCCATGCGCGCCTTTACCATCGGACCCAACGACGCCAACCAGCGGCTGGACCGCTGGCTGGCCAAGACGCTGCCCCTGCTGCCCGGCCCCCTGGCCCAGAAGTACATCCGCCTCAAGCGGGTGAAGGTCAACGGCAAGGGCTCCAAGCGGGATGTGCGCCTCCAGGTGGGGGACGTACTCCAATTATACATCAACGACGAGTTTTTTGAAACCCCCACGCCGGAGAACGCCTTTCTCTCCGTGTTCAAGCCGCAGCTGGACCTGGTGTATGAGGATGAGAACCTCCTCCTGGTCAACAAGCGCCCGGGGCTGGTGGTCCACCCCGACGAGAGCGAGCGGGTGAACACCCTCATCACCCACATTCAGGCTTACCTCTATCAGAAAAAGGAGTGGAGCCCCTACTGGGAGAACGCCTTTGCTCCGGCCCTGTGCAACCGCATCGACCGGAACACCGGGGGCATCGTCATCGCCGCCAAGAACGCCGAGACCCTGCGCATCCTCAACCAGAAGATCCGGGACCGGGAGCTGTCCAAGTTTTATCTCGCCATCATCCACGGGAAGATGAACCCGCCTCAGGGCTGCCTGGAGGGCTTCCTCTTAAAGGACGAGGCCAAAAAACAGGTCAAGGTCTTTGACCGCCCCATACCGGGGGGCAAGACGGCCCAGACGCTCTACCGGACTTTGCAGACGAGAGGGGGGCTCTCCCTGGTGGAGTGCGAACTGCTCACCGGCCGGACCCACCAGATCCGGGCCCAGTTCGCCGCGGCGGGCCATCCCCTCCTGGGGGACGGCAAGTACGGCCGGGAGAAGGACAACAAGCGCTATGGCCGCTCGTTTCAGGCGCTGTACTCCTACAAGCTCTCCTTTGACTTCACCACCGACGGAGGGATACTGGAGTATCTGAAGGGAAAGACCTTCCAGGTGGAGCGGGTGGACTTTGTGAAAGAATACTTTGGGGAGAAATAAAGCCGAAAAATCCGCCGGGTACACCCCGGCGGATTTTTTTGCCCAGGAATGGAAAGTTAGCTTGACATAGAGGCGCGCATATGCTATGCTGGAGCCGTGGAAAGGAAGCTTTCCATTTCGCGTGAAGGAGGTGACGCGGTGAAAAACCGCCTGGAAGAGCTGAGAAAGGCCAGGGGCATCAAGCAGGAGGAGCTGGCCGCGGCCCTGGAGGTCTCCCGCCAGACCATCGGGTCCCTGGAGAACGGCCGCTACAACCCCTCCATCCTGCTGGCATTCAAGATCGCCCGGTACTTTGGACTGACCATTGAGGACATTTTTATCTATGAGGAGGAATCCAAATGAAACGCAAGCATGACATACTTCCCGTGCTGCTGACCCTTCTGGGCATCGTCCTGGGGGCGGCGGGGCTTTGGATGGTGCGGACCATGGGCCCGGAGTGGAAATGGGGCTACATCCTCATCGGGGTGGGCTGCGGCCTGTTCGGCCACTTCATGGGGGAGTTTTTGGCCCGGCGGGCGGTGGAGTCCGATCCCAAGGCCGCCAAAGAGCTGGAGATCCAGCAGAAGGACGAGCGCAACGTAGCCATCGGCAACGCCGCCAAGGCCAAAGCCTTTGATGTGATGCTCACCACCTTCTCGCCCCTGCTGCTCATCCTGGCCCTGCTGGAGATCGACCTATTGCCCCTGTTGCTGCTGGTGGCGGCCTACCTCTTTGTGGTGTTCGACAGCATCTACTGGCTCAACCGCTATCAGAAGGAGATGTGACCCGGACCCGGGCGGCGGAGAGAAGGGCCTCCCGCTCATTGGGGAGGGCCCCTTCGCTGACCTGCTCCAGAAGGGACTGAAGCACCCGCCCCACCGCCGGGCCGGGCGCCGCGCCCAGGGCCAGCACATCCCGGCCGTTCACGGCCAAATCTTTTAGTGTGAGGCAGGGGCGCTGCGCCAGGATAGACCGGGCCAGCGCCTCCGCCCGGTCCAGCTCCAGAAGCCGGGGAGCGGCGATTTCAGGGGCCTGCCCTCGGGTATCCGCGCGCTGGAGGGCCAGGAGCTGGAACACGACTTCCGGCCCCAGCTGCCGCAGCCGCCGGCGGAGGAGCGTCTCCTGCGGCGGGAGGTCCAGGTGGTGGCGCTCCACCAGGAGGACCACCCGCGCTTGAAGCGCGTGATCGAAGCGCAGCCGCCGGAGCATCTCCTCGGCCGTGGAGGCGCTGCGGGCGGGATGGCCGTAGAAGTGGCCGTTTCCGCTCCGGTCCCGGGTGAAACAGGCGGGCTTGCCCACGTCGTGGAGAAGGGCGGCCAGGCGCAGGGCCAGGTCCGGGGGTGCGGCCTCCAGCGCGCGGAGGGTGTGCTCCCACACGTCCCAACTGTGCCAGGGGCTGTGCTGATGGAACCCCTTCATGGGCTCCAGTTCGGGCCAAAAGACCCAGAATACCTCGGGAAAGGCCCGCAGCACCGCCCCGGCGGCGGGGCCGGGCAGGAGGCGGGAGAGTTCCGCCTGGATGCGTTCGGCGGCCACGCGGCGGAGCCCGTCCCGGGTTTGGCGCAGGCTCCGGGCAGTCTCGGGCTCCAGAGAAAATCCCAGCACGGCGGCAAAACGCAGACCCCGGAGAATCCGCAGTCCGTCCTCCTGAAAACGGCGGCTGGGGTCGCCCACGCAGCGGAGGAGACCCCGCTTCAGGTCCTCCGCGCCGCCGAAGGGGTCGTACAAGCGCCCTGCGGCGTCCATGGCCATGGCGTTGATGGTAAAATCCCGGCGGGCCAAATCTTCCTTTAAATCGGCGGTAAAGCGCACTGCGTCCGGCCGCCGCCCGTCGGAGTAGGTCCCGTCCACCCGGAAGGTGGTCACCTCGTAGGGCCGGTGCTCCAGCCGGACGGTGACGGTGCCGTGGCGCAGCCCGGTGGGGACGACGGTTTCGCCCGAAAAGAGGGCGAGCACCTCCTCCGGCCGGGCGGAGGTGCAGATATCCCAGTCGTGGGGGCGCTCCCCCCGGAGCAGGTCCCGCACGCAGCCCCCCACCAGATAGGCCCGGTATCCCGCCCGCTCCAGGTCCCCCAGCAGAGCCAGAGCCCCCGGGTCCAGCGCGTATTCCATGGCGATCCCCCCTTTTTGGGGCCATGATAGCACCCGGCTTCCCAAGATGTCAAGCAGCGCCCCGGACGTGAGAAGCGTCCGGGGAAATTTTGTGCGTTTGGACGATTCTGGTTGACAGCATAGAGGGAGAAGTTTATAATACAGACAATAAAAATGGGCTGAATACGAATGCAGAACAAAAATAGAAAGGGGACCGGATTATGAGCACCAAGGACATTGTAGACGAGCGCAGGCGGCTGGAGTACATTGTGGACCACTGCAAGTTCGAGACGCCCGAACAGGTGACGGAGCTCTTCGAGGCCTATACGCACCTGATCTGGAAGTACAAGCAGGTGGGGCGCATCTATGACTTCTACTATGACGGCATGATGATTCACCGGGAGGGAAATAACGACCTCATCGGCGTGGACCAGGTGGTCAAAGATACGCTGGCCTGTCTGGCGGCCTTTCCCGATATGGAGTTCAAATTCTACGATATCCACGGAACGGGCAACCCGGAGGAGGGTTTCCGCTTCGGCCAGGCGGTCTATTTTAAGGGGACGTTCCTGGGCGTGAGCAAGTACGGCCAGGGGACAGGGGCGGCCTTTGCCCCCGATGAGTGCGTGGACATTTGTGAGTGCCTGGTCAAGCGGGTGGACGGCAAGTGGCGCGTCGTTGAGGAGTGGGGAGACCGCAGCACGCTGGCCTTCGAACGGGTACTGCGGCAGGCGGCCCCCTTCCGGACCTATCAGGAGGCCATTACGGTTCCGGACTGTGCACCGGAGCCGGAGCCGGCGGAATCCGACGAGGACTAGTGGAAAGGAGCGTGTGAACCATGTATGTGGCCGATCAGATGTACACGGAGATGAAGGACCTGGAGGCGCGGATCGCCCAGCTGGAGGTCCGGGATGCGGCGTCGGTGGCCGAATATTTCCGCCTGTACACCCTTTTGATCTATAATTACAAATGGCTGGGAAGCCTGTACGATATCTATGACGGCAACGCCTTCATTCTGCGGGGCAACGGCGCCAAGCTCAACGGCGCGGCCGAGATGGTGCGGGACACCACGGAACTGCTCTCGGCGTTCCCGGATCTGGTGCTCTCCATGGCCGATATCTTCGCGGTCCCCTGTGACAAGGGCTATAAGCTCTACCGGCGCTTCTATCTGGACGGCACCAATCTGGGCTACAGCCGGTACGGCGCCCCCACGGGGAAGGCCCTGGAGGGGAAAAAGGCCATCTGCCAGGGTATGGCCACGCTGGAGCAGCGGGACGGCCAATGGATGATCACCTATGAATACCTGATGTACGCCGATGAGTGGATGCGCCAGGTATGTACCCCCGACCGGACCTGATTCCGGGATAAGCAGACCGGAGGAGCCGATGCAGAGCATCGGCTCCTTTTTTAGGGACTGGGCGGAATACCGCTGGGATGGAGGGCAGAGCGTGCAGCCGCCGGAGCCAAAAAGATGGGCGCATAGATTGACACAATGTCAAAAGCGTGCTATCCTATCCTTGCTGACAGAATGTCAGAATAGAGCGGTTCGTACACGGAATGGAAGCCGCGCACCTCTGCGGCGGCTTCCGTTGGGAAAGGGCGCCTATGGTTCGGCGCCAACATGCGAAAGGAGCGTTTGCAATGAGCAAGAAAACACTGATTGCATATTTTTCCGCCAGCGGCGTGACGGCCCGTGTGGCCCGGGAGATGGCGCAGGCGGTGGATGCGGACCTGTATGAGATCCGCCCGGAGCAGCCCTATACCTCTGCGGACCTGGACTGGATGGACAAGCGCAGCCGCAGCACGCTGGAGATGAACGACCCGGCCAGCCGCCCCGCCATCGCACAGGCGGTAGAGAACATGGCGCAGTACGACACGGTCTTGGTGGGATTCCCCATCTGGTGGTATGTGGAGCCCCGCATTGTGGACACGTTCCTGGAGAGCTATGATTTTTCGGGCAAAACGGTGATCCCCTTTGCCACCTCCGGCGGAAGCGGCATTGGAAAGGCGGAAGAGAGCCTGCGCGCCCACTGCCCCGGGGCGGTCTGGAAAAAAGGACAGCTGCTCAACGGCTCGGGCGCGGCGGACTGGGCCAAGCGCGTTCTGAACGGCTAAAACCACAGCGGAAGAACAGGTTGAACGGGGAGGCGCTGGGAGCGGCCTCCCCGTCCATTTTGTTTGGGCTGGCCTGCCGTCTCGCGCAAGAGGCCGTATGGAGCAGCCGGGAAAGAAGGGATTGTTATGCCGAAGGGCTCGGAAGAATTGACGAACGCGCGAAAAGAAGAGATCATGAATGCCTGCGCGTCCCTCTATGAAACCATGGGATTGAACGATATCACCATCTGTGACATTGGAGCAAAGACATCCTTTACCCGTACCTCCATCTACAACTATTTTCAGACGAAAGAGGAAATTTTCCTGGCGCTGCTCCAGCGGGAGCATGAGGCGTGGATCGCAGATTTGGAGGCGCTTTCCCGTGGACGGGAATCCATGCCGGTGGACGAGTTCGCCCACGCGCTGGCGAGTACGCTGGAAAAACGCGGGTGTATGCTCAAGCTGATGAGCATGAATCTCTATGACATGGAGAGAAACAGCCGCCTGGAAAACCTGGTGGCCTTTAAAAAGACCTATGCCGGCGCACGGCAAGCGGTTGCCCGCTGCCTGGAACAATTTGTTCCCGCCATGACGGCGGACGACGTCCGGGGATTCCTCTACGCCTTTTTTCCCTTCCTGTTCGGGGTCTATCCCTATACCTCACACACCGAGAAACAGAAGGAGGCCATGCGGCTGGCCGGGGCCGGCGAGGAGCACCATTCCGTCTATGGGCTCACAAAATCCTTTGTCCAGAAAATGCTGCGGGAGTTCCGGTAATCAACGGGCGGCCGGACGAAAACAGACGGCCGGAGAAGCCCTGTTTCGAGGTTTCACCGGCCGTTTTCAAATCGATTCCAATTCTCTGTCCCCGGCACAAGCGCGAGAATCAAAAGGGGCCTGACCCATTGGGTCAGGCCCCCTCTTTTGAGATACGGTGTGCTTAGTACATGCCGCCCATGTCGGGGTTGGCGGGAGCGGCGGGGGCGGGCTCCTTCTTGTCGGCCACCAGGGACTCGGTGGTCAGCAGGGTGGAGGCGATGGAAGCGGCGTTCTCCAGAGCGGAGCGGGTGACCTTGGTGGGGTCCACGATGCCGGAGGCGATCATGTCCACATAGGTCTCGTTGTAGGCGTCGAAGCCGTAGCCGGTCTTGCCGGACTCCTTGATCTTCTCCAGAACCACGGAGCCGTCGATGCCGGCGTTGGCGGCGATCTGCTTCACGGGCTCGGTGAGGGCCTTGGCGATGATGCGCACGCCGGTCTTTTCGTCGCCCTCGACCTCGCTGACCAGCTTCTCCACCGCGGAGACGGCGTTCACGTAGGCGGTGCCGCCGCCGGCCACGATGCCCTCTTCCA
>DWYC01000030.1 GCA_019118925.1 Candidatus Flavonifractor intestinipullorum | reverse complement strand
CCCCCGCCCGTTCTACACGAAGAGGAGGAATCACGATGTCTATGGAACTGCTCGCCCCCGCCGGGGATCTGGAGCGGCTGCGGATGGCGGTGGCCTACGGCGCCGACGCGGTGTATTTGGCCGGCACATCCTTTGGAATGCGGGCCTTTGCGGGCAACTTTAACCCCGATGAGCTGCGGGAGGCGGTCAAACTCTGCCATGCCCACGGCGTCAAGGTCCACGTAACCTGCAACACCATGCCCCGCAACGACGAGGTATCCCGCCTGCCCGCCTGGCTGGAGCTGCTGGACGAGGTGGGGGTGGACGCGGCCATTGTGGCCGACCTGGGCGTTTTTCAGCTGGCGGGCCGGTACGCCCCCCGGCTCAAACGCCATATTTCCACCCAGGCGGGGGTCACCAACTACGCCGTGGCCGCCGCCTGGCATGAGCTGGGGGCCGACCGGGTCATCCTGGCCCGGGAGCTCTCGCTGGAGGAGGTGGCCGAGCTGCGTGCCCGCACCCCCAAGGAGCTGGAGATCGAGGCCTTTGTCCACGGGGCCATGTGCGTGAGCTACTCGGGGCGGTGCCTGCTCTCCAACTACATGACGGGGCGGGACGCCCAGCGGGGGGCCTGCGCCCAGCCCTGCCGCTACAAGTACGCCCTCATGGAGGAGAAGCGCCCGGGGGAGTATTTCCCCATCTTTGAGGAAAACGGGGAGAGTTTCATCCTCAACAGCCGGGATATGTGTATGATCGACCACATCGGGGAGCTGAAAGCGGCGGGGGTGGACTCCCTGAAAATCGAGGGCCGGGCCAAATCGGCCTATTATGCGGCCGTGGTCACCGGCGCTTACCGCCACGCCATCGACGCGGCCGAGGCTGGGGAGCCCCTCTCCCCCGTGTGGCGGGACGAGGTGGAGAAGATCAGCCACCGCCACTACTCCACCGGTTTCTGGTTCGGACAGCCCGGCCAGTTCACCGAGGACGCCCGCTACATCCGGGACTATCAGGTCTGCGCCGTGGTGGAGTCCTGTACGCCCGACGGCCGGGCGGTGTGCTCCCTGCGGAACAAGTTCCGCGCGGGGGATGAGCTGGAATTGGTGGGCCCCAATGTGGAGCCCCGCCGTTTTGCAGTTCCGGTCATGGAGGACCTGGACGGCCTCCCGCTGACCGAGCCCCGCACGCCCCAGATGAAATTTCTCCTTTCGCTCCCCCAGTACGCCCCGGCGCTCTCCCTGCTCCGGCGGCGGCAGGAGGCGTGAGCCGCCCTTTACCTGCCCGCCGGGGTGTGCTATAATGATAACCGTCAACCCAACTGCAATCGGGTAAAAGCGGCGATTTTCGGAAATATTCGATAAAAATATTGCATTTTATAGAGAACAGCCGATGGCAATCCGGCCCGGGTTTCGGAGAGGAGGTCTGCTCTGATGCGACGCAAATGGTTCTGCGCCCTTCTGGCGCTGGTGCTGGTGGCGGCGGCGCTGCCGCTGGCCGCGGCCAGCGGCACGCCCGCGGTGTACCACCTGGCGCTCAACGATAAATTTGTGGACGAGGACGGTTTGGTGGCCGCCAACATGCCGGTGGCCGTCAACGGCACCGTCTATGTGCCCTATACCACCTTCGACCGGTACAGTACCGGCGTAGACCTGGGGGTCTCCTATACCGACAGCCAGTCGGAGGAGGGCTATGTACTCACGCTCTACAATTTGAACGGCTCCCTGAGCTTCAATGTGGACCAGCAGACCTGCCTGAACCAGGCGGGCGAGCCGGAAGATATGCGGGCCATTATCCGCAATGGGAAGGTCTATGTGCCCGCCTCCAGCGTGTGCCAGTTCTTCCGCCTTCAGTACAGCTACATCCCCACCCGCACCGCCGGGGTGCTCATCCGTATCAAGAGCAGCAGCGCGGTGCTCAACGATGTGGTCTTTCAGCAGACCTCGGCCTCTTTCATGCAAAACCGGTACAACCAGTTTATCCAGAGCCTGAACGCGGCGGCCACGCCCAGTCCCACGCCCACCGCCCGCCCGGCGGCCACCCCGGCCCCTTCGGCCACCCAGGCGCCGGAGGAGACCGACGGCCCCACGGTCCGCCTGGCCTTCCGCTGCACGACCGGAGAGGGGACCGACCGGATTCTGGACACCCTGGAGAGCTGGGGGGCGAAGGCACTCTTCCTCTTCCGGCCGGAGGATCTGGAGGCCCGGGAGGAGCAGCTCCTCCGGGCCCTGGGAGAGGGGCATACCGTGGGCCTGCTGGTAGAGGGCGGCAGCCTGGAGGAGGCCCGGCAGGCCCTGGCACAGGGCAACGAGACGCTGCGCCGCCTGAGCTGGACCCGGACCTGGATGGCCTGTGTGGACGACCCGGCTGCGGGGGTGACCTCCGCCCTCCGGGAGGAGGGCTGGAAGCTGTGGAGCGGCAATGTAGACGGCCGGGGGGAGAGCGTGGAGTGGATCATGACCCGGGCCCAGCGCCGGGGCAGCGCCCGCGTTACCCTGGACGACAGCGGGACCAGCGCCGGCAGTCTGGGGCCCCTCCTGGCCCGCGTCCGGGCGGAAAACGGCGCCCTCCGCCCGGTCTACGAGAGCGATCTGGACGAGTAAATTCGGAATTTTACAGATAGATGAGGAGAATTGGCATGAGAAAGGTGTACATGGACAACGGAGCGACTTCCTATCCCAAGGCCCCCGGCGTGGGCGAGGCGATGGCCGACTATATCCTCAACGTGGGGTGCAACATCGGCCGGGGCGGCTATACGGAGGCCTATGACGCGGCCGCGCTGGTGCTGGAGACCCGGGAGCAGCTCAACCGCATGGTGCACGGCCCGGGGGCCCGGAATGTGATCTTTACCCCCGGCTCCACCCACTCCCTGAACTACCTCATCAAGGGCCTGCTCAAACCCGGCGACCGGGTGGTCACCTCCCCCATGGAGCACAACAGCGTCCTGCGTCCCCTGACCCAGCTGGCCGGGCAGGGGGTGGAGACCGTTTACTTCCCCTGCAATGACAAGGGCGAGCTGCTCTTGGACCGGGCGGAGGAGCTCATCACGGCGGAGACGGCGGCGGTGATTCTGACCCACGCCTCCAACGTCTGCGGCACGGTGATGCCCCTGGAGCAGGTGGGGGCCCTGTGCCGGGCCAAGGGGGTTGCGTTCCTGGTGGACGCCTCCCAGACGGCGGGCGCGGTGGCCATCGACATGGAGGCCATGCACATCGACGGCCTGGCCTTCCCCGGGCACAAGGGCCTTCTGGGCCCCCAGGGCATCGGCATCATGGTGGTCACCGACGCGCTGGCCCAGCGCCTTACCCCCCTGGTGTCGGGGGGAACGGGGAGCTTTTCCGACCGACTCACCGTCCCCGACGTGCTCCCCGACCGCTTTGAGGCCGGTACGCTCAACCTGCCCGGGGTGTACGGCCTGCACGCGGCCCTGACCTATCTGGAGCAGGAGGGCGCGGCCCTCCGGGAGCGGGAACACAAGGTGGCCTGCCACCTGTGGCACCGGCTGAAGGAGCTGGAGGAGGACGGCATCCGGGTGGTGGGCACCGACAACCTGGAGATGCACACGGGGGTGGTCTCCATCCACTTCCTCCACGCCGACGACGGGGAGATGGCCTTCCGCCTGGAGCAGGAGTTCGGCATCGACACCCGCTGCGGCCTCCACTGTGCGCCTCTGGCCCACCAGACCCTGGGCACCTTCCCTCAGGGCACCGTGCGCTTCTCCATCGGCCCTTTCACCACCTTTGAGGAGGTGGACTATGTCCAGGGCGCGGTGGAACAGCTCCTGCAAGAGGGCCGGAGCTGAACCGGGATGACCTACCGCGTCTTTCTGGCGGAGGATGAGGCCGCGCTGCGCACTCAGCTCATCACGCTCCTGGAGCGCAACGGCTACACCTGCGCTGCGGCGGAGTCCTTCGGCCGCGTGTCCGACCAGGCGCTGGCGTGGGGGGCGCAGCTGGTCCTGCTGGACCTGAATCTGCCCGGCTGCGACGGGCAGCTCATCTGCCGGGAGCTGCGCCGGCGCGCCCCTCAGCTGCCCATCGTGGTCCTCACCAGCCGGGACAGCCTGCTGGATGAGCTGGCCAGTATGCAGATGGGGGCGGACGACTTTCTGACCAAGCCCTGCCATCCCCAGATTCTGCTGGCCCGCCTGGCCCGGTTGCTCCAGCGGGCCTACCCCGCCCAGGGTTTGCCCAGCCTGCGGCAGGGGCCTCTGGAGGTGGATTTGGGCCGGGGCTGCGCCCGGTCCGGCGGCCGGGAGGTGCCGCTCACCCGGAATGAGACCCGGCTGCTCCAGCGCCTGCTGGAGCAGCCCGGGGAGATCGTCTCCCGGGGGGCGCTGATGGACGCCCTGTGGCAGTCCGACGCCTTTGTGGACGACAATACCCTTACGGTGAATATGACCCGCCTGAGGAAAAAACTGGAGGAACTGGAATTGCCGGACTGCCTCCACACCCGGCGGGGACAGGGGTATCAGCTATGTCTCTAGCGCGCTATCTCCGGGACCGCCGGGCCCTTCTGCTGGGGATGGGGACGGGGATGGCCAGTACCGGGGCGGTACTGGCGGCCCTGTGGATCTCCTGGCAGGCCATTGCCTTTGTGGAGGTGATTCTGGCGCTGAGTTTTCTGATCCCTCTGGGGCTGGACTGGGCGGCGCGGCGGCGGCTGTGCCGCCAGGTGGAGGAGGCGCTGGAGAGCTCTGAGAGCCTGTGGCTGCTGCCCAACGCCCTGGAGGAGCCCGCGTTCCGGGAGGGGGAGCTGCTGCGGGAGGGACTGGTACGCGTGGCCCGGGACCGGGCGGATCAGATTGCCGACGCCCGGCGGGAGAACCGGGAATACCGGGAGTATGTGGAGACCTGGGTCCATGAGATCAAGACGCCTTTGGCCTCGGCCCGGCTGCTGCTGGCCAATCACCCGGGCCCCCTGGCGGAAGAACTGGAGGAGGAGCTCTTCCGGCTGGACGGCTATGTGGAGCAGGCCCTCTACTACGCCCGCAGCGGCTCGGCGGAACAGGACTACCTGATTCGGGAACTCTCCCTGGCCGGAACGGTGCGCTCCGCCCTGCGGCGGTATGCCCGGCCTCTCATTGCCGCGGGCTTCCGGGTGGAGCTGGAGGACTGGGACGCCGCCGTGTACACCGACCCGAAATGGCTGGAGTTCATCCTGGGGCAGATCATCGCCAACGCGGTGGCATACCGGGGGGAGAGGCCGGTTCTCTCCTTCACCTGCGCGCAGGAGGGCGAGGCCGTCCGCCTCACCGTGTCCGACAACGGCCCCGGCATCCCGGCGGAGGACCTGCCGCGGATTTTTGAAAAGGGCTTTACCGGCCGGAACGGCCGGAAGGGCGCCAAGCGCTCCACCGGACTGGGGCTCTACCTGTGCCGGAAGCTCTGCCGGAAATTGGGGCTGGAGATTACGGCGGCCTCCACACCGGGAGCGGGCACGGAGATCACGCTGTGGATTCCCCGGGGGGAATTTTCCCGGGTGGCCCATCCCCAGGGTCTGGAGGATCGATTGTAATATATTGAATTTCAATAAAAATAGATTGACTTTCAATATGTCTCTGTGCTACAATAGCGGCACAGAGGTGATTGTCATGTCCGAAGAAACCAGTCTGAAAGCCCGCTTTGCCGGCTTTGCGGGGGGACATTTTATCCTTTCGCTGCTGGGGTACGGCCTGTATTTCTGGGTTGCTTTTTCCGGCTTCGTGATTGAGTTCCCCATCCTCCCGGTGCTTACAGGCGGGCTGATGCTGCTCTATGTCCTTGCGGGGTTCCTGGTGGCCCGGCTCTTCCACTGGACCCGCCCCAGCCGGAAGAGGGCGGTACAGGCGGTGGCCCTCCCGGCGGGGATCGCCCTTTTCTTCGCGGGGGCGAGCTTGCTGATGCTGTTCGGGGGTTCGGCCGCAGCCGCCTGGGCGGAGCGTCTGGGGAAGAGCACCGACGCCGCCGCAACGGTGGCGGGAACCGGGATGGTTGCCCTGCTGAGCACCGTCTTCTGGGCCAGCCCCTCTTTTTTCCTCATGCTGCTGGCCACGATGGCCTTCTTGGAGAACGGCGTTCTCTGGCTCCTTTGTGTACTGCCGGCGGCCGTTTTGCCGCCCCTGCTCTTCTTTCTGGGGAGCATTTTGGGGAAAAGAGAGTTGACAAGCGCGGAAAATGTGATAGAATAAGTCCGACAAAGGCGGAGACGAAGCTAAGCGGACCACGCCGCGCCGAGCGAGAGGGGAGAGTGTGAGCCCTCCGCGACACGGGTCTGCACGCCACTTCACGAGCCGTCTGCGACGAGCAGAACGTCTGGCCCCCGTTACCGGGCCTCAATGAGATGCCTCCCCAAGGGGAGGATAATCAGGGTGGTACCGTGGAAATTTTTTCCGCCCCTGGCGTTTGGCCGGGGGCGGTTTTTTCGTCCCGGGCCGGAGTTTGAGAAAGAGATCACAATTTGGAGGTCATTCCCATGAAGAAGTACGGAGTCAACGAGCTGCGCGAGATGTTTCTGAAGTTCTTTGAGACCAAGGGCCATCTACGCCTGCCCAGCTTTTCCCTCATTCCCCAGAACGACGCCAGCCTGCTGCTCATCAACTCGGGCATGGCGCCCATGAAGCCCTGGTTCACCGGGGAGCAGGAGCCCCCCCGCCGCCGGGTGACCACCTGCCAGAAGTGCATCCGTACCGGCGACATTGAGAACATCGGCCACACCGCCCGCCACGGCACCTATTTCGAGATGCTGGGCAACTTCTCCTTCGGGGATTACTTCAAGACCGAGGCCATCCACTGGGCCTGGGAGTTTCTGACCTCCCCCGAGTGGGTGGGCCTGGACCCCGAGCGCCTCTACCCCTCGGTCTTTGCCGGCAACGAGACGACCCCCGCCGACGACGAGGCGTTCCGCATCTGGAATGAGGAGATCGGCATTCCCGCCGGGCGCATCTTCAAGTTCGGCAAAGAGGACAACTTCTGGGAGCACGGCTCCGGCCCC
>DWYC01000029.1 GCA_019118925.1 Candidatus Flavonifractor intestinipullorum | reverse complement strand
AACAAACCGAAAAAGCAAGACCCGGCACGGCCCCTAAGGGCCGTGCCGGGTCTGAGGCACTTGTTTTACCGTTTCTCCAGGATGCTGATCCGCTTCTCATGGTCGTCCAGGCGCTGGTCCTGAGCGTCGTTGTGGGCCCAGAGGCGCCGGTGGCTCTCCTGGCTGTGGGCGGCCTGCTGGGCCAGCTCCTACTCGATCCGCTCCACCACCACGGTAAGCTTGGTGATGGACTGGGTGAGGGTCACGATGGGCTTGATGATGGACGCGCCCAGCCCCACCAGGGCGATAAGCACCCCCACGACGGTCCACAGGGTGGTCACCAGGGTGTTGATGTCCTCATCGCCGATGGCGATACCCTGGGGCCCGAATACCGAGCCCATGGTCCCGCCGGAGATAGCGCCGGAGAGGATGCCGGAAACAATTCTGGCATCTGGCTCTCCAATCGCACTGCTGAGATAGGCGTCCCCAAGTTGTCTGACGGCGTCGCTCCAAAGGCTGCCGATCCCCGCCGCGGCCAGGCCGTTGAGCAGCGCGTCTCCCTCCCGTCCGCCGTTGGTCCGAGCGGCCCGGTTGTCCAGCTTGCTCATCCCGCGGGCGGCGTCCTGTGCGCTCTTGTAGAGGTCCCGGTAGGCGCTGCGGTTGGCCTTGATGGCGGCCTCAGTGTCGCTGAGCCGCTGGCGGAGGCGCTCCTGCTCGTCGATGGCGGCGTCCAGGGCGCCCTTGCTGGTCTCGTCCTTCAGCTTCCGGTAGCTCTTCTGGGCATCCTTCACCTTCTGGTCGGCCTCGGCCATGGCCTTTTTCAGGTCGGCAGACTGCTTTACCATGCTTTCCTGGGCCTTTTCGTAGGCCTTCAGGCTCTGCTCCAGATCGTCCAGGCTCTTGTCAAAGGCTTTCGTGTTGCCCGAGATGGCCTTGAGGGTGGGGCTCACCTTGTCGTAGAGGCTCATTACGATGCCTACTTCTTCCGCCAGCTTGTTCACCTCCTATTGACATTTCCGTATGATTTGGTACGATATTGATAAGAATGGAGGGTCCTGTCATGACATTGGAAACCTTGCTCCAGCAGCAGGAACAGCTGCGCCGTCAGGTGGTCGATCTGATGTTCCAGGTCCATAACCCCGACCTGGGCCCGCTCCGGGATCTGGACCGGGACACGCCGGAGCGGGCTCTCCTCACAGAACTGGAGCGGCAGCTGGAGGAAAAGCGGGAACAGCTGCGCCTGCTGGACCAGCAGGTCCTGGGGATGTGCAGCCCGTGGGCGCGGTTCCGGGAGACCTCCCGCCGGATGCGCACGATTCTCTGGCTGTGCGCTGGGTGTATGCTACTTGCCGCGGTTCTGGCCGGGCTGTGTTCAGACGGCCATTGGGCGCTTGCGTTCGGCGTCCTCGCCGCTCTGATGGCGGTCTGGGCGGTCTGGGCCTCCCTCCCGTCTGATCCTTAATCTCCTCTGCCGCCCCCAAACGGGGGCGGCTTTTTATGTTTCCTGTTTCATCTCGATCTCGTGGAGGGCCAGCGCCAGGGCCAGATCCTGCCCGCCCGCTCCCATCCCGGCGTACATCTCCGGCGTCCAGTGGTGGACGTGGAAGAGGTAATAGAGCAGTTCCAGCTCGGTGTCGCCGCCCTCCCTCAGGCGTTTTTTACTTCTTCGATGGTGGCCCGGCGGTAGCCGCACAGCCGCTCCACCGCCCGGCTCAGGTCCTCGATCTCGCCGGGGAGGAGCATGGCCTTCACGGTCTCGGCGGGGGTGGCGCCGCCGAAGCGCTCCTTCAGCATGGGGTCCTTCAGGTCGGGGTCCACACAGCCCTGGAGAAGGATGCGCACCGGCACATCGTCAGCCGTGCTCTCCCGCAGCTTCTGCACCTTCCCGTAGGGCAGACCGCGGAGGGTAAAGACCACATTCTCCCCCACCGCCAGCTCGCTCAGGCGCTTGACCTTATAGCGGGCGGTGGGCAGTTCTTTTTGTACGTTGGGCAGCTCCGGCCGCAGCAGCAGCGCGAGCAGGTCGGTCGTATGCGCCTCCATCACTGCACCTCGATTTCGTCCAGCAGCTCATAGCGGCTGAAGGTGAAGGGGGCGGTGATGGTGCCGTTGGCGGCGGATGAGACGGTCAAGCTGGCCCATGAGATGGGACACTGCGCCACGGGGAGTTTTTACAACCGCTGGGCCGCCTGCGACGTGCGGCAGAAGCATGAGAACCGCGCCAACCGCTGGGCCTATCGGCGTCTCATTCCGCCGGAGGCGCTGGAGGAGGCCTTCCGTCAGGGCCTCCGGGAGCCCTGGGAGCTGGCTGAGCACTTCAATGTAACCGAGCCTTTTTTAAGAGGCGCGCTGGAGTACTACCGGCAGGCAGCCGAACCCTAAAAAAAGAGCCGGGGCCAATGCCCCGGCTCTTGTCCAGCGGTGAATTCAGGAGAGTTCTTTTTCAAAACAGGCCAGCGTCTCGTCAAGGACCCCCTCGAAGTGGAAGGGGGCGCAGCCCGCCAGATGGTAGCCCAGCTTCTCATAAAATGCCCGGGCCGGTCTGTTTCCCTCATAGGTGTCCAGGCGAACGACTTTACAGCCCATTCCGGCAGCCAGACCCTCGGCAAAGGCCACAAATTGCCGGCCCAGTCCCCTTCCGGCGATGACCGGATGGACCGCCAGTGTGTGGATGACCAGCACTTCCTCCGGCTTGGCCGGGATGGTCCAGGGGATATCGCCGTACTCCCGGGGCTGGATCTGGTTCAGGTTGACCGCAGCGGCAATATCGCCCCCGCGCTCGTCCACATAGAGGGTTCCGGCCTTTCCCGCCTTGCGCGCGGTGTCCCGGGTGGGATAGAGGCCCCGCTGCCAGTTGGTGTAGCGTTGTCCGCTCTTCTCCTCGCGCCGGAAAATGGCGTCATAGATGTCCACAATACTATCCAGGTCGCTGGGACGCGCTTTTCGGATCATGATAGACCTCCTTTTCGGCTGCGCCCGGTTTTGGCCCGTGAGGCGCATTGCCTTTTTTCTCGGAATTTGCTATCATGAGTAGTATAATAAAGGCAGTCGAAAAAGTCAAATCACGCCGCCGGCCCGGGGCCGGAGTGAGAAAGGATGTGGCGGCTTGTACGAGACGCATATTTTTCTGGATTTTGAGATGAATCCCATCCCGCGGGACTTTCGGGAGGCCCGGGAGATCGCCCGGGCGGAGATTGTAGAGATCGGCGCGGTGAAGCTGGACCGGGAGTACCGCCTGGTGGACCGCTATTCCCGCTTTGTCAAGCCCGAGTACGGCCCCATTCAGCCCCACATCACCCGTCTGACCGGCATTACCGACGCCGATGTGGCCGGCGCGCTCCCCTTTGCCCCGGCGATGGAGGCTTTTGGGGAGTGGATCGGCCCCGGACGCACCCGAATCTACTCCTGGAGCCGCACCGATCAGGACCAGCTCTACGACGAGAGCTGGCTGAAAGAGGCTCCCCTCCCCCCCGCTCTGGAGGGGCGATGGATGGACTTTCAACTGGTCTATGCCCGTCTGCTGGGTCTCTCCGGGGCCAACAGCCTGTCGCTGAAAAACGCGCTGGGCTCGGCGGCCTGTCAATTCGAGGGGGAGGCCCACCGGGCCGTCCACGACGCGGAGAACTCGGCCACCCTTCTGATCCTGGCCAAGGAGGGGCGTTTGAAGGAACAGACCGGCGCGCTGTGGGAGTCCCTCCATGGGCAAGCGCACACCGGAGCCACGCTGGGCCAGAGCTCCGAGGCTCTGCGCCAGTATCTGGAACAATTGGAACATTGATCGAACGAGAAAGGAATGAAACGACATGAATCAACCTGTGCGAATTTTGATTACCCTTCTTGCCGCCTGCCTGGTCCTGTTCGGCTGGCTTTGGCTGGAGGGGCGAACCGGCCGTTCCGGCGCGGCGCAGCCCTTCCCTGGAGAGACCGTCCTGCTCGCCGCCTATCCGGAGAAATCCGTTTGATTTGTTTTGATTTTCTCCGCGCACCCATCCGTGCGTTTCAAATGGATGAATTTTCTCTGTATCCATGGCGTCCTGCCGGGGAATTCTGAGCGGGACTACGCTGGAACGGCCGCCGTCAGGCGGCCGTTTTTCTTGGAAAACTGCGAATATTTTCTTGATTAAAGCGCCCGTTTCCCGCCTCCTGCCGGACTGGAAGATCTCTCCATGCCAATGGTGTGTTTCATTGGCAGCGTTCGCGGCGGTTCTTTGCCGTTTGTCGGGCCATATTAAAAGAGCGCGGTATGCCGCGCAATATTCCACACAGAAAGGGTGAGGTTATGCAGGAGGAACCAAACAGCGCGCCCTGGGTGCTCTGGGGCATCCGGGCGGCGGCTCTGGCGGTGGCGCTGGGCGTGCTGCTGCTCACGGCGGGACCAGTCCGGGCCGTGGAGGCCGGTGATACCGTGATCCCCATGGGCCGGGCGGTGGGCATCAAGCTCTTCTCCGACGGCGTGATGGTGGTGGGGCTGGCGGAGGTGGACACCGCCTCAGGCGGCAGCGCCGCCCCCGCCCGGAGCTGCGGGCTCCAGGAGGGGGATATCATCACCCACATCAACAGCGAAGAGGTGGACTCCATTGAGGAGGTACAGTCCATCCTCCAGAACGTGGGGGACGCGGACATGAGCATCCGGGCCCGCCGGGACGGGCAGGAGCTTCAGGTCACCGCCCACGCCGTCCAGTGCAGCGCCGACGGGAGCTATAAACTGGGGGCCTGGATCCGGGACTCCATGGCGGGCATCGGGACCCTCACCTTCTACGACCCGGAGAGTCAGGTATTCGGCGCGCTGGGCCACGCGGTCAGTGATGTGGACACCGCTCAGCTCATGCCCCTTCAGTCGGGCTCCATCCTCTATGCCCAGGTAGAGGACGTGCAGAAAGGCCAGGCCGGCGCTCCCGGCGAGCTCCACGGCACATTCCAGACCGACCGGGATCTGGGCGAGCTCTCCGCCAATACCACGGGCGGCCTGTTTGGGACGCTCACCGACGCCTCCCTGGTCCAGGGCCTCCAGCCCATGCCGGTGGCCGGCCGGGACGAGGTGCACACCGGCCCGGCGGTGATCCGCTCCAACATCGCCGGCGACACGGTGGAGGAATATGAGGTGGAGATCACCCACATCTACCCTGAAAGCGGCGACTCCAACCGGGATCTGATGCTCACCGTCACCGATCCCCGGCTCCTGGAGGCCACCGGAGGAATCGTGCAGGGTATGTCGGGCTCTCCCCTCATTCAGGACGGGAAGCTGGTGGGGGCCGTGACCCACGTTCTGGTCAACGACCCCACCCAGGGATACGGCATCCTGATGGAACACATGCTGGACGCCGCGCCTTAGTCTTATTTTCTCCAGCACGCTCAAAAAGCGCACACATCTGTGTGCGCTTTTTGTTGCTCCTGTTCCGGCGTGTCAGGCCGCCGTCATTTATGCGGCAAATACAGGCGTCCACCCGGCGGAGTTTCCGCCGGGTGGACGCACTTGCTCATTCTGCTAATTCAGATGACAGGTACCAGGCTCTGTTCTGCTCTTAGCCCAGCACATCCAGCCACAGGTAAGAGAGCTTCACCAGGTCGTTTACGGTGATCACGCCGTCGCCGTCCAGATCCGCCGTCTTGGCCTTCGCCCAGTCGGCATCCCCCTCGGACACACGGTAGAAGCCCTGGGCCGCGGTGATATCCGCCTGATCAAAGTCGCCGTCGCCGTCCACGTCGTAGGGCATGGCGCTCACGTGGGTCACAGCCGGCCCGCCGGTCACTTCGGCATAGTACATCTCGCTGTCATCGGCATACGTGAAGATCGCCTGCTCCACGCTCACCTCCAGGTCGCCCTCCAGGGCGGCCGCGGTGCGGAAGACATAGCTGAACATGTCCATCTCGTCCGCCGCAGCGGTGGTCTGGTCCATGCCCAACTGATAGGCCAGCGTCACCTTGACCCGGAGGGAACCGTCGGAAAGGGTCTCCGTAGTCTCGGCCAGTTTGGAGAAGCCGTTAAAGCCCTGGTCAAAAATGCCGGTGGTAAACAGGCCCGCCTGGTCGCCCTTCACGGTAAAGACCACCGTCACATTGCCCAGCCCCTCGTCCTCGCCGGAGAACGAGAAGGTATAGGGTACCCGCTGGTCCTGTCCGGCCGTAGCCGTACCACGGACCGAGACGGAGAGCGCATCCTCCTGAACCTCTCCGCTGGCGGTAACGGTAAACTCATAGGGCGTCTCCACCCCCGCTCCGCCCAGGCGCACCCGGAACGTATCTCCCTCGTCGATGTCCGCGGGGACCACATAGGTAAAGGACCCGTCCGCTTCGTTCTCAAACTGGTCCAGATGGACAATCCGCTCCCCTTCCCGGACGCTGAGCGTCAGGGTCTGGGACGTGCCGGAGGAGACGCGCCCCTCGATCCGGATCACCTGGGCCCCGGCGTCGGCCTGGGCCTCCACGCCTTCGAAGGTCACACCGGCGGCAAAAGCGGAACTCCCCAGGCAGGGAACGACCATCAGCGCCGCCATAACACTGGCAATACCGCGTCTGAATTGTTTCATTGCATTCGCCTCCTAATTGAGATTACATTTGCGGGGAGGGGAGGTGCGGGGCTGTATATCCCCGCCCCTCCCGCAATTCCGCGTGCAGTTACTTCAGCTCCACCACCGAGGAGAGCGGAATCTGGTTGGTCTCGCTCATGCTGGCGCCGTCCCAGACAAAGACTTTGGCCACGTAGCCCTGCGCGTCCCCCTTCTCGAAGGGCACCCGGAAGCCGGCCTCGAAGGTCTCCTCTTCCTCGCTCTCAATGGTCTTGCCAAGGCTGCAATAGTTGACCATTTCACCCGTGCTGTCGTAGAGCGCCACGATCATCAGGCCGGTCTGCGCCTGCGGCGTGGTGTTGGAGACGGTCACCGTGGCCCGCAGGTCGCCGTCCACTTCCGCCATGCTCCCGGCGTTGAAGACCACATCCTCAATCCGGAACGCCTGGCCCGACACGGTGACGGTCAGCTCTTCGCTGGTGACGGTATTGGCGCCGTCGGACACCGTGAAGGTGAAGGTTACGTCGGTCTGATCCTGAGGCGCCGTCACCAGGCCGTCCTCCGCCAGGATTTCGGGATGGTCGGACTGGAAGGTCACGTCGTAGGCCACGGGAACGTCGGTCACGTAGGTCGTGTTGGTGCCCGAGAGGAAGGTCACATTGGGATTGGCCTTAATCTGCTCGCTGACCGCATTCAGCACGTTATCCAGGGCCCACTGGTCCATGCCCTCGTGGCCCTCTTCGGCGTCGGCGGAGACGATGTGGATGTACTCCACATAGCCGTCCATGGCGGCCGCGTCCGAATTGCTGGTGGCATAGACGCCCAGCTTCACGTCGGACAGGTTGGTGTTCTCATTCGAACCCAGCGAGTGGAAGGTCACGCCGTCCTGCGACCAGGCGTAGGAATAGCTGCTGCCCGTCTTGACAATGCGCAGATAGACGGTCAGGGAGCCGTCGGCCGCCGCCTGCGGGCCGGCGCTCAGGCTGTTGGAGGTAAAGGTCCCGTTCTGCTCCAGGCCGGACTGGGCGCGCAGGCCGCCGTTGTACTCCACGTCCACCTTCGCATAGTTGTCGGCGTCGTCATAGGCCACGAACGCCACCTGCTGGTAGTTGGCATAGGGCGCGCGGGGGTAGTAGATCTTGGCCACGGCGTCCCAGTCGCCCGGGGCGGTGGTGGTGAAGAGATCCTGCTGGGCATTGGTACCCTCGTACATGTCGCCGGCCGCCGTCTCCAGGCGCAGGCCGCTGCCGGGCACCAGCTCATAGTTGCCCGTGTCGTTCTCGATGGACCAGGCGCTCTCAATCTCCTCCATGGTGGAGTTGGCAAAGTTCACCGACTCCGCCTGGGTGACGATATTGATGGTGTAGATGCGGATACCGCCCTCGTCCGAGGTTACGGTGATGGTGGCGGTGCCGGGGATGCGGGTAGGCTGGGTAATGCTCACGTCCCAGCCGGGCAGAGCCGCAGCCGTGACCACATAGTCGCCGGGATTGGTGCCCATGTTGGCCGAATAGTTGTACTCGGTCACATTGGGGTCAAAGCCGGGCAGCATCACGCCGCCGATCTGGATCTGAGTCAGGTAGACCTCCTGGGCCTCCATGGTGAAGTGGATGGTGTAAGTCGTGCGGATGCTGCCGTCCACGATGGTAATGGTGGCGTCGGTGATGGCGCCGTCCTGAATTTCAGGCTGCTGGATGATGTAGTTCTCCGCGTTCTCAATGCCCTCAACGGCCACCTCGGGGGCTTCGGCCGTGAAGGGGATCTGAACCGTGTACTCCTTCACGTCGGCGCTGAAGCCGTCGATGGGAGTGCCGTCCACCGTGATGGCGGTGGGCTGAATGCCGCTCTTTACATAGACTACGAAGTCCGTGGTGGCCTCATGGCCCGCCCCGTCGGTCAGGGTGGCGGTCACGGTGGCCACGCCGGCGCCCACGGTGGTGATGACGCCGTCCTGAACGGAGACCACCTCAGGCCGGTTGGACGTATAGCTCACGCTCATGCTCTCGGGGATGGCCGGGGCATCGTAGCCCTTCATGACATAGCCGTAGAGGGTGTCGTCGCTCATGGCCAGGGTCAGCTGGGGATCCACGGTCTTGCCCGCGTCAAAGATGACCCGCTGGGGAATGTCCGCTTCCTTGTCGCCGTCCTGCACGGGCTTGGCGGAGAGGACGGAGGGAACGGGCGTGGCGTCGGCGGTGATCTCCACATTCAGGCTGGCCTGGATGTCCGCATCCGCGCTGGAGGTGCTGACCTGGAAGGTATAGGTGCCGGGCTCCACCTCGAAGCGGGCGTCGTCCTCCTGCCAGAAGGCCAGGTCGGCCAGATCCACAGTCATGGTGGCGGTCACAGTCTCGCCAGCGGGCACGTTGACCTTATCAAAGGCCACCAGGCGCTTGATGGGATAGCCGTTCTGACCCGCATTGGGGGAAGCCACGTACAGCTGGACCACGTCCTGGCCGTCCATGGTGCCGTTGTTGGTCACGTCCACAGTCACGGTGACGGTGTCGTCGCCGGTGGCCTCAGTGGCGCTGATGGCAGCGTTGCTGTAGCTGAACTCCGTATAGCTCAGGCCGTAGCCGAAGGGATAGCGGAGATCGCCGGTATAGTACATGTACGTACGGCCCTGGGTCTCGCCGTAGATGGCATCTTCGCCGGGGGAGAGCCGGTAGCTGCGGATGTCGGCCAGCTCGTCGGTGTCCTCCACCCAGATGGTGCTGGTGTGGCCGGCGGGGTTGTAGTTGCCCAGGAGCACGTTGGCCAGGGCGTCGCCCTTCTGCATGCCGGTGTAGCAGCTCCACAGCATGGCGGCGGCGCCGTCAAACTCGTGGACCTCGTTGGGGGAGATGGTCTCCATGACCACCACGGTCTTGGGGTTGGCCTCCACCAGGCGGCTGAGCAGCTCGGTCTGGGCGCCGGGGAGCTCCAGGCTGGAGCGGTCGCCCTGCTCGTTGGCGGTGCCGCTGTCGGTGCCCGCGTAGGCGATGACCACGTCGGCGGTCTTGGCGGCCTCAATGGCGGCCTCGTCGATGTTGTTCAGCTGCGAGGCCTGGCTGCCGCTGTCGGTGAAGCCCTTATAGAAGGTCACCGTCGCGTCGGGATTGATGGCCTCAATGGCACTCTTGATGCCGTTGTAGGGATTGACCATCTTGTCATAGGCGGACTCGCCCACGTTGCAGGAGTAGCCGCCCAGGAACATGTTGTTGTTGTCCTCGTTGGGACGGGCGAAGTGACCCACGACGGCTACGGTGAACTCGCCCTCCTCGGGAACATTCAGGGGCAGGAGCTTGGCGCTGGTGCCGTCCTCGTTCTCCACGGGGTTATTCTGGAGCAGGACATAAGAGGCCTCGGCAGCCTCCTGGGCCAGGTCGAGTCGGTCCTCCGTGATGGTGGTAGCGCCGTTGGTGGGACTGCTTACATACTCCCAGTCCGCGCCGTATTCGCTCTCCACACGGTCCCGGGCCTCGTTGTACCAAGACACCACGCCCTCGTCGTCGTCAAACTCACCCAGCTCCATGCGGGCGGTGAGCAGACGCAGGAGGGACACGTCCACGCTGTTCTCGTCAAAGATACCGGTGGGAGTGGTAATCTCAGCCTTCACGGCGGCGGGAATCATCTGCTGGTAGTCAAAGCCCTGCCACAGTCCGCTGTAGCCGGCGTTGCACTCCAGATCCTCGCCCGCGGTGATGGCCCAGGCGATGGTCTCGAGGTCGGTAATCTTCTCGCCGTCGGGCTTGATCCAGCCGTGGCCGTTGCCGGAGGTGGCGTTGTCCGGCTGGCTGGAACCGTTGCCGGTGTAGGCGATCCACACGCTGTCGCAGTCGGAGGTGACGTAGCCGTCAAATCCGAAGGTCTGGCGCAGCAGGGTATCCATGGTATAGGCGTCAAGGCTGGCGGGGATATCCTCCCGGTCGCCGATGGTCAGACGGTTATAGGAGGTCATGGCGGAGCTTACATTGGAGTTCTCGATGATGTTGCGGTACACCATGGAATAGTACTCGCGCAGCTCCTTCTCCGTCAACTGGCTGGTACCGTTGAGCCGGTTATGCTCGGAGTTGTTGGCCAGGTAGTGCTTGATGGTGGTGACGGACTGCTTGTAGCCGTTCTCATCCAGGAGCTCGCCGTTCTCGTCCTTGCCCTCCATACCGTTGACGAACTGAGCGGCCATCTGGCCGGTCAGATAGGGGTCCTCGCCGAAGGACTCGTCGCTGCGGCCCCAGCGGGGATCGCGGTTCAGGTTGACGGTGGGCGACCAGAAGGTCAGCTCTTTGCTGTTGTCGCGGACCACTTCGCGGGACTCCTGGCCGATTTGCTCGGCCACCTTATACATCAGGTCGGGGTCCCAGGTGGAGCCCATGGAGAGATTGATGGGATAGGACGTGGTGTTGTAAATGGTGGTGGCGTTGCCGCTCTTCTGCTCCTGCAGGCGGGAGACGCCGTGGAGCGCCTCATTCCACCAGCCATACCAGTCCAAACCCAGCCGGGGAATGGCGGGGGCATAGCCGCTGATCATCTGGGATGCCTTCTCCTCGAGGCTCATCTCGGCCACCATGGCGGCGGCGCGCTCGGCAAAGCTGTAGTTCTCCCGGTCCTCCCAAATCGGGACGGGGGGCTGCGCATCTGCTCCGGCGCCCGCTGCCTGGACGGCCGGACCGATCAGACCCACGCACAGACTCAGTGTGAGCGTGGTTGCCAAGAGTTTTTCTCGGTTTTTTGACATACCTGATCTTCCTTTCTTCTCCTTTGTGTTTATGTCAATCTGCATATGGTTTACACAGATTTGACCGTTGCATAGGCCGGCTTATGCCGCCGGCTCCAGCTCATAGGGCCAGTCCTGAATGCCGCCCATGGTGTACACCAGCTGGTAACCCATGGCAAGCGCTTTCTCCAGCGCCTGCTGGGCCCGGCCGCCGGTGCCGCAGTAGAAGATCACTTCCGCGTTCTGGTCGGGCGCATACTGGGGAAGCTGCTTCTCCAGCTGGTCCAGCGGGATGTTTACCGCGCCGGGAATGTGCCCTCCCGCGTACTCCTCCGGAGTACGCACATCTACCGCCAGCACGCCGCTGCGGATATCCTGCTGGGTTTGTTCCGGGGAGATCTGATACTGGCGGTAAACGCTCTGGTCCAGCAGGGCGAACTCATAGTCCTCCCCCACCACCAGGAGATTCTCGCCATCAAAGGCCAGATCGTAGATATCTCCCTCCATAACGTGATTCATGGTGTTGCAGGTGGAGCACTCCGTGATGGTCAGCAGGTCTCCCCCGTTACAAACCGCCAGAATCTGGTCCAAATTCGCCCCGATGGCGTTAATATACAGATCCAGCGGACCCTCTTCGATGTCGCCGCTGATCTTCGAGAGCGGTTTTTGCAGCCAGAGCTTTCCATCCTGGGTGCTGGCCACAAAGGGCTCTCCCAGCTCGTCCCGATACTGCGCGGCCAGGAATACGCTGCTGCCCAGGCTGCGGATGCTGCGGAAAATGAGCGGGTCGTAGTAACCTTCATAGGTTTCGTTAAAATTACTCGTCTCCCATTTCCGGCCGTCGCTGCTCTGAATCAGGTCGCCCTGGGCTGTGATTGCCAGCACCATAGAGGGCGTGGAGGCAATGCCGCAGATAGCTTCTTCCGAAAATCGCTGACTGGCCTGCCAGGCATTTCCGCGCTCCGAGCTGAGAATGTACCCTCCGCCCATCGCCGCGTAGTAACGTCCCTGGAATTCCGCCAGACCGTAGATCGGGGCCGCCACACCGGTAAAGCAGGAGGTCATCTCTCCATCCTGATACAGCAGAGCGTTTCCGCCCTCGGTTCCGGCCAGCAGGGTTCCATCCTCTCCGGCCAGCAGGCAGAGAATATCTTCCTTTACGGGGACATCCAGTGCTTCCACGCGGCCATCGTCCGAAATGCGCTCCAGCCGTCCGCCGGTACCCGCGGCATAGAAGTACTCCCCATCAAAAGCTGCGGCCAGATATCCGCTTTTCTGGTCCGTGGGTTCCGGTCCCGCGTCCGGTTTCTGGGCCGGGGCGATGCCCATCATTCCCGCCACGCCAACACTGACCGCAATTACGGCCGCCGCGATTTTTGTTCCCAGCATTCTGTCGGCCCTCCTGTGTTATCGAAAAGTTTTTCTTTTGCCTTTGCAGAATATTGATAAAACGAATCCTCTCAGCTTCTCTTTCAAAATGCCCCCCGGCCTAAGGAAACCGGAGGGCATTTTCTGCCTTAACCGTTAAGCTCGCAGAAGCGCATAAGAATGGAGGCTACCTCAGCCCGGGTCGCGGTCCCCTGGGGATCCAGTACGCCGCCGCCCTTGCCGGAGAGCAGTCCGCTGCCGACCGCCCACTGGACCGCTTCCGCCGCCCAGCTGGAGGTGGACGCGCCGTCCGTGAAGCTGCTCAGCTCTCCGCTGGCGCTCACGTCATAGCCCTTGTACTGGGCATAGCCGTACAGAATCAGCGCCATCTGCTCCCGGGTGATGTTGTCCTCGGGGCCGAACTTGCCGTTGCCGTAGCCGCTGACGATTTCCTCGCCGGCCGCCCAGTCCACCGCATTGGCGTACCAGGCGCCCGCCGCCACGTCGGTGAACACGCCCTGCTCCGCCGCCGCCGGATTGTCCTCCAGGTTGTGGACCACCTGGGCGATCATGGCGCGGGAGAGAAGCATGTTGGGCGCAAAGGTAGTGGCGCTGGTGCCGCTCATGAGGCCGTTGGCGTAGACGTAGTCCACCGCTTCCTTATACCAGGCGTCCTCCGCCACATCGGTGAAGGGCGCGCTGCCCAGAGGCGTCTCATCGTCGCCGATGTCGGTCTGTCCGCCGGTGTTTCCGCCCGTAGTGGATCCTCCGCCGGTGCTGCCGCCGCCGGTGCTGCCGCCCTGGTTATCCTCCCGGGTGACCTCGATGGTGAAGGAATTCGAAGTCTCATCCGAGGTGGTCTCGCCATTGCTGTCCAGAGATACCACATTGGAGTAGCCCAGGACGATCTCCACGTCGGCGTCGCCCGAATAGCGGAACGTCAGCGTGGCGACATCATACTCACCCTGGAAGGCATTATCACCCTGGTAGAAGCCGAAATACGTCCGGTTTTCTTCCTCGCGCGTTACCACCGGCGTATGGGATGCGCCCTTGATTGCCGAATCCAGGTACTCCACTCCCGTCAGTTCCACGCCGTCGGGCAGATCGATGCCGAAC
>DWYC01000006.1 GCA_019118925.1 Candidatus Flavonifractor intestinipullorum | reverse complement strand
GTCAAGACCACCTGCTTCCTGGCCGACATCGCCGACTTCGCCGCCTTCAACGAGGTCTATGCCAAGTACTTCACCTCCAAGCCCGCCCGCAGCTGCGTCGCCGTCAAGCAGATCCCCAAGGGCGCCCTCTGTGAGATCGAGGCCATCGCCGAAAAGTAAGGGTATCCCCTTTGAAACAGCAGCGAAGCCGCCGGAATTTCCGGCGGCTTCGTTTTTTGTGCGGGATGGGTCTGCCTGAGATTAGACGGACTGCGTCTGAGCGGGCTTCTTCATAATGCGCTTGAAGATGCTGCTGCCCACATAACCGGCCAGCGCGCCGCCCAGAGCGGCGATCACCAGGGCCAGGACGACCTTCATCGGATCGTTGAAGGCGAAGGGAGCCAGCAGACCGGGAATGGGGGAGGCGGTGCCGGGGGCGTCGTTGACGATGCCCAGCACAGCGGCGCCCATACCAGCCAGGCCGCCGCCGAAGAAGTTGGAGCCGTAGATGGGGATGGGATTGCGGGTGATGATGGGGGCCTGGGTCAGGGGCTCCAGCATCACGGCGATGATGTTGCTCCGGTCGCCCAGGTGGAGACGGTAAAAGACAATGCCGTTGGTGAAGGACCCGCCGAAACAGGCGATGGCTGCGATGCCCATAGGCAGACCCGTGAGGCCCAGCATGGCGGTGAGGGCCATGGAGCTGAGCGGAGAGGTGCAGATCATCTTGATGATGCCGCCCAGCAGGAAGCCCATGAGCAGGGGGGACTGCTCGGTGGCGGCGGTGATGGTGGCGCCGATGTAGCTCATGGCGGTATTCACCACCGGATCAGAGATATAGGCGATGCCGCGGGCAATGGGGGCGATGACCAGCGCGCCCAGGATGATATCCATGCCGTCGGGGAGATATTTTTCAATGAGCGGAGCCAGGAAGCCCACCACATAGCCGGCCACAAAGCCGGGCAGGATGCCGTAGCCGCCCACGGCTACGCCGGCCACCACCGACAAAACGGGGTTGGCGCCCATGCTGATGGGGACCAGGATGGCGGCGGCCACGCCGCCCATGCTGCCCGACGAGGCGCCCACATCGCCCAGAAAGTCAATGCCCAGCAGGTTGCCCGAAATGTAGGTGTGGATGGCCTCCACCAGGAACGTGGCCACCGCCGCATTGGCCATGCCCGACATGGCCTTGGAGCCCATGGGAGCCTTCATGCTGAAGAGAGAGAAGGCCGCCAGGGTCACCAGCAGCAGCCCCATGCCCATAAGGATTGTTGTCATAATTCATACCTCCATCTTGCTCGAATTCCTTCGGCCGGTTTGTTGCTTTCTAGTTTATAGACGAGTTTCATAAAACAACAAAAAGTAACAAAAAGAAGTCTATAAAGAGAAGGTGGAGATAGAATTTCGTCAGTTACGGCAAAAAAGAAGGGGTGTTTTTTGGACAGAATGACGGAAAAATTGCAGCGTCAATGGAGTTCGCCGCACAGGGCGGCCAGTGCATAGAGAAATTTTTTGACGGAAACGCGGCCGTGGGTGGAGATCCGGCCCCGGATGCAGTCCATCTCCCGGCGGACCTGCTCGAAGTGGTAGAGGGTTCCGGCGTACTCGGTGAAGGCGTCGTTGCCGTAGTCCTCAATTCCCAGGTTGGCCAGGTTGACCAGCCCCGCCGTGGCGGCCCGGCGGACCCGCTGCTCCATGGCCTTGGGGGAGTCGCTGAACTGCTCGCACAGCTGGGAGACCGTGCGCTGTTCCCGGCGGCCCTGGGGCGAGCAGAGATAGAGGACAATCTGGGCGATGTCCCGGCAGGCCGGGTCGCCGCTGATACCAAGGCGGTGAAGGATGTTGTTGAGAAGCGCGTGCCGGCGCTCCTCCTGCTGCCGGAGGGCGTGCTCCGCTCCGTCCCCCGCAGCGGGCGGGGCGGAGCTCCCCTGGAGCAGGGTGCGCATCTGCCCGAGCATCCGGTCCATGGACAGGCTCTCCCGCATTTTTTGCAGGACGCTGAGCACCTCCACGCTGTTGATGGGCTTGGTGATGAAAAAATCCACCCCGGCGGCATAGGCCTCGGCCACCATGTCCTTGGCGGTCACCTGGGAGAGCATGAGAAAGTGCAGAGCGGGAACGCGCGCCCGGGCCCGCCGGACGTACTCGATGCCGTCCATGCCGGGCATGAGCAGGTCCACCACCACAATATCCGGGTGCATGTATTCCAGGTCCTCCAGGGCGTCCTGGCCGTTGGAGGCCATCCCTAGCACCCGGCCCGCGCCGTTGTCCTCGATGATCATGCGCAGGACATCCACGGTGGCGGGGTCGTCGTCAATGAGATAAAAGAGCATTAAACTTCCTCCAGTTTTGAAATGGGGATGCGCAGGGTGAATTCCGTGCCGCCGCCCTGGGAAGTCACGGATACCGCGCCCCCCAGCTCCTGCTCCACCAGGTCCTTCACGATGGGCAGGCCGAGCCCGCGGCTGATCTCCCCGGTGGCATAGTTGATTTTCGTGGAAAAGCCCGGGGTAAAAATGGAGGACATCCGGGCCGGTGGGATGCCGCCGCAGTCGTCGGAGACCGTGAAGAGGAACGCGTCCCCCTCCCGGCGCTGGGTAACGGCGATGTGGGCGGTCTGTCCGGGCCCGGCAGCCTCGACGGCGTTGAGAAAGAGATTGCGGAAGATGCTCATGAGATAGTGATGCCGGGTGGTATAGAAGTGTTCCTCCAGCTCCAGGTGAAAAAGGACCTCCTTTCCGGCCGCCCGGGCTGTGCGCTGTACGCTGCGGGAGAGGACGGCGAAGAGCTCGTCCAGCTCCATGCCGGGGGTGGCGGCGTCCAGCTCCAGCGCCTCCGAAATGCCGCGCATAAGGAGCAGATATTCCTTCTTCACCTCGTGGATGTCTTTGGCGATGGCGAGAGCGGTCCCGGCGTCCGCGCCCTCCGGCTCCCGCTGCCGCAGGCGGCTGTAGAGGCGGTAGGCCTCGCTCATGGTGTTCTCCAGCAGGGCCGCGCCCTTCTCCATCCAGACGACCTCGCTCTTCAACGTGGCCGTCATCAGTAGCAGCCGGTGATAGCGCTCCACATCCTCCCCCCGGAGAACCTGAAAGCCGTAATTCTCCAGTGTGCGGATGAGCAGCCACACCAGCGCCGCCCGGAGCACGGCCAAGAGGAGGAGCTGGAGCAGAAGCGGGAGATAGAAGAGGTCCCGGGCCAGCAGCTCCACGCAGTTGGCCCCCAGATCGATGGCGACCAGGGCGGGATAGGTGGAAAAGCGAAGCGGCTGGAAGGGCCGGGCCCGGGTATAGAGCCGGAAGAACAGGCCGTAGCAGAGGTAGAAGAGGATCTCGGGGGCATAGGCGGCCCAGCAGCCGGCAAAAGTCCCGGCTGTGAGCCATTGCACGGCGCAGCGCAGGAGAAAGACCCCCGGCGCGGCCAGAAGGGCGGTCAGAAACACCGGGAGATCCGGGGTGCGGAAGAGCAGCACGGGCAGGAGCACGATGGCCACCGAGACGTTGAAGCGCTGGGCAAAGACGTTGACCGAGAGCTGGGAGGCCAGAGCGATGAGCAGCGCGCTGGGCAGAAGAGCCCGGTGGGGACGGTGAAGCGGCATGGGAGACACCTCCGGGGCAGAATCAGACTGGGGTGATTCCTTATTATACCATGTGTCCGGCCGCCTGTATATGAAATCCGGCCGTAAAAGAGCGCCGGACGGCAACTTGCCGTCCGGCGCCGAAGGTCGGAGAACTCTAACCCTGCGGGGCGGCGCAGGGGAGGGTGATGCGGAAGGTGGAGCCCACGTCCAGCTGACTGGCGACCGAGACCTCGCCGCCATAGAGGGCCACAATGTGCTTGACAATGGCCAGCCCCAGACCGGTTCCCCCCATCTTGCGGGCCCGGCCCCGGTCCACCCGGTAGAAGCGCTCAAAAACCCGGCCCAGGGAGTCCGGAGGAATGCCGATGCCGGTGTCGGTGACGGTGAGCACGGCCTGTTCGCCCTGGCGCTCCACTTTGACGGTGACGGAGCCGCCGGGGCGGTTGTATTTGATGCCGTTTTCCACCAGGTTGACCAGAACCTCCTTGTAGCGCAGGGAGGAAATGGCGCCCTGACACTCCTCGCCGGTGACGGAGAGGGTGATCTGCTGTTCCTTGGCCTTCAGGGCCAGCAGGTCCGCCACCTCCTGTGCGGCGGAGAGGAGCGGCGTGGAGCACTCCTCCTGCTCGATGGCCACCGAATCCAGCTCGGAGATCTTTAAGATATCGTTGATGAGGGCGATGAGCCGGTCCACCTCCACGCCGATGAGGGAGGAGAAGCGCTTCTGATCTTCCGGGGCGGTGACCATGCCGGAAGAGAGCATGTCGGCAAAGCCCTTGATGGAGGTCAGAGGGGTCTTGAGCTCGTGGGAGACGTTGGCGGTAAACTCGGTGCGTACCCGCTCGGCCTGCTTGAGCTCGGTGACGTCGGAGATGAGAATGGAGGTGCCCACCTGCTCCCCGGCGTACTGCCGGCCGGAGACCGGGGAGAGGAAGAAGCGCAGAATACGCCCCGGCTCAGGCAGGTCCTCCACGTCCAGAAAGACCGGGGTTTTCTGGGTGTGGCACCGCTCCAGGGCCTCCCGCAGGCGCAGGCTCCGGGTGTGGATGAGCAGGCCCGACAGATCGGCGGAACCGTCGGGCACCCCGAAGAGCTCCCGGGCGGCCCGGTTGCAGGCCAGCAGGCCGTCCTGCTCGTCCAGAAGGAGAAGTCCCTCGTCCATGCAGTCCAGAATGAGGGTCACCTTATTGCGCTCGTCCTTCAGGTTGCGCAGGGATTCGCTCAGGCGCTCCATGAGCTTGTCAATGTAGCGCAGAATGGGGCGCAGCTCATCGTCGCTGCGGTACTGGTCCAGGCTGGTGGGAGCCTGGTCGGAGAGAAGGGAGGAGAGGGCGTCGCCCACGGCGCTCAGCGGGGCCAGGGTTCGCCGGGCCATCCGGCGGGAGAGGGCCAGAGCCAGCAGCAGGGCCACCAGAGAGGCGGCCAGAAAGCCGGAACAGCTCTGCCATACCAGCGAGTCGATGGAGGAAAGGGACATGGAGGCCCGGGCCACAGTGCCGTTGGCCAGGAGTTTGGCCACATAGAGCATGGGCTCGCCCACGGTGTCCGAGGCGCGCACATCCTCGCCCCAGCCGGTGGCGCGGGCGGAGACCACCTCCGGACGGGTGGCGTGGTTTTCCAGCTGACCCTGGGCCTGAGTGTCGGCCAGAACGGAGCCGTCGGCGGCGATGAGAGTCAGGCGCTTGTCCGGGGCGGCCTGCTGGAACTGGAGCGCAGTCTGGCTGGCGTCCATATCCTGATAGTCAATGAGACTCAGCAGTTCGTGGAGGCTCTCCCGGGCGTCCTGGCGCTCCTGATTGAAGAGAAACCACACACCCATGGCGTTGGAGACGAGCAGAGCGGCCAGAACAATGAGAAAGGTGGTGGCGGTCAGGCGTTTTTTCATGGCAGGCGTACGCTCCTCAGTCGATCTTGTACCCCACGCCCCGGACGGTGGAGATAAACCCGTCCCCCAGCTTCTGGCGCAGGGATTTGATGTGCATATCTACCGTGCGGGTTTCCCCGGTGAAATCGTAGTCCCAGACGGCGTGGAGAATCTCATCCCGGGTGAGGACCGATCCCCGCCGGGAGACCAGCAGGCGCAGCAGCTCGAATTCCTTGTAGGTGAGCTCGACCGGCTCGCCGCCCCGGCGGACGGTGCGGGCCGCGGGGTCCACCTCCAGCTCGCCGCAGCGCAGCACCCCATTCTCCTGCCGCCGGGTCCGGCGGAGGACCGCCTTGATGCGGGCCTGGAGCTCCATCAGGCCGAAGGGCTTGACGACGTAGTCGTCCGCGCCGCTCTCAAGGCCGGCGACCCGGTCCATTTCGGCGGTGCGGGCGGTGAGCATGATGACCGGAATTTCCGCCGTCTCCCGCCCGCCGCGCAGGCGGCGCAGCACTTCCAGTCCGTCCATACCGGGCAGCATGATGTCCAGCAGATAGATCACCGGCGGGGAGAGGCTCTCCTCCGCGGCGAAGAAGTCCTCTCCCGACTCATAAGCCCGGACCTCATACCCGGTGGACTGAAAATAATAGCGGAGCATTTCGCGGATACTGCTGTCATCCTCGACAACGACAATGGAGTTGGGCATGGAGGTTCCTCCTTCTTTACGCGGGCGTGGGAAGCGTACCGGTGACGCAGTAGATGGCCCACTGGGCGATGTTGACCGCGTGGTCGGAGATGCGCTCCAGATACTTGGCGATGATGATCTGGTCGATGGCCTGGTCGGCGGCCTCCCGGTTGTTGAGGATGAGGTCCACCAGCTCCGACTTCTCTTTGAGGAAGAGCTCATCCACCTCGTCGTCCAGGCCCACGACCTCATTGGCGGCGTCGGCGTCCCGGTTGACGTAGGCGAAGATCGCCCGCTTGACCATGTAGCCGGCCTTCTGGCTCATGGTGCGGATGTTGCTCATATCGCCGCTGTGGGTGGGATTTTGGGCCAGAAGCATGGAGATCTCGGCGATATTGGCGCACTGGTCGCCGATGCGCTCCAGATCGGTGACCATCTTCAGCGCCGCCGAGATGGTGCGCAGGTCCCGGGCCACCGGCTGCTGCTGGAGCAGCAGGCGCAGGCAGCGGTTTTCAATGTCGCGCTCCATCTGGTCCATGCTGCGCGTCAGGTCCAGCGCCTGGCGGGCCTGGCGCCGGTCGGGGGAGGTGAGGGAGGCGGTGACCAGGTCGATGGCGTCTTCGGCGGCGGCCGCCATATCGATCATCTCGGCGCCCAGCTCGTGGAGCTCGGCATCAAAGGTTTTACGCATAGGAATACCCTCCTGTTTCATCCAGAAAATAGAACTTCGCTTGTAGGAGAAAGGCGCCCGCTTCCGGACAAATGGAAAGGGCGCCCCAATTGGGTGAGTTAACCGAAACGGCCGGTGATATAGTCCTCCGTGCGCTTGTCCCGGGGCATGGAGAAGAGCTGGGTGGTGTCGCCGAACTCAATGAGCTCACCCAGCAGGAAGAAGGCGCACTTGTCGGAGACGCGGGTGGCCTGCTGCATGTTGTGGGTGACCATGATGATAGTGTAATCCTTTTTCAGCTCCACCGCAAGCTCCTCAATTTTGGAGGTAGAGATGGGGTCCAGGGCGGAGGTGGCCTCGTCCATCAGGAGGACGTCGGGCTTGACCGCCAGAGCCCGGGCGATGCACAGCCGCTGCTGCTGGCCGCCGGAGAGGCCCAGCGCCGACTTCTTCAGGCGGTCCTTCACCTCGTCCCAGATGGCCGCGCCCCGCAGGGACTCCTCCACAATGTCGTCCAGCTGGCTCTTGTTGCGGATGCCGTGGGTCCGGGGACCGTAGGCGATGTTGTCGTAAATGGACATGGGGAAGGGGTTGGCCTTCTGAAAGACCATGCCGATCTGCTTGCGCAGCCAGGTCACATCCAGGCTGGGGGCGTAAATGTCCTGCCCGCGGTACTGGAGGGAACCGGTGATGCGCACCGAGGGGATGAGGTCGTTCATGCGGTTGATGCTGCGCAGGAACGTGGATTTGCCGCAGCCGGAGGGGCCGATGAGAGCGGTGATATGCCGCTCGGGAATGTCCATATTGATGCCCTTCAGGGCGTGATTTTCCCCGTAGAACAGGTCCAGATTTTCGGCCTTGAGGATGGTATTCTCGTGCTCGTTCATATGATTCACCCTTATTTCTTTCTCAGCCGCTTGCCAACCAGCTTGGCGGCCAGGTTGATGACCAGCGTAATGACCAGTAGCACCACGGCCACCGAGAAGGCCATATCGAAGTCGGCCCGCTCCTTGGCGTAGACGTACAGAGCCACCGTCAGCGTGGCGCCCGAGCTGTCGGTCAGACCGCCGGGGCTGAAGAAGTTCTGCAGCGAGGTGCTCATGCCGGCGGTAAACATCAGCACGGCCGACTCGCCCACGATGCGCCCGATGGCCAGAATACACCCCGTGACGATGCCGTCCACCGAGCTGGGCAGGACGATGGTGCGGATCATGTGCCACTTGCCCGCGCCCAGGCCCAGCGCGCCCTCCCGGTAGCTCTGGGGCACGGTCTTGAGGGACTCCTGGGTGGTGCGGATGATGGTGGGGAGGGTCATGATGACCAGCGTCAGGGAGCCGGCCAGCAGCGTGCGGCCCAGCCCCAGCACCTGACCAAAGACCAGCATGCCCACCAGGGCGTACAGGATGGAGGGGATACCGGCCAGCGTCTCGGTGGCGAACTCGATGGCGGCGACCAGCTTGTGGTTGGTGGCGTATTCGGTCAGGTAGATGGCCGCGCCCACGCCCAGGGGGAGGACGATGATCAGCGTGGCGATGATGACGTAAATGGTGTTCTGGATGGCGGGCAGAATTCCGCTGGTCCCCCGGAGGATACTCTCTTGGGTGGTGAGAAATTCCAGGTTTACACCGGGCAGGCCCCGATAGAGGATATACCCGATCAAAAAGAGCAGCAGCAGACAGGTGACGGCCGCCGAGAAGTAGAGCAGAACCCGCATGGTCCCGTTATAGACCCGGCGGCTGGCGCTGAGACCCTGGGGTTTGGCGCGCTCGACCGGAATGGAGTCGGAAGAAATCGCATTGGTCATGGCTTAACCCTCCTTGTCCCGCTTGAGGAATACGTTCAGGATAACATTGATGCACATAATGAAGAGGAAGAGCACAAGGCCAATGGAGTAAAGGGCGTTGCGCTGCAGAGAGCCCACCGCGGCGTAGCTCATCTCGCTGGCGATGGCGGTGGTGAGGAACTTGACGCTGCGGAGGAGGGAGGGCATATTGGCCACGTTGCCGGCCACCATCAGGATGGCCATGGCCTCGCCGATGGCGCGGCCCACGCCCAGCACCACGGCCGCGGCAATGCCGCTCTTGGCGGCGGGGGCGGAGACCCGGAAGTAGGTCTCCAGCTCGGTGGCGCCCAGCGCCAGGCTGGCTTCCTCGTACTCCTTGGGCACCGCCTGGAGGGCCGTCTCGGACACCGAGATGATGGAGGGGAGAATCATGATGGCCAGGACGATGATGGCGGCCAGCAGGCTGTCGCCGGCGGGAAGATCAAAGAACTCCCGGATGGCGGGGAGGAGGACCATCATACCCACCAGGCCGTACACAACCGAGGGGATTCCCGCCAGCAGGTCCACCACCGGACGGATGACCGAGGCCACCTTGGGCGGCGCCACCTTGGCCAGAAAGACCGCCATCAAAAAACCGATGGGCACGCCGATGAGAATGGCTCCGGCGGTGCCGTAGATGGAGGTGAGGATGAAGGGCAGGATACCGAAGGCGGGGTCCGTGTCGTTGGTAGAGGCCCAGCGGGTTCCGAAGAGGAAGTCCACCAGACCCACTTCCCGGATGGCGGGCAGGCCGGAGAGGATCAGATAGACGGTGATCAGCAGCACGAAGGCGATGGCGATGAAGCCGCAGACCAGGAAGATGATCTTCATGATCCACTCCATGGCCTCTTTGGGGGTAAAGCGCTTTGCGCTGCTGGCCGTGTCCGGTTGCGTTGTTTTCATAGCGGAAAAACCTCCATGCGCCGGTCGGGCGCTCCAGTAAGGATGAACACACAGCTCAAAGCAAGTCCCCGGGGGCCGGGGACTTGCTTTGCAGGATTTCTATGGGAGAGAGGAACTTAGGCGTTGGGGGAGACGGCGCCGGCCAGCTCGATCACGGAGGCGGCATCCGCGCTCATGGCGTAGTCCAGGAAGGCCTGGGTGGCCTCGGAGAGCTCGGCGCCCTCCTTGGTGATCATGACGAAGGGACGCTGGATGGCGTAAGAGCCGTCGAGAACGGTGGCCTCGGAGCACTCCACGCCGCCCACGCTCAGGGCCTTCACGCTGTCGTCCACAGCAGACAGGGAGGCATAGCCGATGGCGCCGGGGTTGGAGGCCACGTTGCCGATCACGTCGCCGGTGGAGGAGTACTCGTTGGTGTACTTGCAGGCATCCTCCACGCCCACGATCTCCTCAAAGGCGCCGCGGGTGCCGGAACCGGCCTCGCGGCCGAACACGGCGATCTCCTGATCCTCGCCGCCCAGCTCGGACCAGTTGGTGATCTCGCCGGTGAAGATCTGGGCGATCTGATCCACGGTCAGGTCGGAGACGCTGTTGCTGGTGTTGACCACGATGGCCACGCCGTCCAGGGCCACCACATGGGAGACGGCGCCGGCGGCGGTCTCCTCGTCGCTCAGGGCGCGGGAGGAGAGGCCGATGTCCACGGTGCCGTTGGTGGCGTTCTCAATGCCGGAACCGGAACCGGTGCCGGAGTAGTTGATGACCACGTCGGGGTACATCTCGTTAAACGCCTCGCTCAGAGCCAGGATAACGCTCTCCATGGAGGTGGAGCCGTCGGTGTTGACGGTGCCGGTCAGCTCGGTGTTGGCGGAACCGGTATCGGAGGGGGTGGTGCTCTCAGTGGAACCGGTATCGGAGGGGGCGGTGCTGGGAGTCGTCGTGCCGCCGCCGCAGCCGGCCAGAAGGCCCAGGCACAGGGCGCCGCCCAGAAGAAGCGCAGAGATTCGTTTCATGTTGTTCAGTCTCCATTTCATTGTAGTTTTCACAGCAAACTTGTTCCGCTCTCCGGAACTGGACTTAGTATAGCCGAGTTTTTGTAAAGGCGTCTCGCAGCGCTTTGTAAAGGATATGTAAAGTTTGCCTTCGTGCAACTTCAACCGGGTTCGACAAAAAACCCGGACAGCCGTCCAGTCGGAGAGACTGGAGCCGTCCGGGCGCGTTTTATCCGGGAATATTCAGGAGATTGGGGCGGTGGTCAGACCGCAGGCGCGGGCCACGCCGGAGAGCTGGGCGCGGTACTCCTCCACCGCCCAGTCGGGGGAGAGAAGTTCCACGTCGGGGCCAAGGCCAAAGAGCCAGCCCAGAAATTGGGTGCTCACCACGGCGGAGACGGTGACGGTAAAGTGCTCCTCCCCGTCGGGGACCAGGATGACATCCAGGCCGAACCGGTCCAGAATCACCCCCACCAGCCGCCGGGCGCAGCGCAGGCGGACCTGTCCTTCCCGGCCGGAGAACATACCGAAGTGCTTTTGCACATATTCTCCCATATCCAGCCCGGCGTACCGGCCTTCCTCCTGGCGGGGAAGGGCGGTGACGGAGAGCTCGGCCATCTTGTCTACCCGGTAGTGGCGCAGTTCGCCCTTGTCGTGGTCATATCCGGCCAGATAATAATTCTCGTTGTCCCAGATCAGGCCGTAGGGGGAGACGGTGTACCGCGCCCCGCCCCGGCGAAAGACCCGGGCCTTGTTCAGGTCGTAGTCGAAGTATTGAAAGGTCACCGCCCGGGCCGCGGAGATGGCGGCGTGGAGCTGGTCGATGCTGTAATAGACCGTCTCGTTGAGGGTCTTGGGCCGGCCGGCCACATAGACCTGCCGGTGGAGCTGCCGGGCCTGGTGTACGCTGGCGAGGGACTCCAGCTTCCGGATGAGCTCCCGGCTCTTCCGGCGGGTGATGAATTTACAGGACTGCACCGCGTCCACCAGTAGCTTGAGCTCCGGGAGCTGGAACCGCCGCTCCCCCACAAACCAGCCCGCCCGGCGGCCCTTGCAGCCGTGGACGTCCAGGCCGAACTCCTCCAGCGCGGCCATATCCCGGTAGATGCTCTTGCGCTCGCAGGGAATGCCCTGGGCCTCCAGGGCCTGAATAATCTCCTGGGTGGAGATGGGGTGCTCCTCATCGCTCTTCTCCAGAAGAAGCTGCCGCAGAAAGAGCAGTTTCAATTTCTGATTGGTGCTCCTGGCCATGGAAATGGTACCCCCTTCCTGATTGTGGACTCAGTGTAACAAAAGAATAGTCCCATAAAAATACCTAATTTTAAGTTTGGAAAAGGAGGGAGCTGCACAATGCATGCACGGATTACCCAGGCCCGGGCGCCGCTGCTCCAGGCGCCGCCCACCCAGGCGGGGCCGCCTCCGGAGTGGGTGGATGAGGTCCTCTCCGGGATGGAAGTGGAGGTATTGGAGTGCCGGGGGCGCTGGCGCCGGGTGCGGACCTTTTACCGCTATGAGGGCTGGCTGACGGAGGAGTGCCTGGTGTGCGCGCCGGGATGGCTGGCCCGGTGGCGGGAGGGCCGGCTGGGCCTGGTCTGGCCCGCGCTGGCCCCGGTGCAGAGCCGGCCCGGCCGGGGGAGGAGCGTATATGTGCTCCCCCGGGGAGCGGTGGTCCTCCTGCCGGAGGAGGGGGAGGGACCCTGGCGGCGGGTGCGCCTGGCGGGGGGAGAGGAGGGCTTCCTCCCGGCCGGGAGCCTGCGGCCCCTCCCCGCCGGGCCGCCGGAGCCCACGGCGCAGGTGCGGGAAGCGGTGGCCCGCTCCGCGCTGGACTTTCTGGGCTGCCCCTACCGCTGGGGAGGAAAGACCGCCTTTGGGATCGACTGCTCGGGTCTGGCCTCCCTGAGTTATCTGGTCCACGGGGTGGTCATCTACCGGGACGCCCGTATTCAGCCCGGCTTTCCCATCCGGCCGGTGCCGCTGGAGGCGCTGGCGGCGGGGGACCTGCTCTACTTTCCGGGGCATATGGCCCTTTACCTGGGGGAGGGGCGGTACGTCCACGCCTCCGGCTCGGCGGGAGCGGTGGTGTGCAGCACGCTGAACCCGGCCGGGCCGGGCTACCGGGCCGACCTGGCGGAGCAGATCACCGCAGTGGGACGTTATTTGTAAAAAAAGGAAGGGACATTCCCGGCTAAACGGGCGCTCCCGCCGCCATACTAAGGCCGATTCCGAAGGAAAGGCGGCGGCGGCATGGGAAAGCGCGCGGGCAAACGAGCGGGGAGACGGCTACTGGCGGGGCTGGGAGCGCTGTGCCTGTTGGCGCTGGCGACGGGCGGGCCGGAGCCGGCGCTTCCAGTGGACGGAGTTCTCCCGGAGGGGATGGAGGCCGCGCCCACGCCCACCCCCGCCCAGGGGGGACTGCTGGCGCTCACCTTTGACGACGGACCCCGGCGCTCCACCACCACCGCGCTGCTGGATGGCCTGGCGGAGCGGGGGGTGAAGGCCACCTTTTTCCTGGTGGGAGGGCGGGTGGCCAACGGCATGGAGGACCTGGTGGAGCGGATGGACGCGGAGGGCCACCAGATCGGCATCCACACCTATGACCATGTGGCCCTCACCGGCCTGAACCGGGCCGACTTCGACGCCCAGGTGGGGCGCACCCGCCGTCTGCTCACCGGGATTTTGGGCCATGACGGCTTTGCCCTGCGCCCGCCCTACGGCCAGATCGACGCGGGTGTGCGGGCCAATGCGGGCAGCCCCCTCATCCTCTGGTCGGTGGACCCGGAGGACTGGGACACCGATGACGCCCAAAAAGTGGCCCGGCACCTGGTATCCCACGCCCGGGACGGGGATATCCTCCTCCTCCACGATATTTTTCCCTCCTCGGTGGAGGCCGCCCTCCTGGCAGTGGACCAGCTCCACCAGCGGGGGTTTTATTTTGTCACCGTGGACGAGCTCTTGGCCCAGCGGCACATCCAGCCCGAACCGGGCAAGAGCTACCGCTGCGCCTACCCCTGAGCGGGGGCGGGGTCGGCGTCCAGAGAGGCGAAATACTGATAAAGGGGCAGGAGAAAACCGAAGCCCTCCAGCAGCAAATCCACCAGATCGTGGGACCAGAGGGGCTCGCCCAGGTCGTGGACCGACTGGAGGGAGAAATTTTTCAAATTGTACCAGGGGGCGAGGCGGGCGCTGGCGGGTTCGCCCTTGGGGCGCTTGTAACGCTCCCCGGTGAGGGCAAATACGCTCTGCTTCTCCAGGGGCCGGACCAGCGCCTCGAAGGTCCTGGGGTCCCGGTCCAGCCGGGCGCGGAATTTGGCCATGGTGAGCGGCGTGGCCGCATAGTAGCCCAGACCGTAGGACCAGTCGTCCGGCGTGAGCTCGAACCAGAAGACCGGACGGGTGGAAAAGGGCTCCTCGCCCGGCCGCTCCAGGGACCACCAGAGGTGGTCTTTATAGGGCCCCCGGCCGTGGAGCCGCCGGGCGTCCCGGTAGATGCGGGAGACCTTGCAGCACAGCCCGGGCACGGCGTACTTGGCCTGAAAGGCGTCGTAGACCTCCCGGGAGAGGTCCTTCATGGGCTGGTAGAGGTGGGAGAGGTACTCGGCCTTGTGGGCCTCGAACCAGGGGCGCTCGTTGTTGAAGCGGATGCCCCACAGAAAGTCCACCGTGGCGTTGGAAAATCCCTGAAACAACGTAAATTCCTCCTTGAAATTAGGAGCGCGGACCTGGGCAAGAGGTCCGCGCTCGGTTCTTGTGTGCGGCCGTCAGGACACGGCCTCGGGGGGCAGAACCACCCCGTCCGAGTCGGGGGTGGGGGCGGCGCTCTCCGCCGCCGGAGGCGTGGGCTGGGGCGCACTGCTCTCCGCCGGGGGCGTGGGAGACGCGCTGGGAGCCGTGGAGGGCTCCGCCGCCGGAGCCGCGGTGGGCGCCGGTGTGGCCGCAGGCGTCGGCGTAGCCGAGGGGGCCGGCGTGGCGGTGGGCGTGGGGGTCACCGGCACCTCGGTGCGCAGGCCGGTAGAGGTGTTGATGCCCAGCCGCGCCGCGTCGGCGGGATTGTAGAAGTAGACCGCGTTGCGCACGTCGAAGCGGTCGGTGTGGATGACGGTGTCGCTGATGACGTTGCCGTTGGCGTCCCGCAGGCGCTGGTGGACCTCCACCACCTTGCCGTTGTAGGCGGTGCGGGTGGAGTCCCGCTGGGGCGCGGAGCCCTGGGGCACGGAGGCGTTGGGCTCATAGACGGTCTTGGCCTCGGTGACGCTGACGGTCACCGAGTAGGGGTCGCCGTAAACGCCCGTAACATTGGTGCCGTAGATGGTCACGTTGCAGTAGCGGGTCCCGCCGTTGTTGGTGAGGGAGGAGACAATCTTGATGGGGTAGTCGGTGTTGTTCTTGAACTTGAAATCCAGACTGTCGCTGTACACCGTGGCGTCCAGGCCCGAGGGCAGGTAGCCCACGTCGTACTTGTGCTTGCTGCGCTCCACCGTCTCCAGATTGGCCTTGAGGGTGGTGTAGTAGAGGGTGGAGGAGAGCTGGCACACGCCGCCGGCCCAGGTGTCCTGGGTGGTGCCGCTGACATAGGCGCCGGCCTTCTGGTAACCGCCGGCCTGGGAGTAGGGCCCGCAGGTGTCGTTGTAGGAGAAGGTCTCCCCGGGCAGGAGGATGGTGCCGTTGACCCGCTGGCAGGCCAGATCCACGTTGTGCCAGCGGCTGGAGCCGCCGGCGGTGCGGGTGGAGGACTGGCCCAGCACGTCCCGGAAGAGGTTGGCCTTCAGGCCGGCGGTGGTGACGGTGGGCTCCGTGCGGGTCAGGGGGACCGAGACGGTCTCCCCCTCCGCCGCGCCGTCCAGAGCGGTCCGGGCGGCCTCCACATCAAAGCTCACCCCGTCCGTGGAGGCCACCACCTCTCCGGTCTCCTTATTCAGCGTGGCATCGGCGGGATCGGAGTAGACCGCCTGATAGATGGCCTCCAGGTCGGCCTCGGGGGGTTCTTCGGTGATGACGGGGACCTCCAGGGGCTCGGAACCGGTGTCCTCCCCGGTGAGAACCGCCTGGAACCGCGCCAGAATCTCGGCCTCCAGAGCCTCCACGTCGATGGCCTGCCCGGTGGCGCCCTTCGTCAGCTCCAGGGTATCTTCGGTGAGGGTATAGGAGGTCTCGGTCATGGGATTTGCGATGTACTGTTCGGCCTCCAGAATGGCGGCGGGGGTGGCGGTAAAGACCAGGGCGGTTTGAATCTCGGTCCCGCCCACGAGGGAGGCGAGATACCGGGCGCCTGCCGTCAGCAGGGAGCCGCTGCGGGAGGAAGTATAGGCCTCCTCCACCACCTGGTCCAGGTCCATGGACAGGTTGGAACCGTCCACCGTAAACTCCTGCCCGCCGCATTGAAAGGAGGTGGTGGACTGCCGGTAGGCGTCCAGAGCCAGTTCCAGCTGCGCCCGGGCCTCGGAGCGGGTGAGGCCCCCCAGTTCGGTGCCCGCCGCGGAGGTGTTGGGGAAGATGGTCTCGCTGCTCATGGCATAGGCGCACAGTCCCAGATAGCCGCCGGCCAGGATTACCACCGCCAGCAGAACCACCAGAAGGGGCAGCCGGCCCCGACGCCGTCCGGCCTTTTTCGGGGATTGGACCCGCTTGCCTTGTTGCCGTTCCATGTGATCAACTCCAAAAGCGTTCATAATTGGCCTCTCAATTCCTCTGCTTAAGATATGGCGGCCCAGGGGCGGACATACCGCCTTGGACCGCACGCGCCGGGCGGCCGGGCCGCGCACGGCTGTTCTATACAGCGCTATTATAGGGTCTCCGGGGGAAAAATGCAATTACAGAACGGTTACATCGGGCTGGTCTTTACTTCCTGCGGGGTTTGCGGTATGATACTGCACAGAGGCCGCCTCAGGAGCGGGGCCTGTTTTTTAGCAAATTTAAAGGAATCCTACATCGATTCTTTAAGGGGCCTGTGGTACAATGGCCCCAGAATACAGAGGTGGAGACGCGCTTCTCACTTCGGGATAGGGAGGCCCCGGATATGGCGGGTTATCAGAATAACCGGAACAACATTCAGGAACTCTTCTCGTGGATCATTGTGGTCGTGGCGCTGACTGCATTCTGGCCGGTGGGGCTGATCCTGCTCTTTCGCAAGCTGACCCACAGCAAGGGGAAGGGGAGCGCCCATCCGGCGGACGCCCCGTCCGCCCAAAGCGCCCAGCGGCAGGAGCCGGGCACCCAGGGAATCCGCACGGAGAGCGGCGTGCGCCGCCGCGGCGGCGCCCAGGCCGGCCCCATCCCCAGCGCGCCGCCCAGGACGGTGCGCCGCCGGCAGCCCTATACCCCCGGAAAGCCCATTCGCAACGAGGGACGGGGCCTCATCGTGGGCGGAGGCATCATGGCGGGCCTTTTCGGCTTTGTCAGCTTTACCGAACTGGTGAGCATGGTGGACGATCTCCTCCACGGCTACTCCTACTTCTGGCTGGAGGACCTGTTTATCCCCATGGGGGTGTGCGGCGTGGGGCTGGTGCTGCTGCTGGTGGGGGCGGCCCGGAACAAGAAAAGCCGGCGTTTTCGCAAGTATCTGGCCCTCATCGGCCGGCAGGAGGCGGTTTCGGTGCAGATGCTCGCCCAGGCCATGCCCGTACCGGTGCACCAGGCCTGCGACGATTTGCAGGAGATGCTGGACCGGGGATTTCTGCCCGTGGGCTATCTGGACATGAGCGTGGGACGCCTCATCCTCAGCGACGAGGGCCTGCAGGAGAAGGCCGAGCCCGAACCGGAGCCGGAGCGTACCCCCGCCGAGGACGAGCGCATTCTGGCCCAGATCCGGGCGGTGAACGACGCCATCGAGGACGAGGAGATGAGCCGGAAGATCGAACGCATCGAGGAGATCACCCGGAAAATCTTTTCTTACCAGAAGAAAAAACCCGAGAAGGCCGGGCAGCTGCGCACCTTTTTGAATTACTACCTGCCCACCACGCTGAAGATCCTCAACGCCTACGCCCAGATGGAGGAGCAGGGTGTGGAGGGGGCCAACATCACCGCGGCCAAGGAGCGCATTGAGGGCATGATGGATAAGGTGGTGGAGGGGTTCGAGAAGCAGCTGGACCGCCTCTTTGAGAACGAGGCCATGGACATCACCACCGATGTGCAGGTGCTCGAGCAGATGCTGGAGAAGGACGGCCTCTCCCAGTCCCAGCAGTGGGAGGGGCTGACGCTCAACGGTTAAAGAGAGCCGTATTTGTACGCCCGGGCGGGAGTAAAATCCCGCCCGGGCGTTTTTGGGTCTACTGAAAGATGGCGCGGGAGATGTCCACGGGCTGGCCGCAGCGGTTATCGATGTCGGTCTCATTGTCCGAAAAGACGCTGTTTTCAAAGTTCAGTGCCAAATCGGATGGCACATTTTCCAGCACTACGGCGGTGCCGTTACGGCGAAAGACATTGTCGTTATACATGCTGTGGTTGACGGACCCGCCGAGGCTGTTAAAATGAAAGCCGGTCTCGTTGCCCTCGAAGGTACAGCCGATGACGTTGACCCACGCGGTCCCGTATCCCAAAAAGCCGGTTTTCCAACCGGTGAACGTACAGTTCACCGCCCGGGCCCGGGCGGCGGTGGACAGGCCCACCCCGGTCCCCTCTCCCTGAAAATCAATGTCGTACAGGTAGGAGATCTGGCTGTCGGCGCTCCCGTCAATCCGGACGGGTCCGGCAAAGACCGTACCCCCCTCCTCTGCGCCATAGAGGTTGAAGGACCGGCCGGAGAGCGTGAGACTTCCCTCATAAGTCACCGCGGGTAAATAGAGGTTCACCACCGCCTCGGGCTCCACCGTGGCGGCGATCTCGTCGATCAGAGCCTGGAGCTCGCCGGTGGTGCCCATGGGGACGTCCTGCGGATAGTAATCGTAGGTCGGGATTCGGGTGACATGGTAGTCCTGCCGCAGGCGGATGGTGTCCCCGCGGTCCATGTGGAGCGTCCAGACCATCTGGGCGGAGAAGTCCTCCTCCGCCTCATAGTCCACCAGGCTGGCCAGAGCCGCATCGGGCAGGGCGCTGTGGGGAGCGGGCTGGCTGCAGGTGAGGACGGCGGGGGAGCCCTCCTCTAAAATAAGTTCGGCCTCAGCCGAGGCCACCTTCTGCAAGAAAAGCGCTCCGGCATCGGCTCCGCTGTCCATATGGTTGATGTACAGCCGGGAGGGAACGCGGTACGGCTCGCCCGCTTCGCTCCGCAAATTCAGTTCATAGGCAGGCTGGTAGCGATTCTCCGGCCAGGCCAGTACCAGCTGGTAGGTGCCGTCGGAATCGGTATAGATCACCTCGCCCCAGCCGTCATAGGTCCGGGGCCGCGTGGCGAAGAAGAGCGTCAGAACCAGCGCCGCAGCCGCCAGCACAAGGACTGCGGCGTACCGGAGCGCCCGGGGCACAGGGCGCGGCGGCCGGCGCTGAATGCGGCGGTTGACGCTCCGGGCGCAGTAGGGACAGAACACCGCGTCCGGATGGAGAGGCGCGCCGCAATGGGGACAGGTCTGAGTCAAGATGGACGCCTCCTCCGTCATGAGAGGGCCTCCATCAGGCGGAGGACATCTCGATATCGTTTCTGGGGGTTCACCCGGGTACAGCGCTCCACCACCCGGCCCAGCCGTCCCGGCGCCAGCTTTTTCGAGGGATGCTCGCCGGTGAGCATGACATTGATGAGGATGCCCAGAGAATAGAGGTCGGCGCGCGGGTCGGTCTGGGAGAGCCCGTACTGCTCGGGCGCGGCAAAGCCGGCGGTACCCAGCACCTGGGTATCGGCCTGGTGGTCCGGCTTGTGGAGCCGCGCGGCGTCGAAATCGAGGAGGACGGCGTCGGCGCCCCGCAGGATGACGTTTTCCGGCTTGATATCGCGGTGTACGGCGTCCATGGAGTGGAGCACCCAGAGGGCCTGACAGAGCTGGAGGACAATGGAGCGCGTCTCCTCCGGGGAGAAGAGCGCCCCCTGGAGGAGAAAGTCCAGCGTATCCCCCGCAATAAATTCCTCTAAAACCAGGTTATCCTCCCCCTGGGAGGCCACCTCCAAAACGGTGGGAAGGTGAGGACAGGAGTAGTGGAGCAGTTTGCGGTATACCTCTGCGTTTCCGGTGAAGCGGCGCAGAAGGAAACAGTTCCCGGTGGTCCGGTGCCGCACCAGGGAGACCCGGCCCCGGGGGCTCTCTTTTATCCGGCGGACCGGTTCGAACTCCTGACGCAGCGCGTTGGACAGCCACGTATAAATTGGAATCGCCCCCCTGAAAAAATAAATCCAATCCGATGCAGTCAGCCTATTGTTTTGCGGATAAAAGTGCGTTAAACTCAGTATATACGATTTGAAAGCGGAAGTCAAAGGGGGGAAAAAGGATGCAAGACAAGACCACCGGCGATCTGAAGCGGGAGATGGGAGAGCAGCCCAATTTGGACGCCTATTTAAGGGAAAATGGGTCCCAATTTGTGGACCGCAGCATTGGAGACCTGCTGGACGCCCTGTACGAGACCAAGGCCGTCTCCAAAGCCTCCCTGGCCCGCCGGGCGGGCATGAGCGAAGTGTACCTCCACCAGGTCTTTTCCGGCCGGAGGAAGCCCTCCCGGGACCGGCTGCTGTGCATCTGCATCGGTCTGGGGGCCACTCTGGAGGAGACGCAGCGCCTGCTCAAACGGGCGGCGTATGCCGCTCTGTATCCCCGGATCCGGCGGGACGCCATTATCTCCCACGGAATTGTCCACCGGATGGAGCTGGAGGAGATCAATGAAACGCTTTTCTTAAAGAACGAAAAAACGCTGTTTTGACCGCCTTTTGCAGCACAGGAGCGCCCGGCCGCTCCCCGCTCCTGCGCGCCGCATTCCTGCTGGAATGCGGCGCTTTTTTTGCGGCGAAAGATACTTTAATAAAGCACATGAAGTTAAAAGATAAAAAGAAATGGGCCGATTTTGTTGGAAATCCTGAAATATATAGAATGAAACAAAATAGGATTGACAGCGGGCTGGAAAGAGTGTAACTTAAACATTAGTTCAAGAAAATACTTTTTATAAAGTAGGTGGAAAAGAGAGCGGATTCCAAATCCCGCAGGGGATTTTGTGAGGCAAGATAGGGAGATTTTAAGGAGGTGAAGGGGCGCGATATCTCCCGAAAAGACAGCTTATCAAAAAACGATTTGCGAAAGAGAAGGAGTGAACCAAGTGTCAAAATGGAAAAAACTGCTCTCCGCTGCGCTGGTGACGGGCATGGTATGCAGCATGCCCGGTTTTTCCGCGTTTGCGGCAGAGGTCGCACAGGCTGCGGCCGGCGACTTTGTCGTGCTCAGTGATGCGGATGATGGACAAAACCGCTACCTGACCACGCCCAATTCCAACGCATTCAACGTCTTCATGTACAACAACACCTTCTCCGGCACCTTCGGTGACCAGCACATGGCCGGTATCGAGCTCTCCATGCACGGATACCGCATCGCCACCAACGGCGACATCCATCTGCTGCCCACCCCGGAGCAGTGGGACGCCACCCCCGCCCCCTCGGTGGATAAGGAGGGCTCGGGCTGGTTTGCTCCCACGAAGAAACAGTTTGACGAGGCCACCAACACCGTAACCGTCCCCATGACCTACAAGCCCAACGACGAGAGCCAGCTGACCTATAAGCTGGTGGCCTCGCCCACCTCCGACGGCGTGCGCCTGCAGGTCATCCTGACCAGCGACCTGCCCGAGGACCTGGCGGGCAAGGCGCGCTTCAACCTGGAGTTCATCCCCTCCAAGTACCAGAGCAAGTCGTACCAGGCCGATACCAACGACGACGGCATTTACGACGACTTCGGCACCTTCCCCCTCCACCCCCAGGACGACATGGAGGAGACCGAGCGGGCCGACCTGGACCAGGAGTGGTACGTCCAGGAATGGAATGAGGACCGCGGCAACGCCCAGCCGGTCGCCTTTGCCACCGGCTACGGCTTCACCTTTGCCCCCGAGGATGAGGATTATCACATCTCCATCGACTCGGAGCTGGGCGAGATGGAGCTCTTCGACGGCCGCAACCGTGCCCAGAACGGCTGGTATGTTCTCAGCAGCCTGATTGAGTCCGGCAAGTCCGGCGACGTGGTCGTGGACTGGGTCATCCGTCCCGACGTCCATGAGGACTGGGTCCGGGATCCCGTCATCGGCTTCAGCCAGGCGGGCTATTCCCCCGCGCAGGACAAGTTCGCCGTTATCGAGCTGGACAAGTACGATACCGACTATCCCACCACCGCCTCTCTGTGGCAGGTCAACGCCGACGGTACCCGCACGCAGGTACACGAGGGTACGCTGAGCGAGACCACCGACTGGCAGCGGTATAAATACGCCCGCTATGACTTCAGCGACTACACCAAGGCCGGCCTGTATGAGCTGCACTATGACGGCCAGGTCAGCGAGGTGTTCCCCATCGGCAAGGACGTCTATGACAACTCCTGGCAGACGGCCCTGAGCGTGTTCATGGCGGTGCAGATGGACCACATGGAAGTCCGCGAGGGCTACCGCATCTGGCACGGCGCGCCCCACATGGACGACGGCACCATCGGCCCCCAGGTCAGCTCCTACTTTGACGGCATGGGCATGCCCAGCACGCTGCCCGAGGCCATCACGGACCGGGGCTACACCTGGGAGAGCTATGTGGAAGGCCTGAATGTGGGCGGCTGGTTTGACGCCGGCGACTTCGACATTCAGACGGCCCGCAACGTGGAGGTCCTGGAGGACCTGATCTACGCGGCCGAGGCCTTTGACAACATGGGCGGCTACGACACCCTGAGCGTGACCTGGGACGACGAGACCGGCGGCGTCACCGAGATGCACCGGCCCGACGGCATCCCCGACGTGCTCCAGCAGATCGCCCACGGCACCAAGCAGATTCTGGCCCAGTACGAGCAGCTGGGCGGCGTGGGCGGCACCCATGAGGTCCGTACCCTGCGGCAGTACACCCACCTGGGCGATCCCTCCAGCGACACCGACGGCTATCTCTACGACCCCAGCCTGGCTGAGGACGAGATCGTGGAGCGGGACGGCAAGGTCTACTCCGGCAAGCCCGACGACCGTTACTTCCTGCTCTCCGGCGGCGGCGGCAGCTTCAGCACCAACCTGCTGGGCTCCAACTCCGCCAACTTCGCCGGCGCGGCGTACCTGCTGGCCGACGTGTACCCCGAGATTGCCAAGCGGTGCATGGACGCGGCCATGACCATCTGGGCCGAGCAGCACAACGAGGAATCCCCCAACATGGGTTCCGAGTGGAATACCCTGGTGCAGCTGATGCTGGCCACCCACAAGATGGAGGCCGCCGGCACCGGGTACCTCTATCAGGACCAGTATGATTTTGAGTACTTCAAGGCCCGCCTGAGCGCCATGGCCGACCAGGCGGTGACGGCGGACAACTTCAACGCCTCCGGCTGGGGCGCCACTCCCACCATAAGCGCGGTGTTCGTCATGGACCTGATGGACGAGAATTACCAGGCCAAGGTGGCGGAGGCCGCCGCCGGTTACGCCGAGATCGTGGACGAGCAGTACCGCGACCTGCCCTACGGCGTGATGTGGACCGAGGACTCCGGCTGGGGCGGCAGTCCCACCATCATCGCCCTGGGCCAGAAGACCGGCATTCTCTATAGCTACTTCCCGGAGAATGCGCTTCTGAAGGAGTACACCCTCAACGCGGTGGACTACATCCTGGGCCGTCATCCCCAGACCAACGCCTCCTGGGTCAGCGGCGTGGGCACCAAGTCCACCCTCCAGCCCTACAACAGCAACCGCGGCGACGAGAGCTTCATCCCCGGCTCCATTCTGCCCGGTCACATCACCTTTGCCCCCGACTATGTGGAGTCCCTGGACGACTTCAGCTTCCTGTGGTTTGAGGGCGAGTCCATCGTCAACTATCAGTCCCAGTGGATCTCTGCGGCCATGGCGGCCAGCATGATCGCCAATGAGGAGTCCGAGCCCGAGCAGGCTCCCACCAAGGACTTCCAGAACGACATTACGCCCAGCCTCACCATGGTGGACGACGACGGTTATCTGGAAGCCGGCGGCTTCAACGTCTTCATGTACTCCACCACCTTTGACCGCACCTTCGGCGACCAGCACTGCGCGGGCATCGAGCTCGTTCAGGACGGCCGGCGCGTCGCCACCAACGGCGACATCCACCTGCTGCCCACGCCCGAGCAGTGGGACGCCACCCCCGCGCCCATCCGGAACGACCGCACCTTTGACCAGGCCACCGGCAAGGTCACTGTGGACATGACCCTCCCCGAGGAGACCTTGGAGAGCGGCGGCGTCAATCCGGCCGTGGACTATCAGCTTATCGCCGAGCCCGAGGCCGGCGGCATCAAGCTGACCATCAAGCTGGACCAGCCTCTGCCGGAGGATCTGATCGGCAAGGCCGGCTTCAACCTGGAGTTCCTCCCCGCGGTGTTCATCGGCAAGAGCTATCAGACCGACACCGACGGCGACGGCAACTACGACGACTACGGCGTCTTCCCCCTGTCCGCCCAGGACGAGATGGAAGAAGTGGACCGGGCCCGCACCGACGACCAGCTCTGGTATGTCCAGGACTGGAACGAGGACCGGGGCGACTATCAGCCGCTGCCCTTCACCCAGGGCACGAAGATGACCTTCGCCTCGGAGGACGACGACTACCGCATCCGCGTGACCTCCGACACGGGCACCATGCAGCTGCTGGACGGCCGCAACCGCGCCCAGAACGGCTGGTTCGTGCTGCGTGAGCTCATCCCCGCCGGCGAGACCGAGATCGTCTGGCACATCAGCCCCGACGCGGACGCCAACTGGACCCGCGAGCCCAGCATCGGCCACAGCCAGGCCGGCTATGAGCCCCACCTGGACAAGGTCGCCGAGATTGAGCTGGACCCCGACTACAGCGCTCCCGAGACCGCTTCCGTCCTGCGCCTGAACGCCGACGGCAGCTATGAGACCGTGTTCACCGGCGCCGTCAGCGAGCCCACCAGCTGGCAGCGCTACGAGTACCGCGAGTTCGACTTCTCCAGCGTGACCACCCCCGGCATGTACGTGCTGGAGTACGGCGGCGTGCGTACCGATCCCTTCCCCATTGCCAACGGCGTGTATGATGAGTCCTGGCAGCTGGCCCTGAGCAACTTCCTGGCCGTGCAGATGGACCACATCAAGGTCCGCGAGGGCTATAAGATCTGGCACAGCGCCTCCCACATGGACGACGCCCTCCAGGCTCCGCTGAACACCCCCTGGTTTGACGGCTGGAGCATGGGCGCCGAGAGCGACTCCCCCTATGAGGCCTATGAGCACATCCCCGGCCTGAATGTGGGCGGCTGGTATGACGCCGGCGACTTCGACATTCAGACCTCCCGCAACATGCAGGTTATTCAGGATCTGGCTCTGGCGTGGCTGGAGTACGGCGTGGACTACGACACCCTGACGGTGGAGTGGGACGAGAACACCGCCAACGGCGCCACCGGCGGCTCGGTGGAGCTCCACCGGCCCGACGGCATCCCCGACATCCAGCAGCAGATCAAGCACGGTATCCTCCAGATCCTGGCCCAGCTGGATAGCGTGGGCTTCGTCTTCCCCGTGCTGGAAGTCCCCTCCCTGCGGCAGTACACCCACCTGGGCGACGGCTCCAAGGACACCGACAACAAGGTGTATGAGGGCGCCGCCAACGCCGAGAACGCCAGCGTGCCCACCGGTGTGGACGCCGACGACCGTATGGCCATGGCCGGCACGAAGAGCACGTCCCTGCAGCTGAGCGCCGCCGCGGCTCTGGCCGCCGCCGGCAACTCCCTGAAGGGCTTTGACGACGAGCTGGCTCAGACCTGCATCGACACCGCCGTGGCGGTGTGGAACGAGGAGGCCGCGGCCCACGAGGGCACCGGCACCACCGACTGGAGCGCGGCTGTGGAGCTGGCTCTGGCCACCGGCGAGCAGGTCTACAAGGACCGCGTGCTGGAGCTGCTGGACACCGTTTTGACCAACAATCAGATGGGCCGCAACGGCTGGAAGGCCGTGCGCCTGATCCCCATCATGGACGAGGCCTATGAGAGCAAGGTCCTGGCGGCCGTGCAGGCTTACGTGCCCTACCTGGACAGCACCATGGAGAACAACCCCTACGGCGTGCAGGATACCTTCGGCATGTGGGGCGGCTCCACCAACGTGGTGGATATGGGCGTGCGGATGTCCATCCTCCACAAGTACTTCCCGGCGGCCGTGAGCTCCGAGTACACCTATCGCGTGATGAACTACATCCTGGGCACCCACCCCTATAACGACACCTCCTGGCTCACCGGCGTGGGCACCAAGTCGGTGGAAGTGGCCTACGGCAGCAACCGCGCCGACCACTACTACAACGCCGGCGGCATCGTGCCCGGCTATGTGACCATCGCCCCCGACTTCCCCGAGGCTCTGGACGACTTCGGCTTCCTGTGGTTCGAGAGCGAGTACGTCATCGACACCTCCGCCAAGTGGATTGTGCTGGCCAACGGCGCCTCCCAGTTCGCGGAGGAGGAGTTCACCGTCACCTTCAACAGCAACGGCGGCTCCGAGGTTGAGGCGGCCACCGTGGCCAGCGGCGCTGCTGTCGCCGAGCCCGCCGCCCCCACCAAGGACGGCGCTGCCTTCTCCGGCTGGTTCCTGGACAAGGCGTGCACCATCGCCTATGACTTCGCCACCCCCGTCACCGGCAGCTTCACGCTGTACGCCGGCTGGGACGGCGGCACGGTTCCCAGTGAGCTCACCGCCACCGTCACCGGCGGTTCCGAGGCCGGCGGCAACGAGCGGGTTCCCTACGTCTTCTCCTACACCGGAACGGACGAGAATCTGGGCAACGTGACCCTGCGCTTCACCGTGGCGGGCGACCCCACCGGGGTGCTCACCGACAAGTACGTGATGGAGGCCCTGGGTGGTTTCCAGATCCTGGTGAAGGATGCCAAGGACAACGGCGACGGCACCACCACGCACTCGGTGGTCCTGGCCTACAACCTGGACAAGACCTCCCAGCAGGATGTGAAGGACATCCTCTCCTTCGTGCTCCGCACGGCGGAGGATCAGACCGGTAAGATCAGCGTCACCCTCAACGACGCCATCTTCACCTACACAGGCGATTCCAATCTGCACTACGCGGTGATCTCCGGCGGCCCGGTGATTACCGATGTGGTGGAAGTCCGCTACGACATCAACGGCGACGGCGTGTTCAACCAGGCCGACATCACGGAGGCCCAGAAGTTCTACCGCGCCAGCGAGGGCGACGACAACTGGGATGCGGCTAAGAAGGCCGACATCAACGGCGACGGCGTCATCACAGTGGACGACCTGGTGGAGCTCTCCTACCTCTGGCTGGACGTGCTCCCGTAATTCCCTTGCGTTCTTCCATTCTTCCTTTCCTCATTGTCTGACGTGTTCTCAGACACAGCAACTGTGGGAGGCCCTTCGGGGCCTCCCACAGTTGTATATGTTCACAAAACAATTGCACTTTTTGGGAGAATACGATATAATAAATCCATAAATCCAACAAAAGAGCGTGAGGAGACCGCCGTGAGCCGGAGACGGAACAGACGAAAACAGAGGAGAAACGCGCATGCGCTCCCAATGGGGGTGTATGCGCGTTTTCATACTATGCTGGCTGCATATGGTTGATTCGCATACGAATAAAAAAGGAGGAGAAACGGATGGAGACAACGGCGGATTTTGAGTGCAAAGGGACGGAACTGGTACGATACAAGGGTCCCGGCGGGGCGGTGACCATCCCAGACGGAGTGACGAAAATCGGTTACGAGGCCTTTTCCGGCTGTACTACCTTAACGCGGGTCACGCTCTCAGAGAGCGTGGAGGAAGTCAGCTACAGGGCCTTCTTTGGCTGCAGCAATCTGACACAGATGGTCCTGACCCTGGATCAGCTTTCCATGTCGCAGCGTATGTTTCAGCCCAACGCAAAGACGGTGGAGCTGCTTCTCCGTATGGGCGATGGGGAGCCGCTGGATGTGATCGCCTCGTTCCGCAAGGAGTACTATATGCAGAGCTGGAACTATTCCAAGGAATATCTGATTCCATTGGCGCCGGAGGACATTCCTGTCTATGACCGTATGCTGGCCAGCGGAAAGCACGAGGGCTTTCAGATGAATGAGAATGGCCGCATCAAAGCGATGCTGCTGCGCCTGCAGGATACGGAGCAACCGGTAGGGGAGGAGCTTCGTGGCATGTTCGCGGACTTTTTGTCCGGAAAGACCAGCAAGGCGGTCAAGCTGGCCGAGAAGGAGAAAAATGCCGCCTATGTCCGCACGCTCATAGAGGCCGGAGCCGTTGACAGCTCCAATTGGAAGCGTGTGAAGAAACAGCTGGCCGCGTCCGGCCTCTCAGAACTCCGGGAACTGGCCGCGGAGCTGGACCAAGCGCCCTCCTCCGCCCATGCCCGGGGCAGTGAAGGGACGGTGGAACAGAAATACTTAGACCGCCTGCGAAAGATCAACGCCCGCAGTATACTGCTGAAATACGGCATACAGGACCTGCCGGCTGTTCATCTGGCGGGGAGCGCAGAGCTGGCGCCGCCGGAGTATATGGAGCTCTGCCTGGCCGAATATCTAAAACAGCAGAGCAAATGGAGCGAGACGCTGTGTCCCCTGGCGGACGAGGCGGCGGCCAAGCTGGACCGGAAGGAATTGGTTCAGGCGCTGCTGCGTCTCTATGAGCAGGCCGCACCGGAATCCAGGCAGACGGCCTTCCTTCCGGTCCTCTTCCGCTATGCAGATGGCGCGGCCGTGGGAAAGCTCTACCGCGAATACCGCTCCATGTGGAAGACAGGGGACGTTGCCAATCACGCTCTGCTGTTCAGCGATACCCGGGAGGCCATGATTTATGCGGAAAAGGAGGGAATCCTGAGGAGATATGCCTCTCTCCGCAAGACGGACGAGGAGACCATTCGGGTGACCAGACTTTTGAATTTCGGCCTGGATAACGCCGGGAAAAAAGTCTATGATCTGGGAGGGAACCTGGTAACCGTTGCGCTGGAGCCGGATCTGACCCTGAGCCTCTACAGTGAGAGTACGAAAAAAGCCGTAAAATCCCTGCCGAAAAAGGGGGCGGATCCAGAGCGGTACGAAAAGGCCAAGGCAGATCTGTCGGAGATGAAGAAGAATTTGAAAAAGGCCGTCAAGGCCCGCTGCGACAGGCTGTTTCAGGACTTCCTGAGCGGGCGGGAGACGGACGCACAGGTGTGGACGGAATCCAACCTGACCAATCTGCTCATGCGCCAGTCGGCTTCGCTGCTGGTGTGGAGCCAGGAGGGCCGGACCTTCACCTTGCAGGAGGGCCAGTCCGCAGACAGCGAGGGACATCCCTATACCCTTACCGGCGCGCCCATCCAGCTGGCCCACCCCATGGAGATGGACCCGGCAGATCTGGATTGCTGGCAGAGATATTTTACCTCCCATGGATTGAAGCAGCCCTTTGCCCAGGTGTGGGAGCCGGTTATCGACTTTTCTCAGATAAAGGAGGATCGCTATCAGGGCGTCCAGATCCCGGCCTACCGCTTCAAGGGACAGGAAAAACATGGGGTCGAGCTGAAGATTGATTTGGATCTTTGCGATGTGTCGGTTAACCTGACAGACTGCTGGCTGTATGTGGACAGCGGTGCGGAGGCGTTCCACAGCTTGTTCGGGTATTCCTTGAATAACAGCCTCACGCTCCAGAAATTTGAATGCAGCAAGAAGAGCCGCTGCTCCAATCATATCATCGGGCTTTTGGACAAGTGGACCGCCTACGGCCGGGTGCTGAAAGACGACGCCACGGTGGTGGACGCGCTGGACCGCTTCACGCTGGCCCAAGTGACGGAGCTGTTGAATCTGGCCATTGAGAACCACTGTGCCAACTGTACCGCCGCCCTGCTGGAGTATAAAAACCGGAAGTTCCCGGACTTCGACCCCATGGATGTGTTTACGCTGGAGTAAAGAAGGGCGATGCCTGACGTGAAGCGGCATCCGGAAATGCAGAGAGGAGCTTTTTTATGAATGGAATCTTCAAACTGGGCCTTGTGGGAGAGCAAAAATCGCTGCTTGGCGCGCTCCAATCCAGCCGGGAGTACCTTGGAAAGGAGGCCTTTGAGTCTGGAGCGCGCACAGAGGGGGTACAGCCGTTCGGCAAGACGAACAAGCTGGTCCTTGAGAGCAGCGGTGCGTGTGCGATGGGGGATGCAGAGGAACTCTTTTCCCATCTGTGCCGGCGTTTCCCGGAGCTGGAGGGTATTTTGCTACTGCACAACACGGACTGCTATACCGACTACGGCGACGACGACGTCTGGATGGTGTCTTATTCCCGCGCTGGAGAGGAGACGAGCGCCATCGGAGCCGGAATGCTGGGCCGAAAAGAGCCGGGATTACCCGGTGACTGGGGCGAATTTGTGGAGTACGGGGACAGGGATGCGCTCGACGTGGACGATGTCCTCCGGTATTTGAACCAAGGGGAATGCCGCTTCACGCGGGAATCGGTTGAATACTATATCGCCCGCGCATTTGGGGAGGCGGAGGGCGGGCCGCCGGAGGACCTCTGTGAGGAGGACGATTTGGACTTTGAACTGGATGAATATATGGCCGAGCGCGCCTACAGCGCCTTCCACCGGTACATCGGAACGCACACGGGACTGCCGCCCATCCAGTACCTGGCGGAGCTGTTTGCCGGGGGCCGGGGACTTTCTTTCCCGGCTTAAATCAGAATCCGTGGGCTCGCTCCCCGGAACAGCGCGGAGAGAGAAAGGGCCGGATTTGGATACATTCGCTCTTCCCTTTTTGGGGTCCGTTCTTTACAATAGAAGTGGATTCTGCCCGCGTCCGCGGAGCGCTTGATAGAAAGGAAGAGCGGATATGAAACGATCGGAAATCAACCGGGCCCTGAGAGAGATGGAGGACATGTGCCGGCGCTATTGCTGCTACCTGCCCCCCTTCTGCCATATAACCCCGGAAGCGTGGCAGACGCTGGGCCACGAATACGACGAGGTGCGGGAGTGTATGCTGGGCTGGGACATCACCGACTACGGCATGGGGAAGTTTGACGAGCTCGGCTTTTCCCTCATCACCCTGCGCAATGGAAACCGGGCCCTGGCGGAGCGGTACCCCAAGGTCTATGCCGAAAAGCTGCTCTACCTGAAGGAAGGCCAGTACGCGCCCAATCACTTTCACTGGTATAAGACGGAGGACATCATCAACCGGGGCGGGGGGAATGTGCTCATCCGGGTGTACAACGCCCTCCCTGACGAGGAGATCGACCGGGTCTCCGACGTGACGGTCCACACCGACGGGCGGGTCTGCACCGTCCCGGCGGGGAGCCAGATCCGCCTGACGCCGGGGGAGAGCATCTATGTCCCGCAGCGGATGTACCACGACTTCTCGGTGGAGCCGGGGACGGGGCCCGTCCTGCTGGGCGAGGTGAGCCAGTGCAACGACGACAACGCCGATAACCGCTTTTATCCCCCCATGGGCCGCTTCCCGGCCATTGAGGAGGACGAGCCGCCGTACCGGCTGCTGTGCAACGAGTATCCCGCCGCCCGCTGAAAGGAGAAGACCATGTTTGATGTCGTTGCGCTGGGGGAGCTGCTGATCGATTTTACCTGCCTCTCGGTGGATGAGGCGGGTTATCCCACCCTGGCCGCCCACCCGGGCGGGGCCCCGGCCAATTTTCTGGCGGCGCTGGCCCAGTATGGGGCAAAGACGGCCCTGATTGGAAAGGTGGGCCGGGACGCCTTTGGGGCAATGCTGACCCGCACTCTGGAGCGGGCCGGAATTGACGTGTCCGGCCTGCGGGCGGCGGAGGACGTCTTTACCACGCTGGCCTTTGTGACTCTGGACGGGCAGGGCAACCGGGCCTTTTCCTTCGCCCGAAAGCCGGGAGCAGATACCTGCCTGTCCCGGGAGGAGATCGACCTCTCCCTGCTGGACGCGGCCCGGGTCTTTCACTTCGGGACCCTCTCGCTCACCGACGAGCCCGCCCGGAGCGCCACCCGGGCGGCGGTGGCTTACGCCCGGGAGCGGGGGGCGCTGCTCACCTTCGACCCCAATCTGCGCCCGCCCCTCTGGCGCAACCTGGAGGAGGCCCGGGAGCAGATGCTCTGGGGGCTGGGACAGGCGGATGTGGTGAAAATCAGCGACGAGGAGGTCCGCTTCCTCTTCCAATGCGGCCCGGAAGCGGGTGCGGAGCGCCTCCACCGGGAGATGGGCGTCCCGCTGGTCTTTGTGACCTGCGGCGGGGAGGGCTGCTTTTTCCACAGCGCCCGCGCCCACGGGCACGAGGCCGGCCTCTCCGCCCTCCAAGTCGTCGACACCACAGGCGCAGGGGATATCTTCGGCGGCTCGGCGGTCTGGAAGCTGCTCCAGACGGGGAAAGCGCCCCAGGACCTTTCGGAGGCGGAGCTGCGTGGGATCGTCCGCTTTGCCTGCACGGCGGCGGGACTCTCCACCACGAAGCAGGGAGGCCTCTCCAGTATCCCGACCTTGGAACAGGTACAGGCCCGGCTCGCCGAAGAGAATCGGGCCTGAACGGGCAGGGCTGCATGGAAGAAAAGAAAACACGCCGGAGCAAAGCGGACTTTGCTCCGGCGTGGAAGGGCTCGTGAAACCCCCTGCGTTTTTGCCCTTTCCGGCGACCAAACGGTGCTTCGCCCGGCTGGAAAAGCAAAAAAACAGGTGAGTCCCATAAGGACTCACCCGTGAAAGGGACGGTTAAAATCGATAGTTCCCTGCGATAAGAAAAACGCCGCGCAGCGGCGGAGCCAAACCGGAGCCCAGCAACAGCGGGTCCGGTTTGGAAGCGAGGAGCAGCAAAATGAGCGCGCGATGAGTTTTGCAATGAAATGAAAAACTCGTCGCAAGCGATATGTCGCTTGCGACGAGCTGGTGCGGATGACGGGACTTGAACCCGTACGTCGATGGACACACGCACCTCAAACGTGCCTGTCTACCAGTTCCAGCACATCCGCAGATTTTGATTCAGCCTGATCCATCAGACTGCCTGATTATTATAGCGGGCGGGAGGATATTTGTCAACTGATTTTCCGAAAGAGAAGCAAAATTTTTTCCAGCCTGCCTGGCCGGGCGGGCTCGGGCATACGGAAAGCAATCGAACGAGAGGAGGCGCGGGCAGTGGAGATTTCCCGCATTGAGTCCTGGAGGGAGAACGGACATCTGGAGGCCAAGCTGGCCACCGGCGGACTGCCGGAGAGCATATGGGAGACCTACTCGGCGTTTGCCAACACGGGCGGAGGCTTGCTCCTCCTGGGCGTGGAGGAGCGGAGCGACCACTCCCTGCGGGTTCAGGGACTGCTCAACGCGCAGGAGATGCTGGAGGAATTCCTGGCCCGGCTCCGGGACCCGGGGACCGTCAGCGCCGATCTCGTCGGCCCGGACGGGGCGGAAGTGGTGGATACCGGCGCCGGAGAGGTAATCGCCATCCGGGTCCCTCCGGCGCCGCCGGAGCTGCGGCCGGTCTTTGTGGGGGGCGACCGGCTCCGCGGGGTCTACCGCCGGGAGGGAGAGGCCGACCTGCGCTGCACCCCGGAGGAGGTGGAGCGGCTGGCGTCGGAGAGGCACGCCTGAGCCCTTTTCCTTGTACTCTCCCGTCAAAACTGGTATACTAGAAAAAAGACCGCCGCCGGCGGCGGGAGAGGGAGGAATTTTTATGTGGTTTGACGAGGCGACCGTCTATCAGATTTACCCCCTGGGCCTGTGCGGCGCGCCCAGGGACAACGATGGGGTAACCGAGCATCGCATTCTCCGGATAATGGACTGGGTGGAACACATCCGGGCGCTGGGAGCGGATACGGTGCTCTTCAACCCCCTCTTTGAGAGCGACCGCCACGGCTACGACACCCGGGACTACACCCGGGTGGACGGACGCCTGGGGACGAACGAGGACCTGAAAACGGTGTGCGACGCCCTCCACGCCGCCGGGCTGCGGGTGATGCTGGACGGGGTGTTTCACCATGTGGGCCGGGGGTTCTGGGCCTTCCGGGATGTACAGCAGCGCCGGTGGGAGAGCCCCTACAAGGACTGGTTCCACATCAGCTTCGACGGGGACTCCAACTACGGCGACGGCTTCTGGTACGAGGGCTGGGAAGGTCATATGGAGCTGGTCAAGCTCAACCTCCAGAACCCGGAGGTGGTCCGCCACCAGTTCGAGGCCATCCGGGGCTGGGTGGAGGAGTTCGGCATCGACGGCCTGCGGCTGGATGTGGTCTACTGCCTGCCGGAGGACTACCTGCGGCAGCTGCGGTCCTTCACCCGGGGGCTGAAGGACGACTTTGTCCTCATGGGAGAGGCCCTGGGCGGGGACTACAACCGCTGGATGGGGGAGGGGCTGTGCGACTCCATCACCAACTACGAGTGTTATAAGGGCCTCTACTCCAGCCTGAACTCCATGAACCTCTTTGAGATCGGCCACAGCCTCCAGCGCCAGTTCGGCCCCGAGCCCTGGACGCTCTACAAGGGCCGGCCGCTGCTCTCCTTCCTGGACAACCACGACGTGACCCGCATCGCCTCCATGCTGGAGCGGCCGGAGCACCTGCCCCTGGCCTACGGGCTCCTCTTCGGGATGCCGGGGGTGCCCGCCGTCTATTACGGCAGCGAGTGGGGCCTGGAGGGAAAAAAGACGCCCGGCAGCGACGATACGCTCCGCCCGGCGCTGGAGCGGCCGGAGTGCAACGCGCTGACCGGCTGGATTGCCCGGCTGGCCGCCGCCCGGAAGGGGAGCCGGGCCCTCTGTCACGGAGGGTACCGGAACGTACTGCTCACCAACCGGCAGATCATCTTTGAGCGGGCCGCGGAGGGGGAGCGGGTGCTGGTGGCGGTGAACGCGGACAGCCAGCCCTATACCGCCCACTTCGACGCCCAGTCGGGGACGGCGGTGGATCTGATCACCGGGGCCTTCCACGACTTCGGCGGCGGGAGCGAACTGCCCCCTTACAGCGTATTTTTCTGGAAAACAGAGCGGTAATCACCGGCGCCGGCGGGGATCCCCGCCGGCGCCGGTCGTTGGTGGCATAAGAATTACAGGTTGGCGTCCAGAACAGCGGTGTAGGCCTGCGCAGGCATGACGCCCACCCGGCGGTCGATCTCCACCCCGTCCTTAAAGAAAATAACGGTGGGGATGCTCATAATCCCCAGGCTGGCGGCCAGGGCGGACTCGTCGTCGGTGTTGACCTTGCCCACGATGGCCTTGCCCTCGTACTGTCCGGCCAGCTTCTCGATGGTGGGCGCGAGCATCCGGCAGGGGCCGCACCAGCTGGCCCAGAAGTCCACCATCACCAGGCCGCCGGAGGCGACGGCTTTTTTCAGTCCGTCCGCATTGAAATGATAAGGGGTCATAGTCGAAACATCCTTTCTGTATTCAAAAATGAGAGGGGGATTCCGCGGCGCTCCTACGGGTTGGAGCGCCGGTCCAGATACTCCGCCGCCCGCAGGCCGGCTACCAGGCCCTCGCCCACGGCCTTGGAGATCTGGAGAGGGAGGCCGGTGCAGTCCCCCGCGGCAAAGACGCCGGGGAGATTGGTGGCCATATTCCGGTCCACCCGGATATAGGGGCCCTCCAGCTCCAGCTCCGGCAGGAGCTGGGTGGGGGATACGGCGCTGCGGAGGAGGAACACCCCTTCGCAGGGGAGAAGCTGTTCCCCCGCCTGGACGGCGGAGACCTTCCCCTCCCCCAAAACCGCCACCTTGCCCGCCTGCACCACCGGAATGCCGGGGCGCAGGCCCTCCGCCGGGGCGGGGCTTACATAGGTCACCCGGCAGCCCAGCTCCTGGAGGTAGTTGGCCTCCTCCGGCGCGTGGGCGGAGCGGCCCACGACCACCACGTCCTTTCCCCGGTAGAGCATCCCGTCGCAGGTGGCGCAGTAGCTCACGCCCGCGCCCAGCAGTTCCAGTTCCCCGGGGAAGGGAGGACCCTGGCTCACGCCGCAGGCCAGCACCAGTGCGCGGCCCTCCACCACATCCTGGTCCACCGCCACGAAAAAGCCGTCGCCGGAGTCCATGGCGCTCAGGGCTTTTCCGGTGCGGAACTGGACGGCCAGGGACTGGGCGTGGGCCTCAAAGCGCTCCAGCATCTCCCGGCCGTCCAGACCGGGCAGGCCCAGATAATTGTCCACCCGCCGGGCCCGGGCCAGAGGCAGGTCGCCGGCGGGGGCGCGGACCACCAGCACGGATTTATTCCGAACCCGGGCCTGGACCGCCGCCGAGAGTCCCGCCGGACCGCCGCCGATGACGATGATATCGTAGTTCATGGGGTATCCTCCTTTGCCTCCCCCATCAGGGCGGCCACAATGGCGGCCGCTCTGGGGTCGGAGACGGCGTAGTAGACCTCATTCCCGCTGCGCTCGGCCTGGACCACGCCCGCCGAGCGCAGTTTGGATAGGTGCTGGGAGATGCAGGACTGGGACTGACCGGTTTTTTCCTCGATGCACCGCACGTTGCGGCAGCCGCAGAGCAGCAGGCCCTGGACAATTTGGAGCCGCAGGGGATGGGCCAGCGCCTTGAGCAGGGCGGCGTTCTCCTCATAGCGGCCGGCGGAACCAGTCATGGCGCTCCCTCCTTTTCTACATTTGTATTTTATAATATTATTATATTCTAATATTATGATTTGTCAACCCCCAATTTTCCCACCGGAAAAAGCCGGGCCCGGAGGCCCGGCTCCCGCCGGATGGGACTACAGGTGCTGCTCCAGGACCTGGCGGGCGGCGGCCACGGCCTCGGTCTCCCGGGGGCCTTCCGCCCGGACCACCAGCTCATCGCCCTGCCGGGCGCCCAAGGTCATCAGGCGCATAAGCTGGGTGGCCCTGACGGTCTGCTCCCCCTTTGAGAGGGTGATTTCGGTGTCCGCGAAGGGCTTGAGGGCCTTGACCAGCAGCCCGGCGGGGCGGGCGTGGATGCCCACCGGGTCCCGGATTACATAGCGGAATTCCTGCATGGCGCTTCGTCCTTTCCGGACGCGGGGGCGCGTCCGGCCTTAGGATGTCCGAAAGAGCCCCGCTCCATCCCGCCCGCCGGAAGGGTTGCAAAAAAAGCGGGATTTGATTATAATAAGGTCTGCTGAATCAACTGCGCCGCCCTTTTTGGAACGAAAGCGCCGGAAGCGCCCCGCAGGCGGTTTCACACTACGGCAAATGGAAAGCGAGGAATGTTCATTGCAGACGAAGCGGCTGTCATTTGAGACTATGGACCAGCAGCAGGCGGTTTTCGGCACCCAGGACCAGTTCGTCCGGATGATTGAAAAGGCCCTGCCGGTGTTCATTACCCTGCGGGACTACGACGTGGAGGTCCGGGGGGAGTCGGAGGAGCCGGTCAAACTGGCCGCCGACGTGCTGGAAGCCCTGGGAAAGCTCTACGGCCGGGGAGAGCCGCTGAACGAAGACGTGGTGGCCCGCCTGATGGACGAGGCGCGGGAAGGCAGCCTGGAGCAGACCTTTGCGGCCATGGACGGCATTGTCACCATGACCCAGAAGGGCGCGCCCATCAAGTGCAAGACCCTGGGCCAGAAGAACTATGTGAAAGCCCTTCAGGAGAATGTGGTCACCCTCTGCATCGGACCGGCCGGCACGGGCAAGACCTATCTCGCCGTGGCCCAGGCGGCCCGGGAGCTGAAAAACGGCGACATCGAGCGCATCATTATGAGCCGCCCCGCCATTGAGGCCGGCGAGGAGCGCCTGGGCTTCCTGCCCGGCGACCTGGCGCAGAAGGTGGACCCCTATCTGCGGCCCCTCTATGACGCGCTCCACGATATTTTCGGCGCGGAGAAGGCCGAAAAGCTCCGGGAGCGGGGCACCATCGAAATCGCCCCCCTGGCCTATATGCGCGGGCGTACCCTGAACCACGCCCGGGTGATCATCGACGAGAGCCAGAACGCCTCCCTGCCCACGCTGAAAATGGCCCTCACCCGCCTGGGGGAGGGGTCCAAGATGGTCCTCACCGGCGACGTGACCCAGATCGACCTGCCCCGTTCGGTGGACTCGGGCCTGGAGCGGTGCGCGGAGATTCTGGGCTCCATCGACGGCGTGGCGGTCACCCGGCTGAGCAACCGGGATGTGGTGCGCAACAAAATCGTCCGGGAGATTGTCAAGGCCTTTGAAAAAGACGAGGAGAAGCGGCAGAGCCGTCCGGACAAGCCCCGCCCCACCACCCTGCGCCGGAAGCGGTAAGACGAACCTCAGGCCGGGGAGCGCTCTGCTCCCCGGCCGCTTGCGTCCCGGGGGAGGGAGAGGCATACCCCGCCCCGGGCCGGAGGGGCCAGCGTTCCCGGCGGGAAAAAGACCGCCGCGTCCTCTGCGGTGAGCCAGAATTGTTCCGCCCGAAAGCTCCGGCGCAGCCGGGCGGGCCAGTCGGGATAGGCCCCCAGGCGTCCCGCCCGCTCCTCCATCTGCCTGGACAGGGCCGGGAGCAGAGCCCGCCGCCGGCGCAGCGCGGGGGGCAGGCACTCCCGCAGCGCCAGGGGCGCGCCCCGGTCCAGGGACCAGGTATCCCCCTGCCGGAGGGTGCGGACGTCCCCGCCCCGCTGCTCCTGAACCTCCCACCACAGGCTGAGGAGGGCAGGCGTCTGGAGCGTGACGGCGCAGCTGAGACGGGCGGTCCAGGGGGCAAAGGGCCGGGAGCGGGAGAGGGCCTCTTCTTCGGCGGAGCAGGCCTGCTGGAAGAGCGGACCGTTCCACCGCGCCAGCCACAGCCGGGCGAGCCGGCGGTAGTAGCGCTCTACAGGCGGGAGTCCCCGGCCCTCCCCCACCAGGTGGGGCAGAGTCAGGGAATAGGAGAGAATTGCGCGGCCCTCCCGGGAGAGGGTCCGCTCTTCCCCCAGGGGCTGGAGCAGAAGCGAGGGCTCTGGCTTGGAGCGATGAAACATGGCGCCGCCTCCTTTTCCGGCCGCCGGAGCGGCCGCGTAGTTCAGCCTATGCCCGCAGAGGGAGAACGTGCAGGAAAAATCGCAAAATCCTGTTTACTTTCACACTTCACTTTGGTAGAATGAAGGGGATGGAACCGCATGTCCGGACACACCGTGCGGATGGCGGAAGGCATGGAAACAGGAGGAACCATTTTGTCGAACAAGAAGAAAAAAGAGCCCAGCGACCGGCTCTATGAGACCATCCTGTCCCTGCGGGATCTGGACGAGTGCAAGAAATTTTTCTCGGACCTGTGTACTGTGGCCGAGCTGCGGGCCATGGAGCAGCGCTTTGAGGTGGCGCTCCTCCTCAGCGACGGAATGATTTACAACGAGATCCTGGAGCGCACCGGCGCCAGCAGCGCCACCATCAGCCGGGTGAACCGCTCCCTCCAGTACGGGGCGGACGGCTATCAGACGGTGCTGCCCCGGGTGAAGGAGAAGATGCGAAGCGATGGCGAGCTATGAGTTTCTGGCCGGGTGCTATGACGAGCTGACCACCGACGTGGGTTACCGGAGCTGGGCCGGCTACTTGGAGAAGCACTTCGCCCGGGCGGGGATTCCGGTGCGCACGGTGCTGGACCTGGCCTGCGGCACGGGGAGCCTGACCTGGGAGCTGGCCCGGCGGGGCTATGAGATGATCGGCGTGGACCGCTCGGAAGAGATGCTGGCCCAGGCCAATGAGAAGGGGGAGGACTTTACCGGGGAGCGCCCCATCTTCCTCCACCAGTCCATGGACAAGCTGGACCTGTACGGCACCATCGACGCCTGCGTCTGCTGCCTGGACAGCGTAAACTACGTCACCCGTCCCGCCCAGCTGGAGCGGGCCTTTGCGCGGGTGCACCTCTTCCTGATGCCCGGCGGGATCTTTGTGTTTGACATCAACACGCCGGAAAAGCTCCGGGCTCTGGACGGCCAGGTCTTTCTGGACGAGACGGAGGACGCCTACTGCGTCTGGCGGGCGGAGTACTCCAGGCGGCGGCGGGTGTGCACCTACGCCATGGACCTGTTCCGCCTGACCCCCGCGGGGCTGTGGGAGCGGGGGGAGGAGCTCCACGAGGAGTACGCCTATGAGCCCGACGAGCTGGAGGAGATGCTCCGCCGGGCGGGATTTCACCACATCCGGCGCTACGGCGACCGGAAATTGCGCGCCCCGCGCCCCGGGGAGGAGCGCATCTTTTTTACAGCACGAAAGGATTAAGACCGTATGGCAGATCAGATTGTACGAGTACTGGCCAAAGACGCGCCGGTCAAGGCCAGCGCCATCTCCGCCCGGGCCCTGGTGGAGCGCGCCCGGCAGATTCACAAAACCCTCCCGGTGGCGACGGCGGCCCTGGGCCGGGCCCTGATGGGCTGCTCCATGATGGGCAACCAGCTCAAGGAGCAGAACGGGACCGTCACCCTCCAGATCAAGGGGGGCGGGCCGCTGGGGTCCATCACCGTCACCTCCGACAGCGCCGGCAACGTCCGGGGCTATGTCCAGAACGGGGCGGTGGAGCTCATGGAAAAAGCCCCCGGCAAGCTGGACGTGGGCCGGGCGGTGGGGACGGACGGCACCCTCACCGTGATCAGGGATATCGGCCTGAAGGAGCCCTATGTGGGCCGGGTGGGCCTCCTCTCCGGGGAGATTGCCGACGACCTGACGGCCTACTTTGCCGAGAGCGAGCAGATCCCCTCCGCCTGCGCGCTGGGGGTGCTGGTGGACACCGACCAGAGCGTCCGGTGCGCCGGCGGATATCTCATCCAGCTCCTGCCCGGAGCGGACGACGGGGTCATCACCAAAGTGGAGCAGGGCGTGGCCCGGGTAGGGGCGGTCACCGCCGCGCTGAAGGAGGGTATTTCCGCTCTGGAGCTGGTGCGCCGGGTACTCTCCGACTTTGAGCTGGAGGTGCTGGAGGAGTCCCCGGTGGAGTACCGCTGCTATTGCAGCCGGGAGCGGGTCACCCGGGCCCTGGTCAGCCTGGGCCGGGAGGAGCTGCGCGCCCTCATCGACGAGCAGGGAGAGGCCGAGCTCACCTGTCAGTTCTGCGACCGGGTGTACCACTACGACCGGGGGGAGCTGGAGGCGCTGCTGGCGAGCATCTGAGACCCGGCTGCGGGTCCGCCGGCCCTCCGGCGGACCCGCAAAAATGAGTCCAAAATTTTTCTCAAAAAAAGGTTGACTTTGCCGGGGGCTTTTGCTATAATAACTTTCGCCGTGTGAAACACGGAGGCGCAAAGGGCCTTGATCCGGCGCACAGGGGAGCATAGCTCAGCTGGGAGAGCGCATGCCTTACAAGCATGATGTCACAGGTTCGAGCCCTGTTGTTCCCACCATTCGTTTCTATGGCGCGGTAGTTCAGTTGGTTAGAACGCCGGCCTGTCACGCCGGAGGTCGAGGGTTCAAGTCCCTTCCGCGTCGCCATATGCCTCTGTAGCTCAGTTGGTAGAGCAGGGGACTGAAAATCCCCGTGTCGCTGGTTCGATTCCGGCCGGAGGCACCAGATCCCTCTGAGATACGCGCGTATCTCAGAGGGACCACCCCTATTCAGGGTCTGCATTTGCAGGTGTAGCTCATCTGGTAGAGCGCCACCTTGCCAAGGTGGAGGTAGCGAGTTCGAGCCTCGTCACCTGCTCCAGACAAATGAGGACGGAAGTGATTCCGTCCTCCATAGGGCGCCATAGCCAAGCGGTAAGGCAGAGCTCTGCAAAAGCTTTATTCCCCAGTTCGATTCTGGGTGGCGCCTCCAGAAAAACAGCCACACCATCCGGTGTGGCTGTTTTTTGCTCTCTGAGGATACACGAAACGCCCATCCGGTGCAAAAGCGCCGTACTGCCGAGGAAAGCCCCCATGCACCGGCTGCATGGGGGCTGTTTTTGACATGGGCTCAGACCAGCTCGCCCAGCAGGCGGGAGCCCTCCCGGCCGGTAATCCGAACGGGGGCCTCCCGGTTGTGGAGGTCCTCCCCGGGGGCCAGGATCTCCGCGTAGTTGGGGGCGTGACCCCGCCAGACCTCGCCGTGCCGGTCCTCGAAGAGGACGGGGAGCGTCGAGCCTACCAGCGCGTCCAGATAGGCCGCCTCCAGCCGCCCGGCCAGGGCGGCGGCCCGGTGGGCCCGCGCCTCTTTGACGGCGTTGGGCACCTGATCGGGCATCTGGGCGGCGGGGGTGCCGGTGCGCCGGGAGTAGGGGAAAATGTGCATGGCCGAGAAGGCGCACCGCTCCACAAAGGCCAGGGTCTCCTGAAATTCCTCCTCCGTCTCGCCGGGGAAACCCACGATCAGGTCGGTGGTGAGCCCCGGGTTGGGGAAATACTCCCGCAGGAGGGTTACGCTCTCATAGTACCGGGCGGTGTCGTAGTGGCGGTGCATCCGGGCCAGCACGGTGTCGCAGCCGCTCTGCATGGACAGGTGGAAGTGGGGGCACAGGTTGGGCAGGGCGGCGGCCCGGCGGCAGAACCCGGGGGTAATGGTCCGGGGCTCCAGGCTGCCCAGCCGCAGGCGGACATGGGCGGGCAGGTCCCGGCACAGCGCCTCCAGCAGGTCGATGAGGGGAGGCTCGCCGGGCAGATCCCGCCCCCAGGAGGAGATCTCGATGCCGGTGAGGACGATTTCCCGGTATCCGGCCTCCAGCAGGCGCCCCAGCTCCCGCCGGGCCCCCTCGATGGGCAGAGAGCGCACCGCGCCCCGGGCGTAGGGGATAATGCAGTAGGTACAGAAGTTGACGCAGCCGTCCTCCACTTTTAACATGGCCCGGGTGCGCCCCTCCAGCCCGCCGCCGGAGAGGGCCTCGAAGGCCCGGTGGGTGAAGATATTGTCCACCGTCACCAGGGGCTCCGGCTCCCGCCGGGCCAGCAGGCCCTCCAGGTCGTCCAGAAAGGCCATGCGCCCGGCGGAGCCCGCCACCAGATCCACGCCCAGAGCGGCCACCGCCTCCGGCGCAGTCTGGGCATAGCAGCCGCACACGGCGACCACCGCCTCCGGGCTGCGCTTGCGGGCCTGGCGGATGAGCTGGCGGGATTTTTTGTCGCTCACCGCCGTAACGGTGCAGGTATTGACGATATAGGCGTCGGCGGGGCCATCGAACGGAACCAGGGTATGTCCCCGGCGGCGCAGTTCGGCCTCCAGTGCGGCGGTCTCGTACTGGTTAACCTTGCAACCCAGGGTGGAAAGTGCAATGTTCATAAAATCACCTTAAAATAAGTGCTGTAATTTGTCAAAATAACGGAACAACTCGCTTGTAATTTGAGAAACGACTCCGTATAATAGGGGCGGCGGCGGAAGGAAGACTTTCGCCTTTCTATGTCCGCCGGAAACAAGAGAGATACGGGAGGTATTTATTCAAATGAATACGTTCTATGTCAATCTGGCCACCTTGGAGGATGTGAAGCGTTTTTCCCGCCTGGCCAATGAGAATGCGTGTAAAATCGATGTGCGCTCGGGGCGCTATGTGGTGAATGCCAAGTCCATTATCGGTCTGTTTTCCATCGACCGGGAGGAGCCCATTGAGGTCGAATTTCACGGGAGCAACAGCCAGTGCGACGCCTTCCGGCAGGGGCTGGGGACGTTGGTAGCGGCCGTGTGATGGAGGGTACGTTCTTCGCCTACCTGGCCCGGATGCGGTATATCCGCCGCTGGGGCCTGATGCGCAGCACCGAACCGGAGAATGTCCAGGAGCACTCCCACATGGTGGCGGTGCTGGCCCACGCGCTGGCGGTCATCCGCCGGGACGTCATGGGCGTCCCCGCCGACCCGGAACGGGCGGCCACCGCCGCCCTCTTTCACGACGCGCCGGAGATCCTCACGGGGGATCTGCCCACGCCGGTGAAATACTTTGATCCGGAACTCCGGGCCGCGTACGGGCGGGTGGAAGAGCTCTCGGTGGAGAAGCTGCTCACCCTGCTGCCGGAGGAGCTGCGCCCGGCCTACGCCCCCTGGCTGCGGGAGGAGTATGACGGGGAGACCCGGGCCCTGGTCAAGGCGGCGGACAAGCTCTCCGCCCACATCAAGTGCCTGGAGGAGCTCAAGACGGGGAATCTGGAATTCCGCAAGGCCGCGGCGCAGACCCGCCTGGCCCTGGAGGAGATGAATTTGCCCGAGGTGGACTATTTCCTGGAGCATTTTCTGCCCGGCTTCCAGCTCACCCTGGACGAGCTGGACCGCTGACCCCATTATAGCACAGACCCGCCGGGCCTGTCAGGACCCAAATAGAGAGTGCGCCCCGCGGGGCCGCCTTAGGGCGGTCCCGCGGGGCGTTTTTGCCCGGCTGGGCTCAGCGCCGGTTGGAGCGGCGCCAGATGTGCATCGTTTCGGCGGCGGCGATGAGCTCTTCCCGGAAGTCGGGGTGGGCCACCGAGATGATCTTCTCGGCCCGCTCCCAAGAGGAGGTGCCCTTCAGATTGACCTTGCCGAACTCCGTGACCAGATAGTGGATGTTGGGCCGGGCGTCGGTGACCACCGAGCCCACATCCAGGGTGGGCTTGATGCGGCTCTCCAGCTTGCCGGTCTTTTTATTCATAAAGGTGGAGGAGCAGCAGATAAAGCTCTTGCCGCCCTGGGAGAGATAGGCCCCCAGCACAAAGTCCAGCTGTCCGCCCGCGCCGCTGATCTGCCGGATTCCGGCCGACTCGGCGTTGACCTGGCCGAAGAGGTCCACGTCCACGGCGTTGTTGATGGAGACAAAGTGGTCCAGCTGCGCAATGGTCCGGGCGTCGTTGGTGTAGCTCACGGGGGCGGCCATGCAGGTGTGGTTGTCGTCCAGGTAGTCGTAGAGCTTTTGGGTGCCCGCGCCGAAGGCGTACGTCTGCCGGCCCCGGTCAATGGACTTGCGCGCGCCGGTGATCTTGCCGGCCATGGCGATGTCCACAAAGGCGTCCACATACATCTCGGTGTGGACGCCCAGGTCCTTCAGATCGGACTGGGCGATGAGGGAGCCCACCGCGTTGGGCATGCCGCCGATGCCCAGCTGGAGGCAGGCGCCGTTGGGAATCTCCTCCACAATGAGGCGGGCCACAGCCTGGTCCACGTCGGTGGCGGGTCCGCCGGCGGGGAGCTGGCCCAGAGGCGGATTTCCCCCCTCCACCACCATGTCCACCTGGTCGATGTGGATGGCGTTCTCCTGGCCGCCCAGGCAGCGGGGCATATTTTCGTTGACCTCGACGATGATGACCTCGGCGCGCTCGCACACGGCGGCCATGTGGGAGGCGTTGGGCCCGAAGGTGAAATAGCCGTGCTTATCCATGGGGGAGACCTGGAACATGGCCACATGGATGGGTGCGGCGTTCTCCCGGTAGTAGCGGGGCAGCTCGGAGTAGCGCAGCGGGCAGTAGAAGGTGGCCCCCTCGGCGATCATCTTCCGCTCCGCCCCCGACATGTGCCAGGAGTTCCAGGTGAAGTGCTCCGCCACATCGGGCACGGCCATGATGGCCGGTTTGTGGAAAATGATGCCTCCCCGGACCTTCACATCGGTGAGCTCGGGATACCGGGCGGCCAGGGCCTGGTCCAGGGCCTCGGGCGTGCCGGTCGCCCAGCCGTAATCAACCCAGTCGCCGGAGCGGACGACCTGAACGGCCTGTTCCGGGGTGGTCAGCTTGCTCTGATACTGCGCCGCGTAATTCATGATGAGACACCTCTATCGTTTATTTTTTAACAATCTGCTGCCTCTATTATAGCACCCCTTGTTTTGAGATACAAGAGCGCCGGCAAAAAGAAGATGCGCAAAGGGGCGGTCCCCGGTATCTCCAGATACCGGGGACCGCCCCTGTCAAATGCGTTTCAGGGAGGTTAAGCCTGTCCCTTCCGGAATGCCATCATAATCTGGGCGACCTCCGCCCGCGTGGCGGTGGCGGTGGGGGCCAGAGTCTGATTTCCGGTCCCCGAAATGAGGCCGGAGCTCACCGCCCAGGACACGGCGTCGCTGGCCCAGGAGGAGACCTGCCCGGCGTCCTGGAAGCCCTGGAGGGCGTCCGCACCGGCAGAGGGCTCCAGGCCCGCCCACTGGGCGTAGTAGTAGAGCATATTCGCCATCTGCTCCCGGGTGATGAGGTCGTCGGGGCCGAACTTACCGTTGCCGTAGCCGCTGACGATTCCCTCGCCGGCCGCCCAGTTCACCGCGCCGGCGTACCAGGCGTCCGCCGCCACGTCGGTGAAGGCGGCGCTCTCCGCTGCGGCAGGCCGGTCCTCCAGATTGTAGAGGATCTGAACCATCATGGCCCGGCTGAGCTGCGTACTGGGGGCGAAGGTGGTGGCGCTGGTGCCGCT
>DWYC01000028.1 GCA_019118925.1 Candidatus Flavonifractor intestinipullorum | reverse complement strand
CTTGCCCAAATCGTCAGGGCTGGTGGCCCGGATGACCTTATAAATGGCGTTTTTCACAATCGAGATGGAGAGGCCGGCGGAGATGTCCTCCACGCTTGCGCCGTCCTTCTGGGCCTGCTTGACCGAGGAGTTCATGAACACCGTACACCGGGAGCCCAGGTTCACCGGATGGGGGGCGAAGAGCCCCAGCTTGGAGAAGGAGGCGATATCGTACCCCAGGGCCTTGGCGAAGGTCTCGATAAAGGACCCGCAGCCGGAGGAGCAGGCCTCGTTGAGCATAATGGAGTCCACGGCGCCGTTGCGGATCTTGAAGCACTTCATATCCTGGCCGCCGATGTCGATGATGAAGTCCACGTTGGGGTTGAAGTGGGCGGCGGCGTTGTAGTGGGCCACCGTCTCCACCAGGCCCAGATCACAGCCGAAGGCGTTTTTGATCAGATCCTCGCCGTAGCCGGTGACCGCCGCGCCTTTGATCTGGATGCGCTGGCCGCACAGGGCGTAGATCTCCTTGAGCTGCTCCAGCACGATGGCCACGGGATTGCCCTGGTTGGAGTGGTAATAGGTGTACAGCAGTCCGCCGTCGGCCTGGATCAGGGCGATCTTCGTGGTGGTGGAGCCGGCGTCGATGCCCAGCCAGGCGGGGCCAGAGTAGGTGTGAATATCGGCCTCGGGGGGGTGATTGGCGTTATGGCGGGCGGTAAAGGCGTCGTACTCCGCCGGACTGGTAAAGAGGGGGGGCATGGTGTCCACCGTATTGGTGGCCTCCACGCTCTCCTCCAACAGCCGGAGGAAGTCCTCAAAAGACCGCTCCGGATAATCCCCGGCGCACAGGGCCGCGCCGATGGCGGCAAAGCAGTCGCCGTCCTCCGGGAAGATGGCGTGCTCGCCGTCCAGATTCAGAGTCTCTACAAAGCGCTGGCGCAGGCCCATGAGGAAGTGGAGGGGGCCGCCCAGAAAGACAATCTTGCCCTTGAGCTCCCGGCCCTGGGTGAGGCCGGCCACCGTCTGGTCCACCACCGCCTGGAAAATGGAGGCCGCCACGTCCTCCTTGCGGCCGCCCTGGTTGAGGATGGGCTGAATGTCGCTCTTGGCGAACACGCCGCAGCGGGAGGCGATGGGATAGATCTTCTCGTATTGAAGGGCGAGTTTGTCCAGCTCGTCCACGCTCACGTCCATGAGGGTGGCCATCTGATCGATGAACGCCCCGGTGCCTCCGGCGCAGGAGCCGTTCATCCGCTCCTCCAGAGAGCCGCCGAAAAAGATAATCTTGGCGTCCTCGCCCCCCAGCTCGATGACGGCGTCGGTATCGGGGTAGTACGCCCGCACGGCGGCGGCGGTGGCGTATACCTCCTGTACAAAATCGATGCCGCTGGCCTTGGCCACGCCCAGACCCGCCGAACCGGTGATGACCAGGCGCACCGGCTGTCCGGCGAAGCGGTCCTGAATGGAGCGGAGGGTCTCACAGGCCCGCTCCCGGGTCTTGGAGTAGTGCCGCTCGTACGAGCGGAAGAGCAGCTTGTTTTGTTCATCCAGCACCACAACTTTGACCGTCGTGGAGCCGATGTCGATTCCAATGCGAAGACTCATAGCGCTTGTTCTCCTTGTGGGGACGGATGGAGCCCGCCCATGACATTACCAAAAATAATACGACACAAATCAGCATGATACATGATAGTACAGTTTTTGCGATTTTACAAGCCCAAAAAACAGGATATTGTCTGTTACGGAGTTGGAAGCAACTACATATTGGTCAGAATGGACAAAGAGAGCGGGGAAAACAGGGCGATTCCCGCAGGAAGCGACGGGGCGGAGAATTTCATGAAATTTTAATGGAGCCTGGGGTGGAAATTCAATCCGGAAGCGGTATGATGAGAGCAATGATCACACAGGAGGGATAGGACATGACGCGGGAGGTCTATTTGCAGCGGCTGCGCCGGGCGCTGGCGGGAAAAGTGTCCGGGGAGGAACTGGAGCGCACGGTGCGCTACTACGCCGCCTGCCTGGACGAGGCGGGGCCGGAGGGCGAGGAGGCCCTCATGGCCGAATGGGGGGAACCGGAGGAGCTGGCCGAACGCCTGCGGGCGGCGGCGGGCCACCGCCGTCCGGGCCGGTGGGCCCGGGCCGGCATCGCGGCGGGGCTGGGCGCCGTATTGGTGCTCTCGGCCGTCCTGGGACTGCGGCACCTGGGCGGGAGCGGCGTCCGGAGGGTGGAGACGGCGTCGGAGGACAGCGTGGCCGGCGCGTTTACACTGGAGGACCCCTTCTCCGCCGTGGACATCGAGGTCGACGTGGGAAATGTGACTCTCATCCAGAGCGGAACAGACTATGCCTGCGACCTGAGCTGGTCGGGGGAGGACTATACTCTGGAGGCCCGGGTGGAGGACGGAACTCTGGTGGTTCAGGGGAACCGGAGCGGCGGAATACACCTCACGGCGGAGGACATCTCGGCCTGGATTGAGATCACGGTGCCCGAGGGGACGGACCTGACCGGACTGGAGGCCTATACCGGGCTGGGGGATGTGGCCCTCACCGGCGGGGAGAACGGCCTGAGCACGGGGCATCTCGACGTGACCGCCGACATGGGCGACGTCACCCTCTCCGGCCTCCGCGCGGAGGAGACCGTGCTGACCCTGGATATGGGCGAGCTCTCGGCGGACCGGTGCGCCCTGGGCCGCTGGACCGGCAGCAACGCCATGGGCGGGATGTCCTTCTCCGGCGTCACGGCGGAGGAGACGGCGCTGACTCTGGATATGGGAGAGCTGACGGCGGTGGACTGCGCCTGGGGGGACACCGATGTGGACTCCGCCGGGGGAAATGTGACGCTGACCCGCCTGGAGGCGGGGACGCTGGACTGTATGCTGGACCTGGGCGGGCTGGAGCTCACGGAAGTGACGGCCGGACCGGTGGACCTGGAGGTGGCCATGGGAGGCGTCACCGCGGAGGACTGTACGCTCTCGGAGGGCACAGTGACCTGCGACGGGGGCGACGTGGACCTGGCCGGAGCCCTCACCGGCACGTGGAATGCGGAGAACTCCATGGGCTCGGTGCGCGTTTCCACCAGCGCTCCCCGGGAGAGCTGGGGCTGGGACCTGAGCAGCGACCTGGGGGGCGTGTGGGTGGACGGCCGGACTCAAAGCACCCAGGACCATGCGGAGGGCGGGCCGAATTTCCTCACCGCCCGGACCGACCTGGGGGAGGTGGAGCTAAATTTTACCAATTCTTGACCGTCCGTTGACAAATGGGTCGAAACCGCCTACAATAGGGACCTGACCGAGACATCCGCCGGCGCGGGGGAGGAGCACTCCACGCCGGCGGCGCTGTATTTAAGGAGGGAGCCGATTGAAGCGCTGGGACCGGTTTCGCGCCGCGCCGTGGCGGCGTCTGCCCTGGGTGCGGGGGACGCTGATGGCCGCCTATCCCCTGTTTCTCGTTTATCTGTGCCAGCTCATCACCCTTCAGGACGGGGCGGCGGTGGCCGCCTGGGTGGACGGCCACACCGCCGCGGTGTTCTGGACCTATGGCGTGCTGTTCCTGGCCGAAGCGGCGGTGCTGGCCCTGACGGGGCGGCTTTTTCCGGCGGCGCTGGCGGTGACGCTGCCCACGGTGCTCTTTGCCGTGGCCAACCACCTGAAGGAGGCGGTGAACGGCGCTCCCATCCTGGCCAGCGACCTGGCCATGGCGGGCCAGGCGGGGGAGATCGCCTCCTTCCTCCGGCCGGGGATGGATTTGGGCTCCGGGACGGCGGCGGGGCTTTGGCTGGCCGCCGGAGGAGTGGCCCTGGCCTTTCTGTTCTCCCGGGGTCGGGGGAGCAGGCCCCGGCGGGAGCGGCTGTTGGGCGGGGCCCTGGCGCTCTCCCTGCTGCTCAACCTCCTCTGGGGCCCGGCGGCGGCCGCCCTCCTCCCGGGAGAGGAGGGGGAGAGCCAGAGCCAGCGCAACGACCGCCTGGGCCTGCTGGCGGGCATCACCGCCGCCCTCCGGGAGAGCGCCATGGAGGCCCCCGGGGATTACAGCGAGAACAGCATGAACCGGATTCTCCTGGAGCTGGAGGGGCGGCAGGAGGCCGCGGACAGCGGCGGAACGCGCCCCAATGTGGTCCTGATCGTGTCGGAGAGCTTTTTTGACGTCACACGGCTGCCCGGCGTGACCTTTCGGGAGGACCCCATCCCCACGTTCCGGGCCCTGCGGGAAGCGTACGGGGGCGGGACCTTCCTGTCCGGGGCCTACGCCGGGGGGACGGGCAATGTGGAGATGGAGCTTTTTACCGGCATTCCCTCCGCCTTTCCCGGCGCGGCGGAGAGCCTGACCAGCCTGAGCGGGGAGGACGCCTACGAGCGGGCGCCCTCGCTGGTCAAGACCTTTGCGGGGCAGGGCTATCAGACCGTCATGGTCCACTCCTACAACGACAGCCTCTATAACCGGGCCCGCAATATGCCGGCCATCGGCTTTGACACCGTGCTCTACGACCGGGACTTTACGGTGGAAAAGACCTACGCCGGGGGCTACCTCTCGGACGGCACCCTGGCCCGGCAGCTCATCGCCGCCTTCGAGGCCAAGGAGGAGGGCCCGATTTTCCTCTACGGCCTGAGCATGGAGAACCATCAGCCCTATTTCAGCGGAAAATTCGACGCGCCCTCGGGGGTGGACTATGACGCCCCCGCCCTCACCGGAGAGGCGCTGGGGGCCTTTGACGCCCTGGTCCACGGCCTCCGGGACGCGGACGCCGCCCTGGGGGAGCTGGTGGACTACTTTTCGGACTGCGAAGAGCCGGTGCTGCTGATTTTCCTGGGGGACCACCTGCCCGGCCTCTCCCTGGAGGGCGGCGGGAGTATTTACGCCCGGCTGGGGGCGGTGGACTCCTCCGACACCGGCGACTGGGACGCGGAGACCATGGAGCGGATGCACCGGACCGACTACCTGGTGTGGAACAACTACGGCGCGGAGCCGGCGGCCCCGGAGACGGTGAGCGTCACCGGCCTGGGCGTGCAGATTCTGGATTGGGCGGGGCTTTGGAAGCCCCTGTGGTTCACCTGGGTGGAGGAGGCCATGGAGGAGATGCTCCTCTACCGGGAGCGGCTCTTTGTGGCCTCCGACGGCTCGGCCTGGGAGGAGCCCCCGGAGGAGTACGCCCCGCTGGTGGCGACGTACCGCGCTCTGGTCTACGATATGCTCTACGGGGAGGGCTATATCGCCCCGGAACTCACCGGCTACACCCCCGAAACACCTTAAATTGCGCCCCCATTCGTCGCTTTGCCCCAAGGAGCGGCCGATGGGGGCGAAATTTTGTCCCCGTTTTTGGGCCGCAGTCCTTGACAGGCGCGGCAAAATATTGTATCATACTCGATGTTGTAAAGCTGCGCCGCTTTACAAAGCTGCCGGCCTTTACAGGGAATACCCCCAGAGGAGGCGGCCGCCATGAAAAACCAGGCCTACCGGATGTCCCTGCTCTACGATTTTTACGGCGATATGCTCACGCCCCGGCAGAAGGAGTTTTACGACCTCTACTATAACGAGGACCTGTCCCTTTCGGAGATCGCGGAGAACTACGGCATCACCCGCCAGGGGGTGCGGGACGTGATTGTCCGGGCGGAGGGAATCCTCACCGAGCTGGAGGAAAAGACCGGCATCATCCGCCGCTTCCACCAGATGCAGGGGCAGTTCGACGCCATCGGGGCCGAGGTGGAACACATCCGCCGGATCAACGAGGAGCGCCGGTATTATGACAATCAGATCGACCTGAGCTGCAAGCGCATCCAGGACGTGCTGACCGAGCTGAAACAGGAGTAAGTATGGCGTTTGAAGGACTGACCGAAAAACTCTCCGCGACCTTTAAGCGGCTGCGGGGAAAGGGCCGCCTCACCGAGAGCGATGTGAAAGAGGCCATGCGGGAAATCCGCGTGGCTCTGCTGGAGGCCGACGTCAATTTCAAAATTGTCAAGCAGTTTGTCTCCACCGTCACCGAGCGGGCGGTGGGCGCCGACGTGCTGGAGAGTTTGACCCCCGCCCAGATGATCGTCAAGATCGTCAATGAGGAGCTCACCGCCCTCATGGGCAGCGAGAGCGCCAAACTCAACCTGGCCGACAGGCCCCCCACGGTGGTCATGCTGGTGGGCCTCAACGGCGCGGGCAAGACCACCAACGGCGCCAAGCTGGCGGGCTTTTTGAAAAAACAGGGCAAGCGGCCGCTGCTGGTGGCCTGCGATACCTTCCGCCCCGCCGCCATCAAACAGCTGGAGGTGGTGGGCGGCCAGGTGGACGTGCCCGTCTTTCAGATGGGCCAGGGGGACCCCATCCAGATCGCCCGGGCGGGCATTGAGCACGCCAAAAAGAACGGCAACGACCTGGTGCTGGTGGATACCGCCGGCCGGCTCCATGTGGACCAGGAGCTCATGGACCAGCTCAAGGACATGAAGGCCGCCGTCACCCCCGACGAAATCCTGCTCATTGTGGACGCCATGATCGGTCAGGACGCGGTGAATGCCGCCAAGGCCTTTGACGAGGCGCTGGACATCACCGGCGTGATGCTCACCAAACTGGACGGCGACGCCCGGGGCGGCGCGGCCCTCTCCATCAAGGCGGTCACCGGGAAGCCCATCAAATTTGTGGGCGTGGGGGAGAAGCTGGACCAGATCGAGGTCTTTCACCCCGACCGGATGGCTTCCCGCATTCTGGGCATGGGCGACGTGCTCTCCCTCATCGAGAAGGCCCAGGAGAACTTCGACGCCAAAAAGGCCGCCGAGCTGGAGCAGAAGCTGCGCAAAAACAAGTTCACCCTCTCCGACTTCTACGACCAGCTGGTGCAGGTCAAGGGGATGGGCTCCCTGAGCGACATCGCCGGAATGCTGCCCGGCGTGAACGCCAAGGCGCTGGAGGGGGCCAGCGTGGATGAGAAGGCGCTCTCCCGCACCGAGGCCATTATCCTCTCCATGACCCCCGAGGAGCGGGAAAATCCCGCGATGCTCAATAACAGCCGGAAAAAACGCATTGCCGCCGGCTCGGGCACCCAGGTGGTGGATATCAACCGCCTGCTCAAACAATTTGACCTGATGCAGCAGATGAGCCGCCAGTTCTCGGGCGGAAATCTGAAGCGCAAGGCCGGACTCTTCAGCCGTCTGAAGGGCAGCGGCATGAAGTTCCCCTTTTAAACGGTTGGTACACGCACTGCGTTGACCATAGAGATGTACAGATTTATGGAGGTGAATCACCATGGTTAAAATTCGTCTGCGTCGTATGGGCGCCAAGAAGGCCCCCTTCTATCGTATCGTGGTCGCCGACTCCCGCTATCCCCGGGACGGCCGTTTCATCGAGGAGATCGGCACCTACAATCCCCTCACCAACCCCGCCGAGCTGAAGGTGGACGCCGAGCGGGCCCAGGCCTGGATCAAGACCGGCGCTCAGCCCACGGACACCGTGAAGGCCCTGCTGAAAAAGGCCGGCGCCATGTAATGGGGGGCCCTGGCCGCATGAAGGAACTGCTCATTTACATCGCCCAGAATCTGGTGGACCATCCCGACGCGGTGGCCGTCACGGAGCGGGAGGGCGATGGAGAGACCGTCCTGGAGCTCCGGGTCGCGCCGGAGGACATGGGCAAGGTGATCGGCCGCCAGGGCCGCATTGCCAAGGAGATTCGGGCGCTGATGCGCTCGGTGGCCCAGCGCCAGGGGAAAAAGGTCTCGGTCGAGATCGTCGACTGAAAAAGCGGCGGGGAATGCCCCGCCGCTTTTTGTATCCCGCAGGAGCGTGGAACGGAGGTATTTATGAAAAACCAATTTTTAGAGGCCGGACAGGTGGTCAACACGCACGGCGTCCGGGGCGAGGTGAAGATCGTCCCCTGGTGCGACAGCCCCGAGTTCCTCTGCGGATTCGACACCCTCTATATCGACGGCGCGCCGGTGAAGGTCCGGGAGAGCCGCCCCCACAAGGGCAATGTGCTGGCCCGGCTGGAGGGCGTGGACGATGTAAACGCCGCCATGCGCCTGAAAAACAAGGTGGTCAGCATCGACCGCACCGGCGTGGTGCTGCCCGAGGGGCGGCATTTTCTGGCCGACCTGATCGGCCTGAAGGTCGTCAACGATGATACCGGGGAGGAATTGGGCATACTGGAAGAGGTGCTCACGCCCCCCGCCCACGAGGTCTATGTGGTCCGGGGCGGCGGAAAAGAGTATCTCATCCCGGCGGTGGACGCCTTCCTGCGCGGGACCGACGTGGACGCGGGCTGGGTCCGGGTTCACCTGATCGAAGGGATGGAGCGCTGATGTACCGGATCGACATTCTCACCCTCTTTGACGAGACGGTGGGGGACATGATGAACGAGTCCATTCTGGGCCGGGCCCAGGAGCGGGACCTGATTCGGATCGAGGCCCACCAGATCCGGGACTATACCCTGGACAAGCAGAAGCAGGTGGACAACTACCCCTACGGCGGGGGACATGGGGCGGTGATGCAGGCCGACCCCCTGTTTCACTGCTGGGAGCACGCCAAATCTCTGGGGGAGGGCCCCACCCGGACCATCTACCTCTCCCCCTGCGGCAAGACCTTTACCGAGGCCGACGCCCGGCGGCTGCGGGACGAGTATAACCACCTGATCCTGGTCTGCGGCCACTACGAGGGGGTGGACGAGCGCTTCCTAGAGGAGTGCGTGGACGAGGAGATCTCCATCGGAGATTTTGTGCTCACCGGCGGGGAACTGCCCGCCATGTGCGTGGCCGACGCGGTGGCCCGGCTGGTGCCGGGGGTCCTCTCCGACCCGGCGTGCTTTGAGGAGGAGAGCCACTGGAACGGCCTTCTGGAGTACCCCCAGTACTCCCGCCCGGAGGAGTGGCACGGCCGGAAGGTGCCCGCGGTCCTCCTCTCCGGCCACCACGCCAACATCGCCCGCTGGCGGCGGAAGCAGGCCCTCCGGCGCACCCGGGACCGGCGCCCCGACCTGTACGCCAAACTGGACCTGAGCTCCAGGGAGGACCAGAAGCTCCTGCGGGAGATCGCCCAGGAGGACGCCGGGGAGCGGGAACCGTAGGGACTTTACAAGGGGCGGCGGCCGTGCTACAATAACGTCAGACCTGGAAATCTAATCTTTAAAATCAGATTAAGGAATGATATATATGAGATTTAAGATTGTTGTAGACAGCTGCTGCGATCTGCCCGCCGCTCTGCGCGGCGACCCTCAGGTGGTCTCCGTCCCCCTCACCATCCGGGTGGGGGAGCACACGGTGGTGGACGACGCCACCTTTGACCAGGCCGACCTGCTCTGGCGGATGAAGGAGTGCCCGTCCGCCCCCAGTACGTCCTGCCCGTCTCCGGCGGACTATCTGGCGGCCTTTGCCGGGGAGGCGGAGGAGCTCTATGTCGTGACCCTCTCGGCCCTCCTCTCCGGCTCCCACAACAGCGCCGCCCAGGCCCGGCGCCTCTACCTGGAAGAGCATCCCCGCTCCCGGGTCCACGTGTTCAACTCCTGCTCGGCCTCCGCGGGCGAGACGCTGGTGGCCCGGAAGATTTGGGAACTGGCCTCCTCGGGGGTCCCCTTTTCCGACGTGGTGAGCCAGACTTCCCGCTACATCGACCAGATGCAGACCCTCTTTGTCCTGGAAAACCTGGACAACCTGCGGAAAAACGGCCGGCTCACCCGGCTGCAGAACCTGGTCACCGGAGCGCTCGGGGTGAAGCTGCTCATGGGCTCCACGCCGGAGGGGGAGATCTGCAAGCGGGGACAGGCTCTGTCCATCAAGCAGGCCCTCTCCAAGATGGTGGACCTGATGGCCCGGGACCTGGAGCATGTGGGGCGCAGGCTGTGCATCGCCCACTGCAACTGCCTGGAGCGGGCCTTTCTCCTCAAGGAGATGGCCCTGAAGGAGTGCCGGTTCGGCGAGATCCTGATCTGTGAGACGGGAGGCGTCTCCACAGTCTACGCCAACGACGGCGGCGTAGTGGCCGCCTACTGAACACCGCTGTCGTTCACGAGGCGCGGGCCGGCCTGGTCCGCGCCCTGTTTTTTGCCCGGAGCTTGCCAAAGGGCGGCGGGGGCGGTATGATAAGGGATACCAAAAGACTGCAGAGACGGTCCGGCATGACCGGACCCGGGAGGAACATTCCATGGAGACACATCCGATAGACTGGGAACATTGGGCCAGAAGCGCGCATTTTACCCACTATTTGGAGGAGATACCCTGCACCTATGATATGACGGTCCGACTGGACGTCACCCGGCTGCGGCAGGCGGCCGGCGCGGGCCGGGCCAAATTTTACCCCGCGCTGCTCTGGCTGACCGCCCGGGTGGTGAACCGGCATGAGGAGCTGCGCCTTTGGGTGGACGGGACGAACCGCCCCTGGGTTTACCAGGTGCTTCATCCCAGCTATACCGTCTTTCATCCGGAGACGGAGACGTTTTCCAACCTGTGGACGCCCTATGACCCGGACTGGAAAACCTTTGCGCGCAGCTGGGCGGAAGTGCATTCGCGCTGGGGAAAGGAGACGGCCTTCGCCCCTCAGCCGGACCTGCCTGAAAACTGCTTTCCCTTCTCCATGCTGCCCTGGACGTCATTTTCCAGCTTCCAGTTGGGCCTGCCCCAGGGGGAGCGTTTTCTCCTGCCCGTCTTTACGGCCGGGCGCTATCAGACGGAAGACGGGCGCGTGCAGCTCCCCCTGGCGGTCCGGTTCCACCATGCGGCCTGCGACGGATTTCACGCGGCCCGGCTTTTTCAGGAGCTCCAGGCGGAGCTGGACGGGTTTGACCCGGAGGGGGACGGCGCATGAGGCGGGTGCTGCGCTGGCTGCTGCGTCTGATATTGGCGTGTGCAGTGCTGACGGTGCTCTGTGCCCTGGGTCTGGCCTATCTCCACGGCCGGGGCCTGATTCTGGAGAGCGGCGAGAGCGACCCGGAGGAGTGGGAGGTCTTTGGCGTGGACGTGTCCACCTACCAGGGGGCGGTAGACTGGCCGGTTCTGGTCCGGCAGGGCGTGGATTTTGCCTTCATCAAGGCCACCGAGGGCAGCAGCCTGCGGGATGTGCGCTTTGCCGAGAACTGGGCGGGGGCGCTGGAGGCGGGCGTGCGGCCCGGCGCGTACCACTTCTTCAGCTACGACAGTCCCGGCGAGCGCCAGGCGGAGAATTTTATCGCCACGGTCCCCAGGACCGAGGGGGCCCTTCCGCCGGTGGTGGATGTCGAGTTCTATGGGGACTACCTGGAGCAGCCCGCGCCCCGGGAGACGGCCCGGGCCATTCTGGACCCCCTGCTGGAGCGGCTGGAGGACTATTACGGCGTCAAGCCCATTCTTTACTGCACCTACCGGGCCTATCGGCTCTACCTGAGCGGCGGAGCCTATGCGGATTACCCCCTGTGGATCAGCAGCCCGCGGGTGGCCCCTCTGCTCCACGACTGGACCTTTTGGCAGTACAGCCACACCGCCCGGCTGGAGGGCTACGACGGCCATCAGGATAAAATCGACCTGAATGTGTTCCGTGGCACCCGGGAAGAATTTGAGGCCTTCGGCCTGCCCGGGTGAGGGGCGCTATTCTATTTGACGGGGAAACCTGTTATAATAGGACGGGGCGGAGCGGAAAAGCCCCGCCCGGTACGGAAAATCACGCCGCCGCCTCAAGACCCGGCGGCAGAAGATAGAGGAGGCTTCCATGGACCTGATTACCGCGTTGACCCAGCGCCTGCGGGCGCGCTGCCCCCGGCTGGAGCTGAGAGAATATGAGCCCATGAGCCGCCACACCTCCTTCCGCATCGGCGGCCCGGCCCGGCTGATGGCCCTGCCCCGGAGCCGGGAAGAGGCGGTGCGGGCGGTGCAGGCCGCCATGGAGCTGGGTATCCGGCCCTTCTACCTGGGCAACGGCAGCAATTTGCTGGTGGCTGACCGGGGGTATGAGGGCTTTATCCTCAAGACCGGCGGCATGGACCAGGTGCGGGAGGTCAACCGCCGCCTGCGGGCGGAGAGCGGCATTCCCCTCTCCCGGCTGGCCGTGGCGGCCCTGGACCGGGGGCTGGCCGGACTGGAGTTCGCCCACGGCATCCCCGGGAGCCTGGGTGGGGCGGTGACCATGAACGCCGGAGCCTACGGCGGGGAGATGGTCCAGGTGCTCACCGCGGTCACCTTCCTGGACGGAGAGGGGCACGTGGTGACCCTTCCGGTGGAGGCGTGCCGCCTCACCTACCGGCACAGCGATTTCACCGAGCACCCCGAGCGCCTCATTCTGGAGGCGGAATTCGAGCTGCGCCAGGGGGACGGGTCGGAGAGCCGGGCCAAGATGGAGGAGCTGGCCCGCCGCCGGAAGGAGAAACAGCCCCTGGAGTATCCCAGCGCAGGGAGCACCTTCAAGCGGCCGGAGGGGTACTTCGCCGCCGCGCTGATTGAGCAGTGCGGCCTGAAGGGCCGGCGCGTGGGGGGCGCCCAGGTCTCGGAAAAGCACGCGGGCTTTGTCATCAACCGGGGGGACGCCACCTGCGCCGACGTGCTCGCCCTGGTGGAGGAGATCCGGGCGGCGGTGTTCCGGGAGACCGGCGTCACCCTGGAGCTGGAGGTGCGCACCCTGGGCCTGTAACCGGGGGCGCGGAAAGGAGCAAGGATGGACTTTATTATTATTTCCGGCCTCTCCGGGGCGGGCAAGAGCAAGGTGGCCTCCTTCCTGGAGGACATGGGCTTCTATGTGGTGGACAATATGCCCGCCCCCCTGATGCCCCGCTTTGCCGAGCTGTGCATGGCCGGGCAGGGAAAATACGACCGGGTGGCCCTGGTCAACGACATCCGGGGCGGACAGACCTTCGACGACCTCTTTGACGCCCTGGAGGCTCTGGATCAGATGGGCTGCGCCCACCGGATTCTCTTTGTGGAGGCCTCCACCGAGACCATCATCAAGCGCTACAAGGAGACCCGCCGCATACACCCCCTGGCCAAGAGCGGCCGCCCGCTGGCCGAGGCGGTGGAGCGGGAAAAGACCGCCCTGGCCCCGGTGCGCCAGCGCTCGGAGTACATCATCGACACCACCGCCCTCTCCACGGCCAAGCTGCGGGGGGAGCTGCTGCGCCTGTTCGGAGACGGGAGGCAGGAGGGGGCGATGACGGTAAACGTGACCTCCTTCGGCTTCAAATACGGCATTCCCATCGAGGCCGATCTGGTCTTTGACGTGCGGTTTTTGCCCAATCCCTTCTACCTGACGGAGCTGCGGAATCTGACCGGACTGGATGAGCCGGTACGGGCTTTCCTCTTCCGCTATCAGCAGACTTTGGACTTCATGACCCATCTGGAGAACCTGATGGGCTTCCTGCTGCCCCAGTATGTGGCCGAGGGTAAAACCGTCCTGGTCATCGCCGTGGGCTGCACGGGAGGGCACCACCGCAGTGTGGCCATCACCCGGGCCCTGGCGGAGTTTATCCGCCAGAAGGGCTACAGCGCCAGTGAAAACCACCGGGATATGACCCGGGCCTAGGACGGAGGAGAGCGAGTATGGCAGATCCCAAATATCAGGAGTGGGCCAACGGCCCCAAGATCGTGGCCATCGGCGGCGGGACGGGTTTGTCCACCATGCTGCGGGGGCTCAAGCTCCACACCCGGCGCCTGACGGCCATCGTCACCGTGGCCGACGACGGGGGCGGTTCCGGCGTGCTGCGGGAGGACCTGGGGATGCCGCCGCCGGGGGACATCCGCCACTGCATGGAGGCCCTGGCCAACGCCGAGCCGGTCATGTCCCAGCTTCTGCGCTACCGCTTTCCCGACGGCTCGGGCCGTCTGACGGGGCAGTCCTTCGGCAATCTGATCTTGGCGGCCCTGAACGGGATTTACCCCTCCTTCGACCAGGCGGTGGCCCGTATGAGCGAGGTGCTGGCCATCACCGGCCGGGTGCTGCCGGTGACCAATGAGAACGTGCAGCTGGAGGCCACCTTCGAAAACGGGACCTCCGTGGTGGGAGAGTCGAAAATTTTCCACTTCAAAAAGGAGCAGGACTGCCGCATTCAGAGCGTGCGCCTGCTGCCCGAGCGCCCGGCGGCGCTGCCCGCCGCGCTGGAGGCCATCGCCGACGCCGAGCTCATTTTGCTGGGCCCGGGGAGCCTGTACACCAGCGTCATCCCCAACCTGCTGGTGGAGGGGATTTCCGAGGCGGTGTGCCGCTCGAAGGCGGTGAAAATGTACATCTGCAACATCATGACCCAGGACGGTGAGACCGAGGGCATGACCGCCAGCGAGCATGTGGCCGCCCTGCTCCAGCACTCGGGTCCGGGTCTGGTGGACCTGTGCCTGTGCAACTCCGCGCCGGTGCGGCCGGGGCTGGTGGAGCGCTACCGGGAGGAGGACGCCGCCCCCATCGTGGTGGACCGGGAGGCCATCGAGGCCCTGGGGGTGGAGGTGGTCACCCGTCCGGTGTCCTCCGAGACGTCGGACTACGCCCGCCACTCGGTCAAACGCCTGGCCGACGCGGTCATGGACATCTACCGCCAGCGGGCCAGTACCAAGATCTTCTAAGGGGGGAGCGGCTTTGTCCTTTGCGTCGGAAACCAAGGAGGAGCTGTGCGGGGCTTCCCGAACCCGGCCGGAGGAGGTGCAGGCCGAGGCCTATGGAGTGCTTTTGTTCTGCAACCAGTTCTCGGGGCGGGGCGTACGGGTGGTCACCGAGTCGGAGGCCTTCGCCCGCCGTCTGCCGGAGCTCTTCCAGGCCGCCTTCGGCGTGAGTTTCGACCGCCTGCCCCGGGAGGACGAGCCGGGGGCGGGGAAGCGGGTCTTTGCCGTGGAGGACCCGGACAAGCTTGCGCTGCTCTGCGGGACCTTCGGCTATGACCCCCGGGAGACCCTGGCGCACCACATCAACTTTGCCGTGCTGGAGGAGGCAGCCCACCGCTCGGCCTTTTTCCGGGGGGCGTTTCTGGCGGGCGGGTCGGTGACCGACCCGGCCAAGCGCTACCATTTGGAGCTGGCGACCTCCCATTACAGCGTCAGCCGGGAGCTGTGCGCCCTGCTGCGGGAGGAGGGTTTTCCCCCCAAGGACACCACCCGCAACTCCAATTATCTGGTCTATTTCAAACAGAGCGGCGTTATCCGGGAATTTCTCGCCCGCATCGGTGCGGCCGGCGCCGCGGAGCGGGTGGCCAGCGCCCGGGCGTCCAAGGCGGTGGTGGGGAGCGTGAACCGCCGGGTAAACTGCGACGCGGCCAACCTGGATAAGGCGGTGGAGGCCGCCCAGGAGCAGATTGGAGCCATCCGCCGCCTGGAGGCGCGGGGAATGCTCCCCGACCTGCCGGACAAGCTCCGGGAGGCCGCCGCCCTGCGCACGGCGCATCCGGAGCTCACCCTCTCCCAGCTCTCGGAGCTGTGCGACCCGCCGGTGAGCAAGTCGGCCTTCGCCCACCGCCTGCGCAAGCTCATGGAGCTCTCCAAAGGGTGAGAATACAGACAAAAGGGGGGACCCACATGTCCTTTGTCCACTTACATGTCCATACGGAGTACAGCCTTTTGGACGGGGCCTGCCGCATCCCCAAGCTGGTGCAGCGGGTGAAGGCGCTGGGGCAGGAGGCGGTGGCCATCACCGACCACGGCGTGATGTACGGCGTGGTGGACTTTTACAAGGCCTGCAAGGCGGAGGGGATCAAACCCATCATCGGCTGCGAGGTCTATGTGGCCCCCCGCACCCGCTTCGACAAGATCCACGAGTACGATTCCGCCGCCCGGCACCTGGTCCTCCTGTGCGAGAACGAGACGGGCTACCGGAATCTGAGCTATCTGGTCTCCCAGGGATTCCTGGAGGGGTTTTACATCAAACCCCGCATCGACCTGGACCTGCTGCGCGCGCACAGCGAGGGCCTGATTGCCCTCTCGGCCTGCCTGGCGGGGGCGGTGCCCCGGCTCCTCTTGGCGGGGGATTACCAGGGGGCCAAGGCCCATGTGCTGGAGATGGCGGAGCTCTTCGGCCTGGAGCGGTACTACCTGGAGCTCCAGGACCACAACATTCCCAGTCAGAAGGAGGTCTCCCAGGGGATTCTGCGCCTCCATCGGGAGACCGGGGTCCCCCTGGTGGTCACCAATGACGCCCACTATCTGACCCGGGAGGACGCGGCCATGCAGGACACCCTCATGTGCATCCAGATGGGAAAGACGGTGGACGACCCGGGGCGGATGCGCTTTGAGACGGAGGAATTTTACATCAAGTCGGAAGAGGAGATGGCGGCGCTCTTCCCCGAGTGGCCCGAAGCGGTGGAGAATACCGCCCGCATTGCGGCGCGGTGCAGCGTGGAATTTGAGTTCGGCAAGTACCACCTGCCCGAGTTCAAGCTCCCCGAGGGCTACACCGACGGGGACGCCTATTTTCAAAAGCTCTGCGACGAGGGCTTTCAGCTCCGCTATCCCGGCGCGCCGGAGGGCTACCGGGAGCGGCTGGAGTACGAGATGGGCGTCATCCGGCAGATGGGCTTTGTGGAGTACTTCCTGATCGTCTCCGACTTCATCAACTACGCCAAGAGCCACGACATCCCTGTGGGCCCGGGCCGGGGTTCGGCGGCGGGGAGTATGGTGGCCTACTGCCTGCGGATCACCGAGGTGGACCCCATACGCTACGGCCTGTATTTCGAGCGCTTCCTGAATCCGGAGCGGGTCACCATGCCCGACATCGATGTGGATTTCTGTATCCGCCGCCGGCAGGAGGTCATTGAGTACGTCCAGCGCAAGTACGGCGCCGACCACGTAGCCCAGATCGTCACCTTCGGCACCATGGCCGCCCGCAACGCCATCCGGGATGTGGGCCGGGCCATGAACGTACCCTATGCCGATGTGGACACGGTGGCCAAGCAGGTCCCCAGCGGTCCGGGGGCGCTCCACATCACGCTGGACGAGGCCCTGCGGCTCTCCAAGCCTCTGCGGGACACCTATGAGGGGGACGCGCGCATTCATACCCTCATCGACACCGCCAAGGCCCTGGAGGGAATGCCCCGCCACGCCTCCACCCACGCCGCCGGAGTGGTCATCACCCGCCGGCCCGTCCACGAGTACGTCCCCCTGGCCAAAAACGACGAGTCGGTGGTCACCCAGTACACCATGACCACGCTGGAGGAGCTGGGCCTGCTGAAGATGGACTTCCTGGGCCTGCGGAACCTGACGGTGCTGGACGATGCCGTGAAACTGGTGCGCCGCCGCCGGCCCGGTTTTTCCCTGGCGGATATCCCGGACCACGACCCGGCGGTCTATCAGATGCTCGCAGAGGGAAAGACCTCCGGCGTGTTTCAGATGGAGTCGGCGGGCATGACCGGCGTGTGCGTGGGCCTCAAGCCCCAGAACATCGAGGATATCACCGCCATCATCGCCCTCTACCGCCCGGGACCCATGGACTCCATCCCCCGCTTCATCGCCTGCAAGCAGAACCCGGACAAGATCACCTATAAGCACCCCTCCCTGAAACCCATTCTGGAGGTCACCTACGGCTGCATCGTCTATCAGGAGCAGGTCATCCGCATCTTTCAGGATCTGGCCGGCTACTCCCTGGGCCAGGCCGACATGGTCCGCCGGGCCATGAGCAAAAAGAAGGTCAAGGACATCGAGCGGGAGCGAAAGGCCTTCGTCCACGGCGACCGGGAGCGGGAGATCGCCGGGTGCGTCGCCAACGGCGTCCCGGAACAGGTGGCGGAGGACATCTATAACGAGATCTACGACTTTGCCAATTACGCCTTCAACAAGGCGCACGCCGTCTCCTATGCCATCGTCTGCTATCAGACCGCCTGGTTCAAGTGCCACTATACCCAGGAGTACATGGCGGCCCTGCTGACCTCGGTACTGGACTCCAGTGAGAAGGTGGCCGAGTACATCGCCGAGTGCAAGGACTGCGGCATCGCCCTTCTGCCCCCCGACATCAACGAGTCGGAGGCCTCCTTTACCGTCTCGGGGAAGAACATCCGCTTCGGCCTGGCCGCCGTGAAGGGCGTGGGCTGGGGCTTTGTGCGGGACGTGCTGGAGCAGCGGGCCAAGGGGCCCTTCAAGGACTTCCCCGACTTCTGCCTGCGGCTGTTCGACCACGACCTGAACAAGCGGGTGTTGGAGAACCTGATCCGCTGCGGGGCGTTCGACTCCATGGGCGTGCGCCGCTCCCAGCTCCTCCGGGCCTATGAGCAATTGGTGGACACCATCGCCCAGAACAAGCGGAAGAACCTCTCCGGACAGTTTGATCTCTTTGGCGGCGGCGGGGAGGAGACCGCCCCGGAGCTGGTGCTCCCGGACATCCCGGAGTTCAGCCGCCGGGAGAAGATGGCCATGGAGAAGGAGACCACCGGACTCTACCTCACCGGGCATCCCATGGACGAGTACCGGGAGGCCGCCCAGCGCTGCCACGCGTCGCCCATCGGAGCCATTTTGAACGATTTCGGCCGGGAAGGCGGGCCGGAGCACTTCCACGATGGGGAGAAGGTGACCGTGGCGGGGGTGGTTCTCACCGCCAAGACGCGGACGACCCGCAACAACAGCCTCATGGCCTACGTAAACCTGGAGGACGACACCGGGGCCATGGAGATGCTGGTCTTTTCCCGCGTATTGGCCGAGTGCGGACCCTACTTGAAGGAGAACACCCCCGTGGCGGCCCAGGGGCGCATTTCCGTGCGGGACGAGAAGGCCCCCCAGCTCATGTGCGACTGGGTGCGCCCCCTGGGGGAGGCCGACGAGGTGGCCGCGCCCGCCCGGGTGCGGAAAATCTACCTGCGCCTGCCCGGGGAGAAGGACCCCCGCTGGGGACGGATTTTACGCCTTCTCCTCATGTTTCCGGGGAGCGAACCCCTCAAGGCCAAATTTGCCGACACCGGCCGGTGGAGCCCCAGCTACCGGTGCGCGGTTCACCCCGCTCTGGTGAGGGAGCTCCAGACTCTGCTGGGGCAAGAGAACGTGGCCCTGCGCTCGGGAAAGCCGGAGCCGGTGCAGAACCTGCCCGGGGAGGAGCGCTTCCTGTAAAAGGCTCTCTTGTCTTTCCGGGGCCCCTATGGTAGAATGAGGGCGAGAGGGGGGAGCCGCAGATGATGGGCTTTGGGTTCGATTTGATCTTTAATCTCTTTCCGATTTTCTTTCTCATTGTCTTTGTCCTTGTGATAGCCACCTTTGTGGTGGGATTGGGAAAGGGAATTTCCCGCTGGAACCGGAACAACCACTCCCCACGCCTGACCGTGGCGGCCCAGGTGGTATCCAAACGTTCCGATGTGTCCCATCACCATCACCACCACGGGGACGGGATGGACCACTATACCACCAGCACCACCTATTATGCCACATTCCAGGTGGAGAGCGGCGACCGCATGGAGCTCCACATCCCCGACCGGGAGTATGGAATGCTGGTGGAGGGGGACCGGGGGGTTCTCAGCTTCCAGGGCACCCGCTATCTTGGCTTCCAGCGTCAGTAATACGCTTCCAACATTCTGGCCGTCCGGCGCCTTTTTTCGGCGCGCCGGGCGGTCTTTTTTTGGCTGAACGGCCTCCCGCCGCCGGGGAGAAGAGAGGAAGAGGAAAATTTTGCGGGAAATGGCTTGCAATTTCTGAAAATTCTTGATATCATGAAGCGCCCTCTGCCATAGAAATGGGCGGCGGGTAGAATCTTGAAAGGATGTTGATAAGTGAAACAGATCAGACCATGTCTTGCATGGACCGCGGCGCTGGCGCTGCTCGTGTCCGGATGCACCCCGCAGGAGACTCAGGAGAGCCCCGCGCAGAACCCCTCCGTCCAGACGCTGGAGGCGGCCCAGACCGCCTATCTGGAGCAGGTGGACGTGGATTACTCCTACAACCTGGCCCGGAAACTGGAGGAGATCCGCTCCAATGAGGCGCTGGGGTACCGGACGGCGGGCTCCCAGGCGGAGCTGGACACCGGAGACCTGCTCAAGGCGGAAATGGAGGCCATCGGCCTGTCCAACGTGACCAAAGACGCCTTTACGCTGGACACCTGGACCTTTGAGACGGCGCAGCTCACCTACACCGGGGCAGACGGCGCGTCCTACACCACGGAACTGGGCGGCTATCAGACGGACTTTCAGACCGATGGGGCCGAGACGTTTACCGTCATCGACGGCGGACAGGGCACCGAGGCCGACCTGGCGGGCCTGGATGTGACCGGTAAGCTGGTACTGATCGATATCAATCAGCGGGACAACTGGTGGATCAACTATCCCGCCTATGAGGCCCACCTGAACGGGGCGGCGGCGGTGCTGGCCGCCCAGGACGGAGGCTACAGCGAGGTCAGCCCCGACGCCCTCAATGCCCAGGACGTGTGCGGTCCGGCGGACGCCGCCGCCTTCTCCATCTCCCGCACGGAGGCCGAGAACCTCCGCGCGGCCATGGCGCAGGCCGGGACCAACGAGCTTTCCGTCACGCTGGAGGCCAGCAGTACGGTGGGCCTGGACGGGACCTCCTACAACATCGTGGGGACCATTCCCGGAAAAGACCCGGACGCCATGGTCCTCATGAGCGCCCATTACGACTCCTACTTCACCGGCTTCCAGGACGACAACGCCGCCATCGCCCTGATGATGGGCATCGCCAAGGCCATCGTGGAGAGCGGCTACCAGCCGGAAAAGACCCTGGTGTTCTGCGCCCTGGCCGCCGAGGAGTGGGGGGTCAGCAATACCCGCTACGACTGGTCCACCGGGGCCTATAACCAGATCTTCCGGGTTCACCCGGAGTGGGCGGGCAAGGTGGTGGCCGACATCAACTTCGAGCTGCCCGCCAAGGAGGACAGCACCGCCGATCAGATCCGCGCCTCCTATGAGCTCAAAACGTTCCTGGAGGACTTCGCCCCCACTGTCCCGGCCGTGGAGGGGGTCTATGAGGACGGCGTGGAGATCATCGTGCCCACTCAGACCTGGTCGGACGACTTCTCCTTCTCCATTGCCGGTGTGCCGTCCACGGTAAACCTGCTCCAGGACGGATTCGCCCAGACCCACTACCACACCCAGTTCGACAACGCCGACACCTACAGCGAGGCGGCCTTCCGCTTCCACCACAACCTGTATGGGATGCTCATGCTGGAGTACGACCACTGCGCCGTCTCCCCCCTGGACTTCTCCACGCGGCTGTCCGCCTTCCGGGAGAGCATGGATGAGGAGCGCCTCGGCGGCGTGACCCTCGCCGACGGCTCCAACGCCCTGGAGGCCCTGAATGCCGCTCTGGAGGAGGCGGAGGCCGCCGCTCAGACCGCCTGGGCCCGGGTGCAGGAGGTCAACGCCGCCTACGCCGCCGCGCTGGATGCGGGCGACACGGAGCAGGCCGACGCCCTCCTGGCCGAGAGCCGCACGCTGAATACCCAGGTGCTGGAGGCCTTCCGGTATGCGGAGGACCAGTTCGTCCGCCTGACCTGGGAGGACGAGTCCATCTTCCCCCACCAGCACAGCCAGAACAATCTGGACGCCCTGGACGGCGCGGTGGAGGCCCTCCGGGCCGGGGACGCCCAGAGCGCGCTGGACGAGTACCTCTACCTGGTGGACAACAACTGGTATGCCTACGACTGGAGCCGGGAGACCTTCGATTACTTTACCGGCTACGTATTGAATCAGCCCGCCGAGCGCCTCATGTGGGGCGCGGGCCGGGTACAGGGCCACGTGGATCTCTTCGACGTGATCAACAGTCTCCAGGCGAAAGTGGAGGCGGGCGGCGCCGACTTCGCCGCGGAGCTGGAGACGCTCTCGGCCGCCCAGGCCACGGAGCAGGCCCGCCTGACCGAGCAGGCCGCCCACGAGGTGGAATCCCTCCGGAACCTCACAGAACAGCTCACCGCGATGACGGCGGCCTGAGGTCCGTAAACCCTTTCAACGAAACGCATCAAGCCGCGCCGGAGGAACCCCTCCGGCGCGACCCTTTTTCCTCGGTTCCGAGCATAAAAAGGCGGCCCCTTACTGAGGTAAGGGGCCGCCCATCGTTTGGGGAAATATTAAATGCTCAGCTGTGTCCAGAGATCGTTATAGAGGGCGCGGGTCTCGGCGGGACGGACCAGATAGACCTCGCAGCGGTCCAGCACCTCCTGAGGCGCGGCCATGATCTCATAGAGCTCCTGATCCAGAGGCTCGCCGTAGAGCTCCTCATAGTAGGCGGGGTACTGCTCCAGCGCCTCGGTATTGGGGGAGGCGTACCAGATGTAGTCCATGTTCTTCAGGGACGCCTCGGTGGAGCACATGAAGTTGATCCACTCCTCCGCCTCATCCTTGTTTTCCGCGTCCTTGAGCACGCACATGGCGTCCACAAACCAGTTGGAGCCCTCCTCGGGGACCACGTAGGCCAGGTCGGGGTTGTTCTCCAACATGCTCAGGTAGTCGCCGGCATAATAGGTGGCGATGGCGGCCTCGCCGGCCTCCATCTTGTCAAAGACCTCGTCCATGACAAAAGCCTGATATACGCCCGCCTCTTTTGCGTCGGCCAGACGCTGGTAAGCGGCCTGAAGCTCCTCTTCACTGTCGGTATTCACCGAGTAGCCCAGGTCCAGCAGGGCGATGCCCAGGGCGTCCCGGGAGTTGTTGATCATCAGCACCTGGTCGGCATACTGCGTGTCAAACATGGCGTCCCAGCTGGTGATCTCCCCGTCCACCTTGGAGGTGTTGTAGATGATGCCCAGCGTGCCCCAGGCGTAGGGTACGGTATATTTGTTCTCGGGATCGTAGGCCAGGTTTTTGAAGCGGTCGTCAATCTTCGAAAAGTTCGGGATATTGTCATAGTTGAGCTCGGCCAGCATGTCCTCCTCAATAAGCTGGGAGATCATATAGTCCGAGGGAACGATGACGTCGTAATTGGCGCCGCCCATACTCAAGATGGAGTAGAGCTCCTCATTGCTGGGGACGGTCTGATAATTGACCCGGATACCCGTCTGTTCCTCAAATTCACCAATCAGAGATTCGTCGATGTATTCCCCCCAGCTGCACACGTTGACGACGCGGTCCTCCGAGCCGGGCTCGGACGCAGTTCCGGAACAGCCGGCCAGCAGGCCGGCGGACAGGGCGAAAGCCGCTGTCAGGGATACGAGTTTCTTCAATGGATCATTCCTCCAGTAAAGTAAATTTATTTTCACCCCAGGGGGGTAAAAATCAGAGAGACGCGCGCCGGGCCTCCGCCTTCTCCTGCCGGGCCTCCCGGACGTTGATGATGATGAGAAGGGTCAGCACCGCCACAAAGAGCAGGGTGGAGACTGCGTTTACCTCCGGGCTGATGCGCTTTTTGGTCATGGCGTAGATGCGCATGGCCAGGTTCGCGGTGGAAGAGCCGGCGGTAAAGTAACTGATGACGAAATCGTCCACGCTCATGGTGAAGGCGATGAGCAGGCCGTTGACAATACCCGGCTTGATCTCGGGGACCACGACCTTCCAGAACGCCTGCATCCACGTGCAGCCCAGATCCTGGGCCGCGTCCACCAGATTTTTGTCCATCTGCCGCAGCTTGGGCATGACGGAGAGAATCACATAGGGGATATTAAACATGATGTGGGCGATGAGCATGGTGCCGAAACCCAGATACAGCCGCTCGGGCAGGGCGGTGCCCAGGGTGTCGTTGAGCCAGGAGGCGGCCTGCTCCCACAGGCCAAAGGCGGCCACAAAGAACAGGCACAGAGACACGCCGGTGACAATATCGGCGTTGACCATGGGGATGTTGTTGATGGTCATCAGAGGGGTGCGCCAGCGCCGGCGCATGTTGTAAAAGCCGATGGCGGAGAAAGTGCCCGCCACCGTGGCGATGAGGGCGGCCAGAAGGGAGACCGCCAGGGTGGTGTAGAGCGCGTCGAGGATCTGCTGGTCCTGGAAGAGCTCCACATACCAGTGCAGGGAGAAGCCGGCCCAGATGGAGCGGCTGTTGGAGGCGTTGAAGGAAAAGACGATGAGCACAAAGATGGGCGCGTACAGGAAGAGGAACACCAGGCCGATAAACAGCCGGTTCCAGATGGAAGGTTTCGTTCTCACAGGATCACCGCCTGTTCCTCGCCCTCACCGAAGCGATTCATCACGGTCATACAGATGACCACAATCACCATCATTACAAGAGCCACCGCCGAACCCAGCTGCGGGTTATAGGCCGCGCCCTTAAACTGCATCTCAATGAGATTGCCCAGCAGAAGCTGCTGTCCGCCTCCCAGCAGCTGGGAGATGGCGAAGGTGGACACCGCGGGTACAAACACCATGGTGATGCCCGAGAGCACGCCGGGCAGCGACAAAGGCAGCGTCACCCGGCGGAACACGGTGACGCCGTCGGCGCCCAGGTCCCGGGCGGCCTCGATGAGCTTCTGGTCCAGCTTGACAATCACCGAGTAGATGGGCAGCACCATGAAGGGCAGGAAGTTGTACACCATGCCCAGCACCACCGCCCCCTGGGTGTTGATCATCTTAAAGTATTCGATGTCGGTACCGAAGAGGGAGTTGATGAGGTCAAACAATCCGATGGCCCCAAACAGGCGGTTGAGCAGGCCGGTATTCTCCAGGATGGACATCCAGGCGTAAGTGCGCAGGAGAAAGTTCATCCACATGGGGAGCATGATGAGCATCATCGCCACCCGCTGGAAACGGGCCCCCTCCCGGGCCAGAGCGCAGGCCAGGGGGTAGCCGATGAGCAGGCACACCAGTGTGGCGATCAGGGCCAGCTTGAAGGAGCGGACAAAAACGGGGAAATACTCCCCAATCCGCGCAAAATTGTCCAGGGTAGGGGTGCCGTCTGCGCTGGTAAAGGCGTAGACCACAATCATCAGGATGGGAATGACCACAAAGAGGGCCATCCAGACCACATAGGGTACGGCGAAGCGGGAGAGCTTATTCTTCATGGCCGCCCTCCTGGTCCTCCTCGGCCTCAGGATCGTAGTCCACGTCGCTGATCTCCTCGTACTCCTCGCTGTAGGAGCTGTAGTCGCCGAAGAGTCCGGAGTACTGGCTCTTCTTCATCACGTGGAACCCGTCGGGGTCAATTTTGATGCCGATATGGGAGCCCACCGGACAGAAGTCGGTGGTCTGAATGAGCCACTTGAAGCCGTAGAAATCCACGATGATGTCGTACTGCATTCCCTTGAAGGTGACGGAGGTGACGGTACCGCGGAGCTGGCCCTGGTCCTCTGGGACGATATCCACGTCCTCCGGGCGGATGACCACATCCACGGCCTCGTCCTTCTGGAAGCCCTTGTCCAGGCACTGGAAGCGGCGGTTGAAGATCTCCACCACCTGGTCGGCGCGCATAATGCCGTCGATGATGTTGGACTCGCCGATGAAATCGGCCACGAAGGCGTTTTTCGGCTCGTTGTAGATATCCTCGGGGGTGCCGATCTGCTGGATTTTGCCCCCGTCCATGACCACCACGGTGTCGGACATGGCCAGGGCCTCTTCCTGGTCGTGGGTGACATAGATAAAGGTGATGCCCATCTGCTGCTGAATTCGCTTGAGTTCGTTCTGCATATCCTTCCGCAGGCGGAGGTCCAGCGCGCCCAGAGGCTCGTCCAGCAGGAGGACTTTGGGTTCGTTCACCAGCGCCCGGGCGATGGACACCCGCTGCTGCTGGCCGCCGGAGAGGGAGGAGATGGAGCGCTTTTCGAACCCCTTCAGGTTGACGATTTCCAGCATCTCCAGAACCCGGCCGCGAATTTCCTCCTCCGGCAGGCGCACCTTTTTCTTCCCACTGGAATCGGTGCGCGGGATGCGCAGGCCGAAGGCGATATTTTCAAAGACATTGAGATGCGGGAAAAGGGCGTATTTCTGAAAGACGGTGTTCACCGCCCGTTTATGGGGGGGAACGTCGTTGATCCGCACGCCGTCGAAGAATATATCGCCGGAAGTGGGCTTTAAAAATCCTCCGATCAGGCGCAGTGTGGTGGTTTTTCCGCATCCGCTGGGACCCAGCAACGTCAAGAATTCATGATCGTTAATATAGAGATTGAGATGATCTAAGATGATGTCGTCGTCAAACTGGACGAAGCAGTCGGACAGACGGATCAGCTCTTTAGCCATGTATCCTCCCCCATTTCATAGTGTGCATGAAAGGCGTACCCACCGGCGGATGGGCACGCCCTTTCTGGAACGAGACAACTATATATGTTCCGGCGGAAAATGTCAATAAAAATCACAAGATTTTTACGCCGGGCGCGCGAGTATTTTAAAGGTGGAGGGAACTCGGGACGGAAAAATCAGCCCTTGACAAGCGGGGTTCTTTCCGCTATAATCAGTTAATGCAAATCCGGGTGTGGCGAAGCTTGGTATCGCGCTTGGTTCGGGTCCAAGAGGCCGTGGGTTCGAATCCCGCCACTCGGACCATGCGGAGTGTCCTTATAGGATCTGAGTATCCTACAAAGGACACTCCGCATTTTTTATTGTCAAAATTGGGGCAGCGCCGTTTTCATCGAATAGCAGCCGATCCCGGATGCACAGGAGCTTTACCTTGTGCCGGGTGAGCAGGTCAATGTAGCTTTGGGTCATACCCCACTCCCGGCCTATCCGGGTCAGGTTGTGGACTAACACCACATCCACCCTGCCAGC
>DWYC01000027.1 GCA_019118925.1 Candidatus Flavonifractor intestinipullorum | reverse complement strand
GCCGGAAAGCCGATATGTCTGCTAGCTCTAAAGAGCTGTATGAGGCATACCAGATTTACTGCACCGAGAACAATCTGCCTGCCCTGAAACCTCGCAGTTTCAGCGAAGCCCTGATCGCCTGCCAGAGCCGCTACAATCTGGAATACTGTAACAATGTGACCAATGCCGCCGGACGGCGGGTGCGTGGCTTTCTGGGAATTGAGGTTCTGGTAAGAAATAATATGTCGGTGTTTTCCGGTGATTCGATGCGTACGTACGTACCGGAAGACGAGCCGGAAGAATGGCGGCGCTAATATCGGGGAGCGGACGCTGTACGTACGTACACTTTGATTGGCCGCTGTACGCTCTTTATAGCAATTCACACAGTAATTTGAGAAACGGAAAAAGGAGGACAACATATGAGTAAGCCGCAGTATGCCATTCTCCGTTTTGCCAAGTACAAGGGACCGGAGATCGGGAATATTGAAGCCCACAACGAGCGCACCAAAGAGAAATACGCCAGCAACCCCGATGTGGACATCAGCAGGAGTAAGTATAATTTCCATCTGATCGAGCCGAAACGAAAATATCGTGCGGAGGCGGAGCGGCAAATCAAAGAAGCCGGTTGCCGTACCCGGTCAGACAGTGTTCGAGTCGTGGAAGCTTTGGTAACTGCCACGCCGGAGTTCTTTCAGGGAAAGAAGAAATCTGAAATCAGAGCCTATTTCCAAGAGGCGCTGACCTTTCTCCAGCAAAACCAAGCCCCCAAAACAATCATATCCGCTGTGGTGCATATGGACGAGAAAACGCCCCATATGCACCTTTCTTTTGTCCCACTGACTGTGGATGGCAGGCTCAGCGCCAAGGAAATCGTGGGAAACAAGAAAAAGCTGACCCAGTGGCAGGACAAGTTCTGGGAGCACATGGTACGGAAATATCCCGACCTCGAGCGAGGAGAAAGTGCCAGCCAGACCGGACGTGACCACATCCCGCCCAGAGTGTTCAAGGAGATGACCCTCCTGCTCAAACAGAAAGCCAAGCTGGAGGAACTGCTGGCCGGTATTGGAGCCTTTAACGCAAAAAGCAGAGCTGCCGAGATTGCAGCTTTTATGGATCAGTATATCCCGGCTGTGGAGCGGATGTACAACCTCATGAAGAAATATCAGGTGGCATTTATGGAAACCACCATGGAGAACAAAAAGCTGAAACAGAAGAACACTCAACTGGAGCAATCCCTAGAGAAAGCGACCCAGGAAAGCACTTTAAAGCAGCTGGCCGATGCCAAGCTGCGGCGGGACTATGCTGACGCTGTGGCGGTTCTTGATCGTATCCCAAAGGAAGTTCTGGATGTGTATACCCGTGGCTCCGGGAGAAAGGAGCGGCCTATTGAGCAAAACTTGTGACCGCCATATGTGGCGGCTTTTTCTTTGTACGTATATGCAAATCTATTATGGAGGTACACCATTTGGCAAAAAAGAAAAAGGTAAATGACTACGGCACCGGGATTCCACAGCACGAGATGGAGGCTTTGGCCCGTGTGCTGCTGCCGGAGATTGAAAAGTTTTATGCCAGCGAAGAAGGGCAGCGTCAGTTTGCCCAGTGGAAGGAGGAACAACAGCTGAAACAGCATATAGCTAAAGCTGGATAAAACGAATCAATCTCCGATCAAGTGCTCACTTCGGGCACTTGATATACATAATACTAAATCATATTTATGCCAAAGGGGACTTTCAAAACACATTTACTATATGAGATGTTTACACACGAAAAGGCGGGCTTTCCTCAACCCAACGAGGAAAGCCCGCCTTTTTTCGTTTATCGGATTAAATCCAGATTTTCTGTAAAAAGAAGAAATCCGAACCCATCTCCAACTTGGAAGATTAAGTTCGGATTTCTATCTTTTGGTCCGAGTGACTGGATTCGAACCAGCGGCCTCTTGAACCCCATTCAAGCGCGATACCAAACTTCGCCACACCCGGATATATTTTCTTTTGCTGTCTCAGACAGCTTTTACACTATAGCACACCTCCGTCTTTTTTGCAAGCCTTTTCTCAAAAAAATTTTCTTTCTGTGCGGTTCTTTCAAAACTAGCCAGTTTAAATTATGGTTGTTAAAAAGTTGACAAACCAACCGCAATCCGATACAATAAAAACGAAACGAATAAGACTTGCGGAGGCACGCTCTAACCTCCGCGCAGGAAACGAGTGTGATCGTCTTGAGAAAACACAAGGTGTCGGAGGCCGTTATTCGCCGTCTTCCACGCTATTACCGCCATTTGGCCGATCTCAACCAGGCCGGTGTGGTACGCATCTCTTCCAGCGCTCTGGGCGCTTCCATGGGCCTGACGGCCTCCCAGCTCCGGCAGGACCTGTCCTGCTTCGGAGAATTCGGGCAGCAGGGCTACGGTTATAATGTGGACAAGCTTCTGGGGGAGATCGCCGATATTCTGGGCATGAACCAGGGGCATACGGCGGTCATCCTGGGGGCCGGAAATCTGGGCCGCGCCCTCATCAAGAGCTTTCAATTCGAGGCCAGCGGCTTCCATCTGAACGCAGCCTTTGACGTCCTGCCCGAGGTGGTGGGTACTACCATCGGAACCACCCCCGTCCTCCATATCGACCAGCTCGAGTCCTATCTGTCCCAGCATCCGGCCAGCGTGGGTATCCTCACCGTCCCCCGCGCCGCCGCCACCGCCATGGCCGAACGGCTGGTGGCCTGCGGCGTGAAGGGAATCTGGAATTTCACCAATACCGAGCTCAACGTGCAGCAGTCCGGCGTGCGCGTGGAGAGCGTCCACTTTTCCGACAGCCTGCAAACCCTGAGTTATCTCATCTCGGAGGATGTATGAAAAAAATCGCTTCCATCCTGCTTGCCGGCTCCCTTTTGGCCGGCGGCGTTCTGGCCGCAGGGTCCACAGGGGATCCGCTGGTCACGCTCAGCTATCTGAACGGCTCCTACTCCTCCTCCCTGCTCTCCCAGGCTCAGACCCGCATCGACGACGAGACACAGGACGTCTACCAGCAGGTTTTGCAGGAGTCCGGCCTCGCCGGGGGGCTGAGCGACGCACGCTATAAGCAGGGAGACGCCCTCACCCTCTCCACCGGCTCCGGGTGTCTTCTTCTGGCCGGTCAGGCCACCGTCAGCTACGCCTCCGGCGCGGTGGTGGATGTGACCAGCGGGACGGTGCTCCCTTCCGGCTCCTCTCTGGAGCTCCGCCACCGCTATTTGGCGGCGGAGAACACCACTGCGGTCCTCTCGGTGACCAGCGCCACCGCGGTCCTCAGCACGGAGGGCCGGGCCGCCCTCGCCCCCAGCGCCGCCACCGACTACAACGCCCTGGCCGATGCATTGAGCGCCATGGGCCTCTTCGCCGGGACGGGCACCGCCTACGGCTCGGGCTATGATCTGGAAAAGACCACTACCCGGGTGGAGGGCCTGGTGATGTTCCTGCGCCTGATGGGCGAGGAGTCCGCCGCCCAGTCCTATACCGGAGCGTGTCCCTTTTCCGACGTGCCCGCGTGGGCCCAGCGCTATGTCGCCTACGCCTACCAGAAGGGCTACACCGCCGGGGTGGGCCCCGATGCCGCCGGAAATCCGGCGTTTGGCCCCGCCCGGTCCATGGGGGCGGCGGAGTATGTGACCTTCCTTCTGCGGGCTCTGGGCTATCAGGACGGCGGGAGCGCCCCCGACTTCACCTGGCAGACCGCTCTGACCTTCGCCCAGGAACAGGGCGTCCTCACCGCCGGAGAGTGCAGCCTCTTCCAGAGCGGGCAGCCCTTCCTGCGAGCTCACGTGGCCTACCTCTCCTATTTTGCTCTGGACGCCGCGCCAAAAGGCGGCTCAGGTACTCTGCTGGAGTCCCTGGTGGCCGCCGGCGCCATGGACGGCGTTACGTCCGCCGCCATCCGGGCGAACGTGAGCGTCTCCCGCATCGTCTGAAGATTCCCCGCCCGCCTGCGGTCCGGCTTCCAGCCGGGCCGCATTTTTTCCGTCACCTCCTCCCCCGTCCGGCATAGGATGGACTGTGAACGGACGGAGGGCATCCCGCCCCCGGACCGGCACAGTAACTCGGATGGAGGTATTGGATTATGGGTTGTAACAATGGTTGGGGCGGCGGCTGCCTGTGGATCATCGTGCTCATTCTCATCCTGTGCTGCTGCTGCGGCAACGGCGGCGGGTGCGGCAACAACAGCGGCTGCGGCTGCAACAACAACGGCTGCTGCTGAGCGCGATCCATAGCCGGAGCGGGGCGGCCGCCTGACCGCCCCGCAGAATCAGAGGGCCCCATCCCGGTGGGATGGGGCCCTCTTCCCATTTTATTACAGTCCGCGGCCGTACTCGCTGCGCAGGAGCTCCTCATCCTGAAGGGCCGCGTCGATGGCCGAGAGCATGGCCGCCCGGTCCTCGGGCAGGCCGCCCTTCAGGGGCAGGTAGTTGGAGGCGTGGTCGCAGGTGAAGTGCAGCGGGTCCACCGTCAGGCCCTCCAGCAGCCACTTGGTCTCCATCAGGGCTTCCCGCCCGGTGATGAGCTGGAACTCCCCCCGCTCCACCTGCTCGCCCAGCTCGGTGCCGGGCTCCGCCATCAGAGTCAGCGCCGACAGGTGCCGGGGCTTCATGGCGTTCATCATCTCCGCGGTGGCCTGGATGTGGCGGCGGGAGGGCTCCCCCGGCCCGGCCAGGCCCAGGAGCACCATCACCCACAGGTCCAGCCCCGCCTCCCGCAGGCGGATGCCGGCCTCCAGCATCTCCCGGGCGTTTACCCCCTTCTTGATGGTGTGGAGCAGGGCGTCGTCTCCCGTCTCCACGCCCAGATAGACCCGGTAGAGGCCCGCCTCCCGCAGGGCCCGGAGCTCCTCCGGCGTCTTGGACAGGGTGGAACGGGGCCCCGCGTAGGAGGTCACCCGCTCCAGCTCCGGGAAGGTGTCGTAGAGCTTCTTTAAAATGGCCAGCAGCGCGTCGGTGCGCATCACCACCGCGTCGCCGTCGCAGAGAAAGACCCGCTTGACGGGCCGGCCCAGCTTGGCATAATAGGCCCGGGCCATCTCGATGTCTTCAAAGACCTCCTCCAGGGGCCGGATATGAAAGGTTTTGCCCTTATACATGCTGCAGAAGGTACACCGGTTGTGGGAGCAGCCCACGGTGACCTGAAGCAGATAGCTCCGCCACTCTCCCGGCGGACGGTAGATACTTCCCTCATAGCGCATGGTATAAATTCCTCCTCTCAGCGCCGGGTCGTCAGGGCGGACAGAGCGTCCATCAGCGCGTCCATATCCGCCTCGCTGCCCACCGTGATGCGCAGATGGTCCTGAACCCGGCGCTGATCCCACCGGCGGACCAGAATTCCCCGCTCCCGCAGTCCCTCATAGAGGGCCTTTCCGCCGTAGTCCGGGTGCCGGACAAAGAGGAAGTTGGCGCAGGAGGGGCAGACCTCAAACCCCAGCGCCTCCAGGCGGGCCGCCGTCCGGGTCCGGGTGGCCATCACTTCCCGGCGCCTCTCCTCAAAATAGGCCCGGTCCCGGACCGAGGCCTCCGCCGCAGCCAGGGCCACCCGGTCCAGCGTATAGGAATTAAAGGAATTCTTGACGCAGTTCAGGGCGGCGATCAGGTTCGCGCTCCCCAGGGCGTAGCCCACCCGCAGCCCCGCCAGGGCCCGGGACTTGGAAAACGTCCGCGCCACCAGCAGATTGGGGTGCCGGTCCAGGCAGGCCGCCGCCGACTCTGCGCCGAAGTCCACATAGGCCTCGTCGATCACAACCACCGCCCGGGGATTGCCCGAGGCGATGCGCTCCACCTCCGCCAGAGGGAGGGCGATGCCGGTGGGGGCGTTCGGATTGGGGAATACCACGCCCCCGTTGTCCCCCAGGAAGCGCTCCACCGGAAGAGTGAAGTCCTCATTCAGCGGGATCTGCCGGAAGGGCACGCCGAACAGACCCGCGTAGACCGGATAAAAGCTGTAGGTAATGTCGGGAAAGACCACCGGCTGTTCCGGGCCGAAGAAGGCCTGGAAGCAGAAGGCCAAGATCTCGTCCGAGCCGTTGCCGACAAAGACCTCCTCCGGTTTCCGGCCGTGAAACTCCGCCAGCGCCTCCCGCAGGGCGGATGCCTCCGGGTCGGGGTAGAGCCGCAGCCCGGCCTCCGCCGCGGCGCGGACGGCCTCCAGCGCCCGGGGCGAGGGCGGATAGGGGTTTTCATTGGTGTTGAGTTTGATCCATTTCCGGTCCCGGGGCTGTTCGCCCGGCGTATAGGGCTCCAGAGCCCGGATCCGGCTGCTCCAAAATTCTTTCATGCCTCTGGCTCCTCGGTCCGTCTGATTTTTTTGATATTCTTCTCCACCTTGCTTCGGGGGAGCATCAACTCATGGCCGCAGCCCCGGCAGCGCAGCCGGAAATCCATCCCCACCCGCAGTACCAGCCACTCCCGGCTGCCGCAGGGGTGGTCCTTTTTCAGCTCCAGCACGTCTCCCACCCGGACATCCATGGCTTTTCCTCCTCTTTCGCTCGCCTGTGCCGTTTGTCTTTTTATTATAGATTCCCGGCGCGCCCGTGTCAATTCCCTCTCCCCCAGCGCATATGGTTTAGGGAGTATCCCTTTTGGGAGCGGAAAGGATCTGGTGGATTTGACAAGTTGTTTCCCCCCGGAGGGGCACCTTCTCAATACCGCGGAAAATCAGGCCGCCTGCGCCTCCCCGGAGGGGCTGCGGCGGGCCATGGAGCGCCGCGCCGTGCTGGAGAGCGTGGCGCGGCTGTGCGACGGGGCCCACGACCTGTGGGTGGAGCTGGGCGGCGGCGTGCGTGGGGTCATCCCCCGGGCCGAGGGGGCTCTCGGCATCGCCGAGGGCCGCACCCGGGACATTGCCCTGCTCTCCCGGGTGGGGCGTCCGGTGGCCTTCACGGTGGAGGCGCTGGAGGAGGAAAACGGCGTTCTCCGCCCCCGGCTCTCCCGGCGGCGGGCCCAGCGCCTGGCCCTGGACGCCCTGCTCGCCCGCTGCCGTCCCGGGCTGGTCCTCCCCGCCGCCGTCACCCATATGGAGCCCTTCGGTGCCTTTGTGGACCTGGGCTGCGGGGTGACGTCCATGATCGGCGTGGAACACATCTCCGTCTCCCGCATCCCCCACCCCAGGGAGCGTTTTCACGAGGGGCAGGACATCTTCGCCGCCGTGCTGGACGTAGACCCGGCGGAAGAGCGCATCTACCTGACCCACCGGGAACTGCTGGGCACCTGGGCGGAGAACGCCGCCCCCTTCCAGGCGGGAATGACGGTGCCCGGCACCGTGCGGGGCGTCAAAGACTACGGCATCTTTGTGGAGCTCACCCCCAACCTGTCCGGACTGGCGGAAGTTCAGCCCGGCGTGCGGGAGGGGGACCGGGTGTCGGTGTACATCAAGTCCATCGTCCCCCACCGGATGAAAATCAAGCTCCTCATCATCGCGCGCCTTCCCCCCGCGCCGCCGGAGCCGCTGCGCTACTTCATCACCGCCGGCCGCCTCACCCACTGGCGCTATGCCCCGGAGGGGTGCACCCGGGTGGGCGGAGAGACCGTCTTTTTGGACCCGGAGCCGAATCCCGGCTGAAATTTTCCTTTCAAGGGCTGGAATAATGGGGCAAAATAGATTATACTAGGTCCGCGGCCCGTTTTGCCACCGGCGCCGCGGAAAGGAGCCAACTATGCCAAAGAAACGCCCCAAAGGCTTCCGGCACGTGGCCAACCCCAAGGTGATGAACGCGGTCTACCTGCTGCTGCGGGCCTCGGTCATCCTGGTGATGGTGGCCCAGTTTTTCAACCGGAACTATGAGAACGTCTTTCTGTGTATCCTGACGCTGATTCTCTTTCTCCTCCCCTCCCTCATCGAGCGCAAGCTGCAGGTGGACCTCCCGGATACGCTGGAGATCATCATTCTGCTCTTCGCGTATTCCGCGGAGATTTTGGGAGAAATTCAGGCTTTCTACATCATCTTTCCCTACTGGGACACCATTCTCCACACCCTGAACGGCTTCCTCTGCGCCGCCATCGGCTTTTCTCTGGTGGACCTGCTCAACCGGCATGAGCGCTTCTCCCTCCACCTGAGTCCCTTCTTTATGGCGGTGACCGCCTTCTGCTTCTCCATGACCATCGGCGTGGTGTGGGAATTCTTTGAGTTTTTCATGGACCAGGTCTTTCTGTTCGACATGCAGAAGGACACGGTGCTCAACGCCATCTCCACCGTCATGCTGGACCCCAACCACGGTACGCTGGCCATCCCGGTGCAGGACATTACCGATGTGATTCTGATCCACGGCGACGGCACCCAGACCGCGCTGGGCCTGGGCGGATATCTGGATATCGGCCTGCACGATACCATGGCCGATCTGTTCGTGAATTTTATCGGCGCGGTCATCTTCTCCACGGTGGGCTTTTTCTACGTCCGGAGCAAGGGCAAGGGTTCCTTTGCGCGGCGCTTCATTCCCAAAGTGGTTCCTCCCTCCCGCTCTGATTCCGAAAAAGGCGAATAAACGCACAAAAGCGGCGCGCTGCTCTTAAGCAGCGCGCCGCTGATTTGTGTTCTCTTACAGGAGGTTCTTCTCGCTCTCCACGTCGAAGAGGTGGATGAGGTCGTTGCGGAAGGTGAAGTGGACCTCGGTCCCGTAGCGGATGCCGCTCCGGTGCTCCTCGGGCAGGTCGGTGGTGGGGACCACCAGCACCACGTCCTTGCCGTCGGCGTTGACATGGAGGTGGACCTCGCTGCCCATCATCTCGGACACGTCCACGGTGCCCTTGATGGTGGTGCTGTCCGGCTTGGCGGCAAAGGAGATGTGCACCGGGCGCACGCCCAGAACCACGTCCTTGCTGCCCACGTTGTTGGCCTTCAGGCCGGCCACGATCTTGTCGCTGGGGGTGATGGTGGCGCCCTGGCACTTGACCACATAGCTCTCGCCGGTCTTTTCCAGGCGGGCGTCGAAGAAGTTCATCTGGGGCATGCCGATGAAGCCGGCCACAAAGATGTTGGCGGGGTGGTCAAAGACCTCCTGAGGCGTGCCGATCTGCTGGATGAAGCCGTCCTTCATGATGACGATGCGGTCGCCCAGGGTCATGGCCTCGGTCTGGTCGTGGGTGACGTAGATAAAGGTGGTGTTGATGCGCTGGCGGAGCTTGATGATCTCGGCGCGCATCTGGTTGCGCAGCTTGGCGTCCAGGTTGGACAGCGGCTCGTCCATCAGGAACACCTGGGGCTCGCGGACGATGGCCCGGCCGATGGCCACGCGCTGCCGCTGGCCGCCGGAGAGGGCCTTGGGCTTGCGCTGGAGGTACTGGGTGATGTCCAGGATCTCGGCGGCCTCCTTGACCCGGCGGTCGATCTCGTCCTTGGGCATTTTGCGCAGCTTCAGCGAGAAGGCCATGTTCTCATAGACCGTCATGTGGGGATACAGGGCGTAGCTCTGGAAGACCATGGCGATGTCCCGGTCCTTGGGCTCCACGTCGTTGACGCGCTTGTCGCCGATGAGCAGATCGCCCTCCGAGATGTCCTCCAGACCGGCGATCATGCGCAGGGTGGTGGACTTGCCGCAGCCGGACGGACCCACCAGAACGATGAACTCCTTGTCCGCGATCTCCAGATTAAAATCGTGGACGGCGGTCACCTTGTTGTCATAGATCTTCTTGATGCCTTTGAGAGATACCGTTGCCATATGCATGGGCCGTAGAAGCCCCGCCTCCGCGGGAACTCCCTTGTGCGGGGAGAGCGAACCTCCCGGCACGTTACGACAGGTCTCCACACTGCCGCACCGCCGGCCCGGCGGATTTCCTCCTTTATGTACGGCTCCCTCCGCCCTATGGAAATGGAGTAAGACGGAGACGCCTGATTGTTCGGCGCCGCGCGCCGGGGGAAACGATCCAAAGGGCGGTTTACAGGCTGCCGCCCACCACCTCGCCCAGGCACATCACGGCCTTGAGCTCCAGATGTTCGTCCAGAACGGCCAGATTGGCCAGCTTACCAGGTTCGATGCTGCCCACCCGGCTGTAGATGCCGATGGCCTGCGCCGGGTTGACGGCCGCGGCCAGCACCGCGTCCTCCAGCGGAATGCCGAAGGAGACGGCGGTCTTCATGCAGCTCATCAGGTCGGTGACCGAACCGGCCAGCGTGCCGTCCTCCAGCGTGGCGTATTTGCCCTTGACCTGCACGGCCTGGCCGCCCAAGGTGTAGTCGCCGTCGGGCATTCCGGCCGCCCGCATGGTGTCGCTGATGAGAATCACCCGCCGGGCCCCGAAGAGCTGGAACACCGCGCGGACCACGCTGGGGTGGATATGCACGCCGTCGCAGATGAGCTCCACCTTGCACTCGGAGTCAAAGGCGGCGCCCACCACGCCGGGGGCCCGGTGGCTGAAGGGGGGCATGGCGTTGAAGAGATGGGTCACCTGCCGGGCGCCGGCGGCCAGGGCCGCCGAGCTGGTGTCGTAGTCGGCCGTGGTGTGGGCGATGGAGACCACCACCTCGTCGGCCACCTCTTTGATGAACTCCAGCGCGCCGGGCTCCTCCGGGGCGATGGAGACCAGCTTCACCAGGCCCTCGGAGGCCTCCTCCAGCCGGCGGAGCATGGCCACGTCGGGCGCGTGGAGCCAGTCGCCGTTCTGCGCACCCTTCTTGGCATAGGAGAGGAAGGGCCCTTCCAGATTTACGCCGCACAGCAGCGCGCCGTGCCTGCTGGTCCGGCGGTGCTGCGCCGCGTTCCGACAGACCTTGATGAGCTGCTCCTCCAGCAGCGTCATGCCCGCGGGGCAGATCTGCGTCACACCCCGGGAGAGCTCGTAGTCGGCCATGATCTGCAGTCCCTCGGCGTCGCCGTCGCTGAAATCGTGGCCGCGGGCGCCGTGGAAGTGCAGGTCGGTGAGGCCGGGGATCACATAGCATCCGGACAGGTCCACCGTTTTGCCGTCCACACTGGTCTCGGACAGGAGTTCACCCTCCGTACACACGTCCCGGAGGACAAAGCCCTCCTGGACGTCGAAAACACGTGCGCCGGTCAGCCGCATACGGGGACACCTGCCTCTACCAGCTTGCTCAGGGCCGCCCGGTCGCCCACCAGCGTCACATCGGGGTGGAGCTGGAGCACCGAGGCGGGCACGTCCTTGGTGACCGGGCCGGCAAAGGCCTTGCACACGGTCTCGGCCTTCTCCTCGCCGCTGACCACGATGAGGATGCGCCGGGCCTGCATGATGTTTTTGATGCCCATGCTCAGCGCGTGGCGGGGCACCTCGTCCCGGCTCTCGAAGAAGCGGGTGTTGGCGTCGATGGTCCGGTCGGTGAGGGTGACCACATGGGTCTCCAGACCGAAGTCGTCCCCCGGCTCGTTAAAGGCGATGTGGCCGTTGTGGCCCATGCCCAGAAGCTGCAGGTCGATGCCTCCCAAGTCCCGGATGAGCTGGTTGTAGGCGGCGCACTCGGCCTGGGGGTCCTTGGCGAGGCCGTTGAGCACGTGGGTGTTCTCCGGCTTGATATCAATGTGGTCGAAGAGATTGACCTGCATGAAATAGCGGTAGCTCTGCTCGTGGTGGGGCGAGAGGCCCAGATACTCGTCCAGGTTCACCGTCTTGATCTCGGCAAAACTCAGATCGCCCTTCTTGTACCACTCCACCAGCTGCTGATAGGCCCCCACCGGGGTTCCGCCGGTGGCCAGACCCAGCACGCTGTCCGGCTTGGTGATGACCTGAGCGGAGATAATGTTGGCCGCCCGGCGGCTCATGGCCTTATAGTCCTCAGACAGATAAATTCTCATTGCAATCGTGCCTCCTGAACTTGGATATCCCGGCGCCGTCAGCAGTACTTGGCCACGGCGGCGTCAATCATGGCGGCGGCCTGGTCCACAATGGCCTGGTCGCTCTCAATCAGCGCGGGCATGGGCTTGCGGACCGAGCCGCACTCCACGCCCTTCTTGGCCAGGATGGCCTTTTGCACCGCATAGAGGTTGCCGTGGGCCTCGCACATCTTGTAGATAATGCGGTCGGCCTCGTACTGAACCTGGCGGGCGGCCTCCATCTCCCCGTTCTGGAAGTGCTCATAGATCTTCCGGTAGAGCTTGGGCATGACGGCATACGTGCCGCCGATGCCGGCGCAGGCGCCCATGGCCAGGCCGGAGATAAACTGCTCGTCGGGGCCGTTAAAGACCAGAACGCCCGCGTCGTGCCACATCTGGATATCCTGGGTGGGCATGGAGGAGTTCTTCACCGCCACCACGCGGGGGTTCTTCTTCATCTCGGCGAGCAGAGAGGGCGTGAGGGCCACGCCGGCCAGCTGCGGGATGTTATAGATGACAAAGTCCGTGTTGGGCGCGGCGGCGGAGATGTCGTTCCAGTACTGGGCAATGCCGTACTCGGGCAGATGGAAGTAGATGGGCGGGATGGCGGCGATGGCGTCCACGCCCAGGCTCTCGGCGTGGGCGGCCAGCTCCTGGCTGTCGGCGGTATTGTTGCAGGCCACGTGGGCGATGACCACTACCTTGCCCTTGGCCTCCGCCATCACGTTCTCCAGCACGAGCTTGCGCTCGGCCACGCTCTGATAGATGCACTCGCCGGAAGAGCCGCCCACATACAGGCCGTTGACGCCCTCCCCAATCAGGTAACGGGTCAGTCCCCGCACCCGGTCGGGCGAGATGTTGCCCGCCTCATCATAGCAGGCATAAAATGCGGGGATTACGCCGCAGTATTTCTTCAGATCGCTCATGAAAATTTCCTCCAAATCGTTCTTTGCTCGTTTCGTTTGCACGCTGGTTGAATAAAAGGAGCCCGCCCCACGCCGTGGGACGGGCTCCCTCCGGCTCCGTATCTCTAAACCGTGTGAACGTGCCAGGTTCTTAGCCCTTGACCGCGCCCATGGCAATGCCCTGGGTGAAGTACTTTTGGAAGGCGATGAACACCGCCACAATGGGGATGGCCGCCAGAGTCGCGCCGGCCATGATGAGGCCGAAGTCGCTGGACATCTCGCCCTGCAGGCGGGCAATACCCAGAGAGATGGTCCAGTTCTCCCGGCTGGTCAGCATGATCAGCTGCAGGAAGTAGTCGTTCCAGGAGTTGACAAAGGTGAAGATGGCCAGCGCGCCGATGCCGGGCTTAATCATGGGGAAGACCACGCTGAAGAAGGTGCGCAGCTCGCCCGCGCCGTCCACCCGGGCGGCCTCCAAAATCTCTGTCGGGATGGTCTCCGAGAACTGTTTCATCAGGAACACGCCGAAGGGCCAGCCTACGGTGGGCAGAATCACCGCCCAGATGTTGTCGGCCAAGTGCAGGATGTTCATCTCCTGCAGCAGGGGGATGACGATGACCTGCTTGGGCAGGGCCATGGCGCAGATGATAATGGTGAACAGCAGCCCGCGGCCGTAGAACCGCTTCTTGGCCAGAGCATAGCCGGCCAGAGCGGCGGTGAGGCAGGTCAGGAACATGGCCATGACCGCCATGAATACCGTGTTGCCCAGCCAGCGGAAGGCCGGGTTTTTAAACAGCTTGGCGTAGTTCTCCATGGTAGGGGCCAGGGGGAACCACTGGGGGGTACGGGCGTTGATGGTGATGGCGTCTTTAAAGGAACCGGTGACGATCCAGTAGAGCGGGAAGATGAAGAAGACGGCCAGCAGGATCAGAATCACTACAGAGAGCCACTTGTAGCCGGTTGAAGTCCCGGCGAGTTTGCTTTTCGCGTTATTCATCCTCTCACCCCCTTAATTGTCGGTCTTGGTCACTTTGAACTGGATGGCCGAGAAGATCGCGATGATGATGGCCAGGATAACGCCCATGGCGTTGGCATAGCCGAAGCGCTGATACTTGTAGGCCGTGTCAAAGATATAGTACATGATGGTGGTCGTGGCGTTGTTGGGTCCGCCGGAAGTCAACAGCTGAATCAGTGCGAAGCACTGGAAGGAGTTGATGGTGGTAATGACCAGGATGTACAGGGTGGTGGGCAGGATCTGGGGCCACTTGATCTTCCAGAAAACCTGGAGCTTGGTGGCGCCGTCCACCTCGGCGGCCTCGATGAGGGACTGGTCCACGTTGCCCAGCGCCGCCACATAGAGCACGATGGGCTGGCCGATGGAGGTGGTGAACAGGATGAGAATGATACACCAAATGGCGGTCATCTCATTGCCCAGCCAGTTGGTACTGGTGCCGAACACCTGATTGATGAGGCCGTTATAGGTGTTGAACATCCACTTCCACACCACGGTGACGGCCACGGTGCCGGTGACCACCGGCAGGTAGAACACACAGCGGAAGAAGGACCGGGATACCGGCTTCATTTGATAGATGGCGGAGCTCACCCACAGGGAGAAAGCCGTTACCGTGGGTACGGCCACCACCACGATAATCGCGGTGTTGAGCAGGCCCTTCAGGAACACCTTGTCCTGGAACATCTCAATATAGTTCCCAAGACCGATGAAGGTGGCGCTGCTCACATCCAGGCCCATGTCCAGAAAACTGTAGACCACGCACATGACCATGGGGACTACAACAAATCCCACAAAGAAGATCAGGCTGGGCAGCAGGAACAAATAGGCCGAGATGGTCTCTCTCCGGATGAGCGCCTTACTCATACCGGAGAACTGGGACTGCCGTTGCTTTTTGGGCTTCCGCTCGGCGGTGACCGCCGGGGCATTTTGCGCCATAAGTCTCCCCTCTTTCACAAAATTTCACACTTCCCCCACTCCCGTGGGATAAGAACTGTGCCCGCCCCCTCTCAACAGGGAGCGGGCACAGCAGTGCATAAAGGTTTTCCAGCCTGAAACTTAGATGTTGGCGTTGCTGGCGGTGACAAACTCATCGGCCGCAGTCTGGATGTCGGCGCCGCTGACGAAGATCTGCTGGAGCATGTTGTACCAGTTGGTGCGCTGCTCCGTCCAGCCGCCGATGACGTTGTAGTAGTCGCCCAGGTAAGGCATCATGACCTGGAACTCGCTCATGCGCGCCTCGTTCTCGGTGCCCTCATAGACATTGCCGAAGGAATCGCGCACGGGGAAGAAGCCGGAGAGGCGGACGCTCTCGGGGCCCTGCTCGGCGTCGTCGCACACGAAGCGGATGAACTCCTTGGCGGCCTCGATCTTGGCCTCGTCGCCGTGATCGAAGATGCCGAAGCCGTAGATACCGCCGCACAGCTCGGGCTCGCCGTCGTCAGAGGGGAAGGCCATGGCGAAGGGAGTGAACTGAACCTGCTCGGCATACTGAGACTGGTTGGAGGCGTTCCAGCAGAAGGTCACAGCGGCGGTGCCGTTGGCGAACTGCTGCAGCTCGTCGGCAGCCTGGAAGCTGGAGTCGGCCGTCAGGGAGCCGTTGTCCACCATGCTCTTCAGGAGGGTCAGGGCCTCCACGTTCTCGGGGGAGTTGGCGGTGTACTCGGTGTGCTCGGCATTGGTGTAGGTGCCGGAGTACAGGTTGTTGACGAGAGCACGGGTGCCCTGGTCGCCGCCCTGGCCGCCGCAGTAGATGATGCCGGGGAACATGACGTTCACGGTGCCCGCCGCAGCGGCGTCACGGACGGCCTCCATCGCGGCCACGAAGTCGTCGGTGGTCCAGGTGCGGGTCTCCTCGTCGATGTACTGGAGGGCGCCGGCCGCCTCGAACACCTCGTAGTTGATGGCCATGCAGTGGGTGGTCATGCACAGAGGGTACTCGTAGTAGACGCCGTCGCTGCCCTTACAGGCGTTGACCACGGCCTCGCTGACGGCGGAGATGTCGGCGGTGGCCTCTTCGGTCCACAGGTCGGACAGATCCACCATCAGGCCGTTGGCGCCGTAGTTGGAGACCAGACGCTCGGGGCCCTCCATGATGATGTCGGGGGTGGTGCCGGCGGTGATGGCGGAGGTGACCTGGGTGTCGCCGTTGGTGTAGTCCAGCAGCTGGATGGTCACGTCGATCTCGGGATGTACTTCCTTAAACGCGGCGATGATGCCGTCCAGGGTCTCCTGATCGCCGAACTGGCCGATGGGGTAGGTCCACAGCTCGATGGAGACGTTGCCGCTGGTGGAGCCGCCGCCCTCACCGCTGCCCGTATCGCTGGGCGCAGTGCTCGCCGTGGAGCCGCCGCCGTTGCAGGCGGCCAGACTCAGCGTCATACCGGTGGCGAGGACAAGAGCAAGGACTTTTTTCCAATTTTTCATGTCATCATTTCCTCCCATTTTTTCTAAAACCGCCGGTTTATTCTCCCGGCCCGTTGTGTAGATTGTACAATCTATATTGTGGTTTGTCAATAGCAGTTTTGAAAATATTTTCTTTTCTTTCTGCCCGCGCAAATTTTTTTCAAGTAATTTTCTTTTCTTTCTGGATTAAATTACCATTTCTGCCCGCCGGGAGCCGCCGCTCCTTACAGGTGCTTGTCCGAGAGCGCCCGGGCCACCCGGCTCCGGGCGGCGGCCGTGCCCGTCTCGTCCATCCGGCAGAGCTCGTAATAGAGCATATCCAGCAAAAAGAGCTGGGCCATCCGGGCGGCCACCGTCCCCAGCTGGGTGGGGCTCTCATTGGAGCCGCATTGGAGCACAATATCGGCGTAGACGGCCCCGGGCGATTTGGGGAAGCGGGTAACCAGAATGACTCCCGCCTGCCGCTCCCGGGCCAGGCGCAGCGCGTCCGTTAAATCCCGGGTGGAGCCGGAATAGGAGAAATAAAACACCACATCGCCGCGGGTGAGCTGCGCGCAGCGAATGGCCTGAAGGTGGGAGTCGCTCACCGGGAAAAAGCCCGGACGCACCGTGGAGAAAAGGTGCGCCGCCTCCTCCGCCATGATCATGGAGCCCCCCTGGCCCATGCAGAATACCTTGTCCGCCTCCAGAAGCATCCGGGCCGCCCGGCGGATCTGTTCCGGCCGGGCCAGGTTGGCCGTCTGAGTAATGGCTTCGATGTTGGTTTTGAGCATCTCCCCATAGGGGCCGCCCGGCAGTGCGGCGCCCTCCCCTCCGGGCACGGCCGCGCCTGCGGCCGCCTGCCCGGTGACGGAGTTGGCCACCGCCAGCTTGAAGGCGCTGTAGCCCTTATACCCCATCCGGCGGCAGAAGCGGGAAATGGTGGCCTCGGCTACATTGCACTTCTCCGCCAGCTCCGAAATGGACATGTACTGCGTCTGGCTCTGGTGCGCTACAATGTAATCCGCCACCCGTTTTTCCGCACTGGTCAGCTGGTAGTATTCGTTATCCAGCTGGGCAAACACGTTGCTGAAGGCCATCCATCCCCCGCTCCTTTCTGCAAAGATAATCTTCTCCCCTTATTCCGCCAGCAGCTGCGCCAGCATGCCGTCCACCATGGAGAGCATCCGGGGCAGGTGGAAGGGGCCCTTGAAGGTCGAGCCCTTGGTGCTGGGCATGGTGGGCAGGCCGTCCCGGCGCAGGTAGCCGTACCACTCGCCGTACTCCCGGTCGGAGAAGTGCTGCTTGCAGTAGTCCAGCGTCTGCTCGAACTTCTCCAGATACTTCACGTCGCCGGTGTCCCGGAAGATCATCATCGAGGCGATCAGGGTCTCGTCGTGGGGCCACCAGAGCTTCATATCGTGCTCATAGGCCTCGGTGGGCTTGCCCAGGCAGTCGATGAAGTAGAGCAGTCCGCCGTACTCCTGGTCCCAGCCGGCGGCAAAGGCCTGGTCGAAAATCTTCACGGCGGTGGCGTGAATCTCCGGGTCGTTGGCGTAGCGGGCCGCCTCCATCAGGAACCAGGAGCACTCGATGTCGTGGCCCGGGTTGACCACCCGGCCCTCGGTCACCTCCAGGCGGGGAGTCCCGTCGGGGGCCACCGACTCCAGCGTGCAGTGGAGGTCGGGCTTATAGTGATATTTGAAGATGGTCTCCACGCACTCGTGGGCCCGGTCGGCGTAGAGCTTCTGCCAGTCGGGGTCCTGATCCACCCGGCGCAGCACCGAGGTGATGTTCAGATAGATCATGGGGTCGGCCAGTGCACGGCCGGTGCGGGTCTCGGGAATGGTCTTGGGGCCCAGGCCGGTGGGGTCCTTGATGAGGCCGTTATTGAGCTTGTAGATGAGCTCGTAGGCCGCCCGGGCCCGCTCCAGGCACTCCCGCTCGCCGGTCACGCCGTAATACTCGGCGTTGGCGATGGCGTAAAAGCCCTCGGAGAAACAATAGCGGCGCTGCCGCAGGGGCTTTCCGTCGGCCGTCACCGTAAAGTACATGCGGTTGCCCGCCTGACGGTTGATGCAGTGGGCTTCCATAAAGTCCAGGCAGCTCTTGCTGGCCGCGAGCCACTCGTCCTTCACCCCGTACTGATGGCACAGATAGGCGAACATCCAGGCGCAGCGGCCCTGCATCCACACGCTCTTATCCGTGGAGTAGATCTCGCCCTTCCGGTCCAGACAAGTGTACACGCCCCCGTTCACCGGGTCCATTCCGTGCTTCAGCCAGAATTTGATGCAGATATCCAGCTCTTCCTCCATCCAGTCCTTATGCGCTTGCAGGCGCGCTCTCATTTCCTGATCCATGATCAATTCCGCCTTCCTTTTGTTCGAAATGCCATATTTGCGCGGCACAACCGGGCGCTCCCTTTGTGCCAAGTACATCATACCTTTGAAAGGTTCTTTCCGTCAAGGATTATTTTGAAAAATTTTTTCATTTTCTCCCCCCCGGTCCCTTGACAGATTTCAAAAAGCTGATAGCCTATAAGGGAAGACAGGCTCTCTCCCCCGCCGGCGCGGCGGGAGCGGGCGATTCCGCCGCTGATTTTTTAAGGAGGAGGATCCCCATGAAACATCTTGGCATCGACGTGTCTGTACAGCATCTCCCCGAGCTGGACCCCAACTATATCCCGCTCTTTCCCTTCTATCAGTCCTTTCTGAAGGACGCCAAAAAGCCTCTGGACATCGCCGTGGAGCGCTCCGGCGGCCAGGTGGCCGTCTACAAGACCTTCATTCACGGCACCCCTGAGATGGCTCAGGCCGACCTCTACTATGTGGACCGCATCATCAAGACCCTTTTGTGGCTCAAGGGCGGCTTCAAGGTCTACCTCGCCGGGGACAGGGCGATTTTCGAGGCCATTCACAACGCCTATTCCAAGGGCGGAAGCCGGGATTTCGACCAGGATTTCATGGCCAGCGTCTATGAAAAGCCCTTCGAGGTGGTCTGCTGCGACGCCGTCCCCGCCGAGGTCAGCAAGTCCGAGGCCGTAGGCCGGCACATGAACGGCTGCCGCATCGGCTTCGACGCCGGCGGAAGCGACCGGAAGGTCTCGGCCGTCATTGACGGCAATCCCGTCTTTTCCGAGGAAGTCGTCTGGTTCCCCAAGACCAACTCCGACCCGGATTATCACTACCAGGGCATCGTGGACGCCTTCAAGTCGGCTGCGGCCCACATGCCCCGGGTGGACGCCATCGGCGTGTCCTCCGCCGGTATCTACATCGACAACCGCACCATGGTGGCCTCCCTCTTCCTGAAGGTCCCCAAGGACCAGTTCGACGCCAAGGTGAAGGACATCTACCTCCGGGCCGCCAAGGAGATTGGCGACGTGCCCATCGTGGTGGCCAACGACGGCGACGTCTCCGCCCTGGCGGGGGCCATGAGCCTGGAGGAGAACAACGTGCTGGGCATCGCCATGGGCACCAGCGAGGCCGTGGGCTTTGTGGACGAGAAGGGCAATATCACCGGCTGGCTCAACGAGCTGGCGTTTGTCCCCGTGGACGCCGCCCCCACCGCCATGGTGGACGAGTGGTCGGGGGACATCGGCTGCGGCGTGAAGTACTTCTCTCAGGATTCGGTCATCAAGCTGGCCCCCGCCGCCGGAATCCAGCTGGACGAGTCCCTCTCCCCCGCCGAGAAGCTCAAGGTGGTTCAGGGGCTCATGGAGCAGGACGACGACCGGGCCGCCGCCATCTACCGCTCCATCGGCGTGTATCTGGGCCACGCCCTGCGGTTGTACTACCACTTCTACGGCTTCAAGCACATCCTGCTGCTGGGCCGGGTCATGTCCGGCAAGGGCGGCGATCTCATCCTGGAGCACGCCAAGCGGGTCCTCGCCGACGAGTACCCCGACATCGCCGGCAAGATCAACCCCACCCTCCCCGACGAGAAGGCCCGCCGGGTGGGTCAGAGCGTGGCCGCCGCCTCCCTCCCCGAGTGCTGAGTTTTCCCGCGTCTCCTTCGCGCGTTTCCAAAAAATCCCGGGCCCGGTGCACTGCACCGGGCCCGGGATACGTTTTATTCGGCTTTTGGCGCCTCCGCCCAGTTTTTGCACACGTCCACCCAGCCGGCGCTGTGGGAGTACGCCTCCAGCTCGGCGCAGGTGAGCGCAATGGCCGAGTTGGAGCTCCCGGCGGCGGGATAGACCGTCTCGAACCGCTTTAGGGACACATCCAGATAGGTCACCGTCCGGGGGTCCTCAATGGCGAAGGGGCACACGCCCCCGACGGCATGGCCGGTGAATTCCTCCACCTGCTCGGGGGTGAGCATCTTGGCCTTGGTGTGGAATTGGGCCTTAAACTTGCCGTTGTCTATCTTGGCGTCTCCGGCGGCCACCACCAGTACGCAGCCCTCGCCCACCTGGAAAGAGAGGGTCTTGGCGATGCGGGCGGGCTCCACCCCCACCGCCTTGGCGGCCAGCTCCACCGTGGCGCTGGACACATCGAACTCCAGAATGTCCTCTTCCCGGCCCAGGGCACGGAAAAAGGCGCGGCACTTCTCAATGGACACGGCTCACACCTCCCCCCGCCGGGCGGTCTTGGCCAGGAAGCGCTCCGCCGTCACCACAAAGCGCTGGTGCACGCCGCCGCCGATGGGCCCTGCGGCGTCGTAGGCCCGCACCGAAAAGGTGAGCTTCCGGCCCTCCACGGCGGTCAGCTCCGCCTCGGCCCGGACGGCCATGCCCAGGGGGCTGGCCGCGTCGTGGCTCACCTCCATCCGGGTGCCCACGGTGGTCTCGCCCTCGTCCAGGGCGCCACGGCAGGCGTTTACGGCGGCCTCTTCCATCAGGGCCACCATGGCGGGAGTGGCAAATACGGGCAGCGAGCCGCTGCCCATCGCGGCGGCGGTGTTGTCCGGGGTTACAGTCGTCTCCGCACGGCCCGTGCGGCCCAGTTCCATCGACATGGGGAATCACGCTCCAAACTCTCTTGTATTTTGCCGTCCGCCCCTCCGGGCGGACAGATTCAGTTTACCGCATTTTTCCCCCGGATGCAACCGCTCTTCCTAACCCCGGCAGCGGCGGGTCAGGCGGTGCAGGTGGCTCAGGCGGAAAAACAGCGGTCCGTCCAGCGCGCCGGTCTGGGGCTGGTCCAGCATTCGCTGGAGCCAGAGGACATTGCGCACCGACGCGCCGGTGTGGAGTCCGTCCACCCGCCCGGGCTCCAGGCCCCGGAACACCTGGGAGAGCTCCAGAAACATGGCCTGGGCGGGCAGAAGCGCCTGGCTGCGCCCGCCGGGCCGGATGGGAAAGTCATACATGTCTGCGCCCCCTTCTCATGAAATGTCCAAAATGGCCGCGGGGAACGTCTCCCCGTCCACCACCACCGTGTCCCGAATGCCGGTGTAGGCCTGATAGAGCGCCTGCCACACCGCGGCGTCCACGATTCCGGTCTGGGGCAGGGACTGGTTGCGCTGGAAGGCCAGAACCGCCTGACGGGTGTCCTCGCCGTAGATGCCGTCCTGGGCGGGGGCGGGGATGTCGTTATAAAACGAGGCCAGCACGGTGAGCATGTACTGCAATACCCGGACCCAGCGCCCCCGGCTTCCGGGGGCCAGCTGTCCGTCGTCCAGGCGCTGGAGCGCATCGCCGTAGAGGTCCTGCCCCTCCCCCGCCAGCTCGGCCAGGTCCCGGATGCCCACGTAGAGATAGACCAGTTTATACCAGGTGGCCCGGCCCACCACCCCGTCGGCCGCCAGGCCGAAGACCTCCTGAAAGGCCCGCACGGCCTCCTCCGTGTCCGCGTCAAAGACGCCGTCCACCTCCCTCAAACGGGGAATGGCGGGAAAGTCCCGGGACACCTGGTTGAGCATGGTCTGAAGCTGGACCACCGCCGCCCCCCGGTCTCCCCGCCGGAGGGGCGCGCCGGGGTAGGACTGCTGAAGGCCCATCACCGGCGCGTCGGTGACCAGCTCAATGTCGTCTCCGTAGTAGTAGCGCAGGATGTCCATGGCCGAATAGCCCTCCTGGGCCAGAGCCTGGCTGCCCCACTGGGAGAGCCCGTCGCAGGTGGTGGTGGTGCCGTTGCAGAATTTGGCCGAGAGGGGCTCCACATAGCCCTGGCGCCGGATATAGGTGGTGAAGAGCTCATCCACCATGCGGTCGATGTTTTCATACGTGTTGCGCCCTTTGATGAATTTCTGATCGTAGGCAGTCTCCGAGGTAATCTGAAACGGATAGCCCCGGCTGGGATAAAACTCCGTATAAACCCGGTTGAGGGCGAAGGAAATGATGGCCAGAATGTTGGCCTCCAGAGCGGCAGGTTCCCAGGTGGGGTAAATCTCGCTGGAGGCCACATTCTTTACATAGTCCGGAAAGGAGACGGTCACGTTTTCCGCGCTGCTGCCGGGCGGGCCCAGGTGGACCGTAATGGTCTGGGGGATATAAGGCGTGACGATGGGCGGCATGAGCGCACCTCCTGCTCAGAGATTGGGGGGCGTGATGTGGGTGGTCTCTCCGTCGGCCGAGCCGATGGTCTCCGGCCGGGAGAGGGGGATCAGTTCCACATCCTGAACGGTCTCCACGCCGGGGTAGACCTCCACCCCCTCCACCACCTGGTAGCCGTAGCCCGGCGCTTCCACCCAGACGGTCACCAGAGTGTAGGGCATGCCGCCCGGGCTGGTTCCCTGGTCCACGCCGGGCGTGGCCAGCCGCACGGGGGCGGTCTTTCCGCTCTCGTCGGTAATGCGCAGGGCCAGGAGCTCCGTCTTTCCTCCCGTTTCCGGCCGGAGAATGGCCGCCATTGCCCCGGAAACCGGGAGACGGGCCTGCGACGTATACACACGGATCAGAATCGTGCCGGTTGAGGCCAAACTGCATCCCTCCTTTTTCCAGACATCCTATGCGCCCCCGCGGCCCCCTATCGCTATTCCGGCAAATTTTTTCAAAAAAAGACTTGCAAAATGGATTGGCATATGCTATAGTATAAAAGCTGCGTGAGACAGCAGAACAGAATACATCCGGGTGTGGCGAAGTTTGGTATCGCGCTTGAATGGGGTTCAAGAGGCCGCTGGTTCGAATCCAGTCACTCGGACCATCGGAGTATCCTTCGGGATACTCCGATTTTTTGCGTTCCAATCTATCTGGTGACGGCGGCCCGGGCGCAGCTTGATGCGGCGCCTTTTCCTGTCTCCATGCGGCAAAGATCCCTGAATTTCAGACCGTGACCACGATCTTTCCGTTCACGATTCCGCTGTCCTGGGCCCCGCAGGCGTCGGCAATGTGGGTCAGGTCAAAGGCCGCGCCCACACGGGGCTTGAGCCGGTAATCCCGAAGGAGGGAAAAGATGGTGTCCATCACCGGCTGGGTGGGATAGTTGCTGAAAAAGCCGGTGAGATACCCCCCGTTGGGGATGTCCTTGATGGGGTCGAACCCGTCCAGGACGGACACCCCGCCCAAGATCCCGGTGCTGCACACTACACCGCCCTTCTTCACACAGTTCAGGGTGTCCCGGAGGGTTCTGGGCCCCACCAGCTCCAGGGCCCTGGTCACCCCGGACACCCGGCCCGCCAGCGTCCCCGTGTCCAGCAGGGCCTCGTCCGCCTCCGCCAGCAGGGGGAGCTTGCTCTCCCGGTGAGTAGTGGCGATGACATGGCAGCCCAGCCCTCTGGCGATCTGGATGGCCGCATAGCCCAGGGCACAGGTGCCGCCCCGGATCAGCAGGGTATCCCCGGGCTCCAGGCGCAGGCATTCAAAGAGGGAGCCCCAGGCGGTGAACCAGGTCTCCGGCACGGCGGCCAGCTCCCGCCACGACAAATCCGAGGAGACGGGGAACACATGGTGGGCGGGGAGCAGAGCGTACTCCGCGTAGCTGCCGTGGAAGCTCCGGCCCATGCCGCCCATGAGGGCGGCCACCTTTTGCCCAACTTCCAGAGGGCTGTCCGACGGGTCCGCCACCTCCCCCACACACTCGATGCCGGGGATGATGGGCTTTTGGATGTAGTCCGCCCGGATCTCGCCCAGCCGCAAAATCTGCTCGGAGTGGTTCAGGCCGAAGGCTTTGACCTTTACCAGCACCCAGCCGGGCCGCACCTCCGGCACAGGGACTTCGGTCAACCGGATCTCCTCCGCCGGGGTGGGCCCGGTGAGCAGGACAGCGTTCATGGTTTTGGGGATCATGCGGACACCTCCTTCCAGCACTGGGGATCGGCGGCGTAGAAATTTCCGTCCCGCCCGCTGGCCACCGCCGGACAGCCCCGGCACCAGGCCAGCAGCTCGCACTTGGCGCACTTCTCAAACCCGGCGTAGTCCCGGTACTGCTCCACCTGACACACCCACAGGTCGGCCAGCCGGTCGCTGAACGCATTTCCTACCTTGCTGCTGAGCACCCGGCGGCAGGCGTACACGTCGCCGGTGGGCAGGATGGTCAGATGGCAGTTGCCGCAGTTGCATCCGCCGTAGATCATGCCCTCCTGCGCGTTCTCCGGGATGCGGAACTCGCCCGTCTCATACTCGTACAGAGTCCACAGGTGGTCCTTCTTGTTGAAATAAGTCTCACAGCCTGCGGCCTCGTACTCCTTGAACTTCCTGTCGCAGTCGGCCAGGAGCTGCCGGTAGCGCAGCGGCTCGATGCCCACGTCCTTCTCTTCGCTGGTGGGGCAGTAGCGGGAAAAGGCGAACACGTCCGCCTTGTGGGCCACCACGGTGTCGATGAGCGCCGGAATCTCGTCGATGTTGGCGCCGGAGACCGTAGTCATGATGACCGCCCGGATACCCGCCCCCTTGAGGCAGGTGATCTTCTCCAGGGTGCAGTCGAAGCTGCCGGGCTTGCGGAACCAGTCGTGGGTCTGGCGCAGGCCGTCCAGGGAGAGCTGGTACTTCTCGCAGCCGTACTCCTTCAGCCGCCTGCACACCTTGTCGGTCAGATGGAAGGGATTGCCCAGGATGGTGAAGGGGATGCGGTGCACCTTCATCAGTCCCAGCAGGTCCCAGAATTTGGGGTGCAGGATGGGGTCGCCGCCGGTGAGGTAGAAGTAGGGCCGGCGGTGGCAGACCTCACAGAAGTCCAGGCAGTTGTAAAAGGTGTCCTGCATCTGGGGCCAGGTCATGGCGTCCAGCTTCTTGCGGGTGTCCTCGGCAAAAATGTAGCAGTGCTTGCACCGCTGGTCGCACGCGTCGGTGATGTGCCACTGAAACGCGAAGTATTCCATCTCCAGTTACCTCCTGATTGCTTGTTTTTTGAGAGGGGGGCGCATTTCCCAAACCACGGAGCAGACTCCGTCCCTTGGGAAGTGCGCCCCCGCAGGCTGCCCCGCGGGGGCGCGGGCGCTTACTTCTTGTCGCCGGCGCCGCAGGCACTCCCGCAGGCGGTGGGCTTGGGGTCGGCGGCCCCGCAGGCCGAGGACGGCTCGGCGGGCTTGTCGCCGGCGCCGCAGGCGCTCCCACAGGCGGACGGGGCCTTGTCCGCAGCCTTGCTGCTCCAACCAAACAGATTCTTCAGTGCCATAATAGGGTTCCTCCTTTGAGTTTCTTGGGCCGTCGGGTGTTTTCCTGACCCTCGGCTTCAGTATAACGGGCCCGATTTGTGCCCACAAGTACGCACTTTTTTATTACCGGGTCACCTTTTTGTAACCCATTGACCAACCCGGACGGCAGCATCTATAATGAATGTATCCCTGCTCCGTGCAGCACTAAAGGAGGCATTTCTATGCGTACCAAAGAGGAACTTCCGGCCTGTCCTGTGGCCACTACGGTGCAGCTCATCGGAAGCAAATGGAAATTATTGATTCTCCGCAACCTCCTGTCCCGGCCCTGGCGGTTCAACGAGCTGAAGAAGGACCTGGACGGGATCAGTCAGAAGGTCCTGACCGACAGCCTGCGCTCTCTGGAAGAGGACGGCATCGTCACCCGGACGGTCTACCCCGAAGTTCCGCCCCGGGTGGAGTACGCCTTGAGCGAGTTGGGGAACTCCATGCGCCCTATTATCAGCGCCATGGAAGCCTGGGGCCTTGCGTATCAAAAGGGCCGATACGAGGATTAAATGGTCCTCACAGGCCGAAAACAGCGAAAGGGGAACCCGGAAACAAACACGCAGGGCGCCCTTGAAACGGACGCCCTGCCGGGCCGCTGTCCGCAGGACAGCGGGAGGATGCTTCTTAACATGTCATGCTCAAAATCAGTTCTCTCCACGCTTCCGCCGTCAAACCCACGGTCAGATTCAATGAGTAGGCGTACTCTCCATCGGACCAGACGGCCAGTGTATACGTCTCTCCGCCGCCCTTCAGGGTGACCGTCATCCCATTCAGCTGGAGTACAACGGTCGCGCTGTATATGGTATAATCACCGGAATTATCCTCCCTTCCCATCGACTTGCGGAAGGTGGCTGTCTGGCCGTCCCCCTGATAGGTAATCTCGGCCAGCTGATCTCCATAGGCGGTATAGATGGCCTGATCTATTTCAAACGGCAGGTTCGTGAGATCCGTCACCGCAAATCCCACCATTTCAGACAACTCTTCGGCTGATGCGGCCCCGGCAATATGGGGCACGCTAATTACATAATCGGGGTCGGGCTGCCCGCTGTTCCACAGCTGCGGCAGGGCGATGGAGCCCAGGAGCAGAACGGCCAGACAGGCGGCCGTCAAATATCTTCGGCGCGCGGAGAAGTTCACGATTTTGGGGCGCGGGTTCTGCGCGGGCCCTATTCCGGATAGCCGGGAGAGAATGCGCGTCTTCATTTCACCGCTCACTTCAACCTTTTCCATAATCTCATCGTATTTTATCTTCAAAATCGTATTCTCCCTTCAAAATTTCCCGCAGCTTTTCCCGGCCCCGGCGCAGATGCGTGCGTACCGTGGCCTCCTTCTTCTGGAGAATATCCGCAATCTGTTTGGTCGAATACCCCTCATAATAAAACAGATGGATTGTCTCACGGAGGTCGCCGGGCAGGGCTTTGACCACATCCCAGACAAACGATAAATCGTCCCGGTTCTCCGCTATAAGCTCATCCCTCAGTTCGTCCGCCATCCGTATTTTATTGTAAGCAAGCCGATTTTTACTCAAATTTCCCACTACGCGCAAGAGCCACGCCTTCCTATGCTGCTCGGATGCAAAAGCCGGCGCCGCTTTTAAGAACCGGACCATGGTCTCCTGCAGCACATCTTCTGCGTCGCTCATGTTATGGAGATAAGAATAGGCAAAACGCAGCATACTGTTTCCATAGACGGTCAATATCTGCTCCGCTTCGCGGTTGACGGCTTCCCGGCTCGCTTCCCGCGAAGATGTGCTGCCTGCGAAAAGCACGGCCACCTTCTGTACCGCAGCAGAAAGCCGGAAATAAAATTGATTTCTCACCGGAATAATCGGTGAATGGTATGCAACAGATCGTCCCACTCTACACGCCCCCTGCCTCGAAAAAATGGGGGCAGGCCGAAACGCCGGCCCGCCCCACAGACGCTGTCTTACCGGATTTCAGATACCAGTCGGGCCATTTCATCACTCGAAATGGGGGTTTCCACCGCAGCGGAATAAGTATATCCGCCGTCGGTCCAAATGGCAAGGGAGACTCCGTCACGTCCGCCTTTCATCGTGACCGGAATGTTCGCCACAGAAACCGTATGAACATCCGCATAATCTCTATAGTCGCCGCTGACGTCCTCCCGGCCGGGGGCCTTGCGGATCCGGGCGGTCTCCGTCTCTCCATCCTGATAGATCACTTCCAGCAGATCATGTTCAACCGCGCGGAAAACGCGCTTGTCCGAGCCGCCGACAGACCCGGGGATCTTCAGCTGGAAGCCGGCCAGCTTCTCCGCTTCGGGCAGAGAGCCGCAGTCGGTAAAGGGACTGGGAATCTGGGCGCTGTGTTCCGTCTCCTCCAGAGCGGTGCGGATGGAGAGGACCCCGTTTTCCAGCGTCATGCCGCCTTCCAGATTCCCCAGCAGAGCCTCGAACAGCTCCAGCGGGACATAAGTCGTCCCTTCCATGACAAAAGGCGCCGTCCCCAGAGAAAACGGAGCGGACGCGCCCTCCGCGCCGTCAATGCTGGTGACGGCCTGGTACAAGTCCTCTCCAATGGTAATGGTGCTGTGCATCGTGCCATCGTCGACGGTAACCGTGCCGTCACCGCTCCAAACCACAGAGAAGCCCAGCTGCTCCGCAAAGAGCCGCAGGGGAACCATCATACAGGCGTTTTTCCCGGTATCCTTGCCGTCCACATAGAGGTCGTAACCGGACTGCCGCTCCGCCGCAGGGGCGGGCGAAATAAGTGCCGGAGCGTTTCCCGCCGCCAGAGCCGATGTGGCCGAGGCGGAGAGGGCCAATGCGGTACATAACGCCAGGACAGATAACTTTTTCATTGCATAACATCCTTTCTGATAATACAGAGTAGAACAGCGGCGTTCCTGTTCTGCCCTATATACAGCGGAAGCGGCAAAAATGTTTCAGCGCATCGCAAATCACTTCTGTCTCTTTTCGCTGAAAACGCCTTGCGCCTGCCGGCGGGCGTTCCCACAGGCCGGTTTCGTCCCGCCCCTGAGAAGGCGGTTGTTACTGTTCTGTAACTTGACTGAGCCGGCCGGATTGTGTAGTATAATTTTACCGACGACAAATGAAGTAAATAAGAGGAGCGCCCTATGAAACGACTGCCCGACACAGAACTGGAAGTAATGAAGGCCCTCTGGGCTCTTGGTACGGATGTTCCCCGCCTGGCTCTGGATCACTCGCTGCGTTCTTTCCAGTGGTCCCGCAATACCATCAACACGTATCTGACCCGGCTGGTGGAGAAGGGCTTTGTATCTGTCCACCGGATGGGAAAAAGCAACTTGTATACGCCTCTGGTCTCCCGGGAGGAATATCTGTCCTTTGACAGCCAGTCTGTGCTGAAGCGGCTGTACGGCACGCCGCGGAATTTTGTGGCCGCGCTGGCCAGGGACGGCCTGGACCGGCAGGAACTGGACGAGCTGCGCGCCTTTCTGGACCAGTTGGAGGAGGAAACGAAATGACGGACTTTCTTCTTCATCTGGGCACGCTCTCCCTGGGGGGCGGCGCGGGTGGACGACGCCGAGGATTCGGCACAGGACGCCCTCAGCGGCGCGGACCACATTTACATCCGGTCCAACGGCTCCTTTACCCGCTACGACCAGCACGCCCTCTCCCTCCCGCCTCTGGTGCCGGATGCCGAGTGTCTGGATCTGGAGCCGCCCCTGTGGAGACAGTGGTTCTTTCCCGACGGGGCGGAGCGGGCGCCGGCTGTACCGCAAGCAGAATAAAAATGAAAAAGAGCGTGCAATCATCCCGGAAGAAGATTGCACGCTCTTTTTTGTTTGACTGAAGGGGGAAAAGCGGGCAAAAAGTCCAGCGGGTATCGGCCGCTCCAGGCGCACGCCTCAGAGCAGGTGGAGCTCCTTGACGTCCTCCATCCGCCGGATCACCGGGACGCCGAAGGGGCACCGCTTTTCGCAGTTCCCGCAGGCGATGCAGTCCTCCGCCCTGGCGCTGAGGGCCTGGTAGTGGGCCCGGATGGACTCCGGGACCTGGGGCTGCATCACCGCAAGGTCGTAAAGCTTGTTGACCATGGCGATGTCGATGCCCCTGGGGCAAGGGGCGCAGTGGCCGCAGTAGGTACACTGGCCGGAGTAGGCGTGGCGGGGCGCAGCCGCCAGGACACTGGCGTAGTCCCGCTCCTCCTCGGAGGCCGTCTCATAGGCCACCGCCGCCATCACATGCTCCGGGGTGTCATAACCCGCCAGAACGCTGGCCACGGCCGGGCGGGTCAGGGCGTAGTGAATGCACTGCACCGGCGTCAGCGCCACACCGAAGGGCGAGGTGCTCTCGGAAAACAGCCGGCCGCCGGCATATCCCTTCATCACGGTGATCCCCACGCCCCGCTGCTCGCAGAGCTTGTAGAGCTCGGCGCGGTCCGGGTGGATGCCGCCCAGGCCCGCCTCGTAGTGCTCCGCCGAGAAATAGTCGTTCATGTCCTCGCTGGCGGGGAGCAGGTCGAAGGCGGGGTTGATGCTGAACAGGAGCATCTCGATCTCCCCGCTCCGGGCGGCCAGGATACCCACCTTGGGGTTATGAGTGCTCAGTCCGATGTGGCGGATGACGCCCTTTGCCTTCTGCTCCTTCACATAGGCCAGGAACTCCCCCTCCATGATCCGGTGGAACTCGGCCTCCTCATCCACAAAGTGGATCATACCCAGGTCGATGTAGTCGGTGCCCAGGCGGGAGAGCAGGTCTGCAAAGGCGGGCTTCACCTTGTCCATGTCCCGGGTTCGGACATACTGGCCGTTCTGCCAGGTGGAGCCGAAGTGCCCCTGAATGATCCAGCGCTCCCGCTTCCCGGCGATGGCCGCGCCGATGTTGGAGCGCACGTTGGGCTCCGACATCCAGCAGTCCAGGACGTTGATCCCCTGGGCCTCACAGCGGTCGATCACCGCTTTGACTTCCTCCGCACTGTGGCGCTCCAGCCATTCCGCCCCCAGGCCGATCTCGCTGACCATCAGCCCCGTGTTCCCCAGCGCCCGATAGTTCATGAATGATCCCCTCCCTGTTCGCATAGTGTTCCCGGTACCGGCCCTGCCTCGGCCGGTGCGTTATCCTTATCTTATCATACTTTTGCGGCCGGTCAAGTCCGGCCCGGCGTGTGAAACGGATGGGTCCGCCGCACAGAAAAGGCTTGCTTAATATCCCCGGCGGAGATACAATAGCTTAAACAGGGGGTGAAATGATGGATTATCACCGTTTTTCTTCTCGGCAGATAGGCTGCCTGTAAGAGAGCATATTTCCTTGACGACTCTTGCAGGCGGCCCGAACTGTCAAGGAGTGAGTCCAATTGAGCAGAGACCGCAGTTACTATCGCAAGCAGCGCATACGTGTGATCCATCGCAAGAAAACGATCCTCCGTCAGCTCGGAGGAGAAGAGAATGTTCTTGCGTGGGTGCGCGGCGCCGCCGGACGGTTGTCCAAGGGGAAAATCCACTGTTCCTGTTGGATGTGCCGCAGAAAGTCGTATGATGAACCTCAGATCCGGGATAAGCGGGCGGCAACAGACGCCGCCCAGCAGCTGCTTGAGGCGGACATCGGGTCTATGAACAAGTGGCTCTCCTCGGCCCGGCGGACAATCTTATAGCAATTCCGGCACTCTCCCGGCATGGTCATGCGCCCCCTCTGATATACATAAGCCCCGTCCCCCGCCGCTCCTTCCGTTGCTCCCTCTTCCGCTCCCGCTGCCGGGACAACCCTGACTATGGGGCAGAAAAACGCCCTGTCCACGGCAGAGAGTTACCTCTCTCGTTCACCGCATTTTCTTACAGCGGCCTGATTGAACAGCTGAAATACGAGGGTTTCACGACAGAAGAGGCCACCTTCGCCGCAGACAACTGCGGCGCCGACTGGAACGAGCAGGCCGCAAAAACAGCGCAGAGTTATGTGGACCTCCTTGCCCTATCCCGGGATGAGCTGCTGAGCCAGCTGGAGTATGAGGGCTTTACCACGGAGCAGGCCCTGTATGGCGTTGCGGCCGTGGGGTATTGAGGCATGTCCCCGCGGGCGGCATACCGGCTTCAAAAATGGAGCGGGACGTTTGCGCTCGGTCCTGAGTATCCTGGTGATCCTGCCGCTCTGCAATTGTTCCATTGCGTCATATATCCGGCTATGGACAACGCCATCGACGCCGCCGAAGTCCTTTGGCACTTATCGGGCAGAGAAAAAGAACGATTTGTGTATGCGGCCATCTCCCGCCGGGGAAATAGCCAAGGCATTTGCAGGGCGGCGCCCTGGAGAGCGGTGAAGTCTGGTGCGCGCGTTTACGCAGGGCGATCGCGTCTATCCGGACTTTGACCCGCAGTCCAACTGCGAGCCGTGGAGACTCTGTCCGGCGGTGGTCGTCTCCAATCATATCTTCAAACGCCTCCACAAAGCGCGCAAAAGAGCCGGGGCTGTGGCCCCGGCTCTTCTTCTCTGTCCGCAACCGAACATCCGTATTGTTTTGGGCGGAGGCAAAGCCCGGATGCAGAGCAAACGGGACCGCTGGAACGGGATGAAAAACTGTTGCCAAATCGTTGCCACAGAGCGGTTTAAGTGGTCAAAAATCCTTGATTTTCAAGGCTTTGCGGCCTCTCTAAAATCATTCCCACTCGCCGAGTTAAATCCATTTCTAAACTTTTTTGTATAGAGGATTTGATTCGTCGTGGTTTTATTTGATGCAGATTATCCTTATCCTAAGGTCTATTCGGACTTTTGCTATCAAAAATCTATCCAGGCCATCCTATCAGGGGTTTTGCTTGAGATGGATGATTGGATGGTTTAGAAGTATTATAGCACAGTTGTATCTAATTTTCTAGATGGCCATCCTTTATCTTTGTAATCGCATTGAACATACTCTATCTACCATAGAACACAGCTATCGGATGAATGACACATAAGTTTTCAGCGTTGGTAGGTAGGATGGTTCTAAGAATTTCGTTTACTTTGAATTGAAGCGCGGCAAATAGGTCCTTTGGATCTTCTGGATTGGTATCTGCTCCAATTATGTTTGTAATCATTCCAACACATGTAATTTCTCCACCATATTTGAAACCGAGATTTTTGGGGTCAATTCTGAAATACTTATCATCCATTGGAATCAAATATCCATCATAACGTCATTGAACGGCTGAATCGGGAGATCCGCCGCCGCACTCGCGTGGTAGGCAGTTTCCCGGACGGCAATTCCGCCTTGATGCTGGTTTGTGCTGAATACACCGCCTGAAACGGTGCCCTTAGACCGCACGAATGGTGCAGCCAAACCGCTAAAATGGTGCATGGTCACCGCAGCCATGGTGCATTGACAGGATGGCCACTAAAATAGGTTTAGCATCGTCAGA